>NZ_JAWOWA010000004.1:0-261751 GCF_033340195.1 Vibrio sp. 1457
CTCATTTTTCCTCAAACAGCTAACGCCCTGTTAAGGGGTGAGCAACGCAATACCGAAGCCGCCGCATACCACCTTAATCACTAAAAACAACGCATAGTAAAAATGCCACGCGTTGCGAATCCCTCTTGAACAGTTTGTTATGTGCGTGGTTGAAACCTACTCTACACTTGGCTCCGGTAAAGCTGGTGGTGCACTGTCCATATAAGTTAAAAAGTTTTCCCATAACTCGTGCGTTCTTTGCTTAGTTAACTTAGTTTTGCACGATATCGCCATAATTCCACGAATAGTCCCATCACGCCATTGCGTATAAACCGAATCACAGTGAGAGGAGATATATGCTTGCCAATCCTGTTGCGCAAGCTTAATTGCTACGATCAGTTCTGGGTCATGAGAGTTATGCTCGAAACTAGCGCTTAGATATTTGTCTAATTTAACTTGTGCTGACTCTAGTTCAATAGCGGCACATTGGTTTATCTCAATTGTGGTCATCGCATTATTACAGTCAGTGGGCTCTTCTTCAGCAAGAGCACCAAATGAAAGACTAGCTAATATGATGATTAGACACTTATTCATCGTTTTCTCCGAAAGCACATAACGCCCTGTTAAGGGGTGAGCAACGCGATACCGGAGCCGCCGCATACCACCTTAAGCACTAAATTCAACGCATAGTGAAAATGCCACGCGTTGTGAATCCCTCTTGAACAGTTTGTTATACGATGCCTCACACCAAGCGCTGAAACTGACCGTTTTTAGCTTTGAAACCTAGCTTATTAAACAAAGCTTGAGACCGAAAGTTACCCTCATCAATATCTGCATACAGTCTTTCAATGCCCAAAGATTTAGCATGAGAAAATAATAAACTAAGAGCTTCCGACATATACCCTTGTCGCCAGTACGATGAATTTAGTAAGCATCCGACCTCACAGGAATCACTGTTATCACTAAAACTATGTAAGCCGCAGGTTCCAATAACTTTGTTTGTCGCTTGATCCATAATCGCCCATTCCAACGATTCACCTGATTTCTCCAGCCGGACGACGCTTTCTAGCATCTGAACTATCATATCTTTCGATGTAAAAACTGGGTCTGAGGCAAATTCCATTGTTTGAATATCACCATAAATTTCAAACAAATCATCAGAATCATTCGTTTGAATTGACCTCAAAACAATTCTACCTCCGTGTAAATCAGGCTTCATTTCTCTCCTTAATCGTATAACGCTTTCTATACGGCGACTTGCCGTCTTTCTGGCAGGCTACCGCCTTCTTTCTTATCAAAAGCGCTATCAATCGTAGCACTTATCTGTATGAAACAAATAGAAAAACAGTATGAATATGTGTGGTGGCGCGCGCAATTAGGCGGCGCACAGCACGCTAATTTCAAAAGTGGTGATACATTAACGGAACTGTGTAAATAAACAGGTTAATTTATCATGAAAAGTCAGTTTTTACTTAGTGTAAAAGAGCACATGCTTACTCGTCATTATGCGAATAAAACTATCGAAAGTTATCTATTTTGGATAAAACGTTTTATCACTTTTCACCAGCTCGCCCACCCATCAACACTAGCAGAAGATGATGTCATTCAATTTCTGAGTTACTTAGCGGTAGAAGAAAAAGTTGCGGTAAAAACGCAAGCTTTGGCGCTGAACTCAATATCATTTTTATATCGTGATTATTTTAAAACCCCACTATCACTTGATATGAGATTTCAGAAATCCTTGACCGAAAAGAAACTTCCCGTTGTGTTAACCAGGGAGGAGATCCGAAGATTCGTTCAGCATATCGACCCGAGGTATAGACTCCATATTCAGCTACTTTACGGCTCCGGGCTTCGAGTTATGGAATGTTTACGCTTAAGAGTTCAAGACATCGATTATGATTATGGTGCAGTTCGCGTTTGGCAAGGAAAAGGAGGTAAAAATCGTACAGTCACATTAGCCAAAGAACTACATGAACCACTCAAAGCTCAAGTTAATTTAGCAAGAAACTACTACTTTAAAGATAGGCACATGCCTGGTTATGCGGGCGTATACATCTCTGAAGGTTTACGACGTAAATACCCAAAAGCGGAGCTAGATTTTAACTGGCACTTTTTGTTTCCATCAACAAAGTTAAGCGCAGATCGAGACACTGGTGAATTGAGAAGGCATCATATCAATGAAAGCGCAATACAAAGAGCAGTAAAGCGCGCGGCAAGCGACGCAAGCATTGAGAAAACTGTAACTTGCCACACACTAAGACACAGTTTTGCCACGCACTTATTGGAATCTGGCGCAGACATTAGAACTGTTCAGGAACAATTAGGGCATACTGATGTAAAAACCACGCAGATCTATACTCACGTTATCGAGCGCGGGGCTGGTGGTGTGTTGAGTCCATTATCCAGCCTTTAGAAAAACAAAGCCACCTCGAAAGGTGGCTTTGTTTTATAACTCTTTATTGACGAACACCGAGTTTCACATTGCCTTTTGAATCAAACCAAAGTGCTTGCGAACGGCGACGTCCTATTAGTATCGGACCATCGTCATAAAAGAGAAAGTTCTTCCAGTGCTTTTTAAAAATAGACCATTTCGTTTCGATGACATTGTACTTCTCGTAGCAAAAGTAAACGGTTACATCGTCTTGCCAATCGATATGTGCCTCAGCTTCCGCTGGCATGTCAGGATCATCCGACTCCCACGCAGCCATCCAATCCACAGTTTCAGACCAATTCGCCTCATTCATTGGCCAGTCTTGGGAACTAAGTCTATCCATATCAGGGCTTTGAGCACTGATATTTTCTTTCCAAAATTGTGCTGAGCGGGCTTGGCTCATCGGCTTAATAAAAGCCAAATCTTCTTCTGGCACAGGCATCGACTGATGCGTAAAAATCCATTTTCTTTGGTATTCGTCCAAAGGCAAATAAGACATTCAGTCTCCTTTATTACGATTTCAGCCAACCTTTCTCTGTGGCTTCTTCAATCAACTCTTTCGCTTTGTCCCATAAGGTAACAGAGCCAAATTCAATTCGTTTATTAATGGTAAGTGCTTGTTCGCGTGAGACACCATGTTCCTTCCAACTCTGACCATTATTATGGTAGTTCAAGAGCATTGGAATTAACCGATCGAGTGCTTTTGCATACTTAGCATCATCGGTCTGCGCGGCTTCAAATTCATGCCAAAGCGCCAATAGCTCTTGCTCCTGATCGCTGGGTAACATACCAAACAAGCGCTCTGCGGCTCTAATTTCTTTTTCTGCTTGCTCTTGAGACGCAGCAGTATCATAAACAAAGGTATCGCCCGCGTCGATCTCTACTACGTCATGTATCAATAACATTTTCATCACTCGGCAAATATCAACAGGTGCATTCGCATGCTCTTCCATCAATATTGCCATCAGTGCGACATGCCAACTATGCTCACCACTATTTTCGAGGCGCCCTTCAGCACTTTTAACTCGAGTTCGGCGCAAAATGCTTTTGAGTTTATCGAGCTCGATTACAAGTGCTAACTGCTTTTCCAATCGTTCCATACTATCGCCCTTCTGGCTGCCAATTCGGATTAATAAGCGACGTTAGGACGTGGTCTTGCCACTCACCATTAATCAAAAGGTAATCTTTTGCATACCCTTCTCGGTTGAACCCTACATGCTCTAGCACAGATTCACTACGTTTATTGTGAGGCATGTAGCCAGCTTGAATACGATGCAGTTTCTGGACATTAAACATGTAGTCGCAAGCCATGGTTAATCCACGACGCATATAACCATGCCCTTGCGCTTTTTCAGCGAGAGAATATCCGACGTTACAAGAATAAAAAGGGAAACGACTCAAACTACTAAAGGATATCGTACCTAGCATTTCACCCGAAGAGGCTCTGACTAAAAGGCAATAATACCCCAATCCCATTCGATGCAGCTCATTGAGCTTGATAAGCTTTTGCAACCAACCGTTCACTGAGAAAAAAGCCTCTTCACGTTTCGGTTCAAACGGTTTCAGGTATTCTCGGTTCGCTTGAAAATATTCGGCAATCATATCTGCGTCACCGATTTCAGCGGTACGAAGAAGCAAGTCACCGTCCAACTTATGAACGGCGATAGATGAGCTGTTATCTTCCATTACAAATGATTAATTCCGTCTTTTCGTTCAATTCGATTAATTCTTACGTATACCGTAATCACGCAGTTTATTAGCGATTGAGGTATGCGATACATTCAAGCGCTTAGCAAGCTTGCGGCTTGATGGGAATGACTGATACAAACGTTCCAGAACTTGAGATTCATAATCACGCATGATCTCATCCAAAGAACCGTCGATGTTAAGCGTTGCACTACCAGCGCCGACTGACTGAGGCTGAGGTAAATTGAAGTGATCCGCGTTTAGTATATCACCATCCATTTCCGTGAGCGCTCGAAGAACCATGTTATCCAGCTGGCGCATGTTTCCTGGCCACTGATAATTTGCAAGGGCATCAACTAGACCATCATCAAACTCTGGCTTATCAATCCCAAGCTGTTGAGCATGTTTCGCCACAAACAACTCAAGCAATGGTGCAACGTCGTTTGAGCGCTTACGTAACGGAGGAATGCTGAGCGTAAGTACGTTGAGACGATAATACAAATCTTCACGGAACATTCCTGCTTCAGAAAGCTCGGCAAGGTTATGTTTTGTTGAAGCGATGATACGAACATCGACATGCATCTCATCTTCTGCACCGACACGACGGAAATTACCATCCTGTAGAAAACGTAACAGCTTGATTTGAAGGTGCGAACTCATTTCACCGATTTCATCAAGAAATACCGTGCCGCCATTTGCTTGCTCAAAGATGCCTTTGTGGCCTTGTTCATGATTGAATGAACCCGGCGCATGACCAAAAAGTTCGGTTTCTGCTACATCGTCAGGCATCGAAGCACAACTCAAAACTAGGAATGGCTTGCTCGCGCGGCTAGAACGGCTGTGGCAAGCTTTAGCAAGCATTTCTTTACCGGTCCCCGTTTCGCCCTCAATCAACAATGGTTGGTCAAGCACAGACAGCTTCTTAGCTTGGTTCATTAGTGCTTTATGACGGTTCGATATACCAACAAAGTGTTCAAAACCCAGAGGATTATGCAGCGGTAGCGCTTCTTCAATTCTGGCAACTTGCTGACTAGAGCGAATCGTCATTAGAGTACTCGCTAGAGTCGAGTTTTGCGCTTCGTCTCGGATATAAACGGGCATCAACTCTAGAACATAGTCCAAGCCATCAATCACAAGGTTTTCCCGCGTTCGACCATTAACACCTTCAGACCAACGAGAGAAACGAACACTTGGTAACAAAGCACCGATTTGAGTACCAATCACTTCTTGCTTGTGAAGGCCAAGCAATGAAAGTGCAGACATGTTTGCCATGTCTACGGCACCTTTAAGATCAATGGCAAAAACCGGATCGGGCAAGTTATCAACTAACGAGAGCAGCTCCGTATTGTGGCGCTCCATCGGCATAAACTGGATTTTACGTACGTCTTTCACCCCCGGAATACGGCGGATTTCAGCCATCAGCTCACTAAACGTATCAAAATCAATATCCGGGCAATTCAAATAGATAATACCGCTAATATCGATTTCGATACCACGCAAGTCGATGCTTTTAGACGCTAAAATATCGAGCAGTTCTCGGGTCAAGCCGAGTCGATCTTCACATAAGACTTCAAGACGCACTTAAAATATCCCAATTCACAACTGTCAGGAAAAGTTGACAGTAGTTTCTATCATGCTTGGAATGGCGTCAAGCAATCCTATCCATCAAAGTTGATATTCGTTACGGTTTCATCGTAATTGATGCAACTTTCGCCGCCACAGCCTTGCGTATGGTGCCCAACTTAACCTGACGGTCAGGATACCAGGGTAGTGGACGCAATAAGGTCATCGCTTTCAAGCCCAAACGTGCCGTTAGAATACCAACACCTAGTCCCTGCCCCGCACGAGCAGAAACTTTGCCAGCAAGATCCATCGACATCAAATCCATACTGGCATCAATAGCGATCTCACTGGCACCAGCCGCCGCCATATTGACAAATACCGCTCTTAGTAACTTGATGCGAGATGCATAACCTAGCTCTACCCCATATACCTTGGAGAGGTTGTCGATCATTTTGAAATTTCGCCAAGCCACCAGCAACATATCAGCGGCAGCCAGAGGGCTCACGGCGACTAGGGCCGCACACTCGGTTGCGTGCTGTGATACGATTTTCGTTGCCAACTTGTCTTGTTGGCTCACCACCATCGAGTCATACATATCAAGAATTTCAGCGTCACTATGAGCAGGGTTAATACTGTTCTGCCAACGATCAAAGCCCGGATTCTCTGCCATCACACCACTTTGTTCTGCTACGGTTTCGCAAAAGGCTTTCCCTTTCCCAACGCTCTCACTATTAACAAGTGCTTCTGCTTCTTCTTGAACACTAAAATGATTTCGTAGTTTTCGCAGTTTCCAAAGCTCTTTACCCATAGCTCCTAAACCAAGCGAAGCGATCGCAGCAATAAACCCCGTCCAGCTTAAGGCTAGCCAATCAGAAGCCTGAATTGCGGTTATAACCGAGTCCACCGCTTGCCAGCCAACCAGACCAGCAAAAGTTGCAAATGCGCCAGTCGCGAGCCATTTTCTGCCCGATTTTGGACGAATGACATGCTCGAGTTGCAATTCCTGTTCGGTCTCCTGGTGCGCTTCTTTAACTTCAACAGGTACAAATGTTTCTTTTTCGCCGAATGTTTGCTGCGCCGTCAATTCCGGTTGATTCGATTGCTGCTCTTTTTCCATTACCTTTTCAGAGAAAACTTGTTTTTGCTTCAACTCACTCATTTCAATTTATCTCCAATCAGGTAATCCAATGCTTTGTCTAAGCGTATGTGCTTCACTGGCTCATCATTCGGTGAGGGCATCGGACGAAACGACGTAAAATCAAACCCGTTGTTTTGCCAATACGCTGCATTTGGTAGCTTTTTCGGCACCTCTCCGGGAAACATAGTCATCGGCTCACCACCCAATGTTGTTCCTTGTAACGCCGGGATGGTCTTATCTCCAGAGGAAATAAACCCCGTCGTGGTTGCTTGGATGGAAGCGATACTCATGCAGCTCATCTCAATATTCTCGTAGGCTGCCGTTTGCCATGCTGGATGCACCATTTGTTGGAGCAGAGACACCAAATTTGGGTGCTGATCGGGCGTGATATGATCCGCTTTTGTAGCAGCAAACAACACTTTGTCGATTTTTGGTGAGAACAAACGACGCAAAAAGCTACTACGACCATAGCGGAAGCTATGCATGATCTGTTCTAGCGCTTGGCGCATGTCGTAAAACGCTTCATCACCGGCATTGAGAGGCTGCAAACAATCCACCAGTACAATCTGGCGATCGAAGGTCGCAAAATGATGCTTATAAAACGCTTTCACGACTTTCTGTTGGTATTCCTGAAAACGGGCTTCTAACATCGCTAAGTTACTGCCCTTGGACGCTTTGCTTTCCGAATCAACACGACACGGAAAAAACTGTAGCACCGGCGCGCCTGCTAGCTCACCAGGTAATACAAAGCGGCCAGGCTGAACCCAATGAAGGCCAGCGTCTTTACAGGCATGAAGGTACTCGGTGTATGTGTGTGCAACTTTCTCAAGTAGTTTCTCATTCACTTCTGCAAAGAGATCCACTTTCTCCAGTTCAGAAAGCCAAGCTTTGGCTAAATCGCCACGCTGGCCTTTAAGTGCATCAAACTGAGTTTGCGACCACGTTGCAAAGTCCATGTCCAATAAAGGCAGGTCGAGCAACCACTCTCCTGGATAGTCGATAATATCAACATTTAAAATTGCGGTTTTACTCAACAGCTTTTTCGTAGTTTTATTTGGTTTGTACTTGAGCGCTAAGCGAATCTCACTCACATCACGTGTCGGTACTGGCCACTGAGGTGGAGTGGCATGAATTTGGCTCATCGCCTCATCGTAAGCAAAGCGTGGCACCATCATATTCGATTGAGGCTCACGCTTCGCCCCAATAAGGCGCTTATCTCTAGCCGCAGTCAAAAGAGGCAAATTGTCATGGGTTGCAGTATGAAGAAGCTGATTCACTAATGACGTGATGAATGCCGTCTTACCGGCACGAGAAAGTCCGGTGACAGCAATTCGAACATTAGAGTCCATACCTCTGTTGATAAAGTCATTAACTTCTTTCTTTATTCTCTTCATTACGCTTCTTTATCTTACTCCACTTTAAAACAACGTTGTCAGCGACTTCGAATTTCGATCTATGAATACTGTTCTATCCCGAATTCTATGAGTTTAACTTTATATACCTTAATAAAAGATGAACAAAACATCCGGCTTAATGCTGTGTTAAAAAAGAAAAGCCCCTGAGTGGTTCAGAGGCTTACTTAATCTACAGCATTAGTAACTCTATATGCGCTGATTACTATGTTAAACAGGAACCCGCTTTCTTTAAGCCTAGTCGTCTTCGATTAACTTATAGATAACAAATAGAGCGATTTCCAAAATCAACCACAACACACATGTGATGGTCACGTACTTTTCATCAAAGATGCTGATACCGTGAAGAATCAAGTCATAGCCAACAAAGCCACCTATCACTACAGCAAGAATAATTTGTAGAATCTGAATAAAACGAGGCATGCCGTCTCCTAATTATTGTTCGCATAACGTTTGATTGCTATGCCTAAAGGTTTATATCCTTAATTATATAGACAAAAAGTGCAGGTTTCGCTGCACTTTTGTCAATTGTTTGCTAGGTAAATCAGCACCTTGTCACATTCTCTCTACTGAGACGCAGCAAGATTGCCCTTTGCCTTATGCTTCCATCTCTTGAATTTTCACTTTCCAAGTGTCTGGACCAATTTGGTGCGCGTTAACACCATTTGAGTCGACGGCCACTGTTACTGGCATATCTTCAACTTCAAATTCGTAAATCGCTTCCATACCTAAATCTTCAAATGCGACAACGCGAGCTTTCTTGATCGCTTTCGCCACCAAGTACGCAGCGCCACCTACAGCCATTAGGTAAACCGCTTTGTGATTCTTGATAGATTCAACCGTTGCAGGGCCACGCTCAGCTTTACCGATCATGCCCATGATGCCGGTCTTTTCTAGCATCATGTCGGTGAATTTATCCATACGCGTTGATGTTGTTGGGCCAGCAGGACCAACGACTTCATCACCAACTGCATCGACAGGGCCTACGTAGTAAATGAACTTACCGTTGAGATCTACGCCTTCAGGTAGACCTTCACCGTTATCTAGCATGCCTTGAATACGTTTATGCGCAGCATCACGACCAGTCAGAATTTTACCTGATAGAAGAACCGTTTCGCCTGTCTTCCACTCTTGTACTTCTTCTTTAGTAATTGTGTCTAAGTTTACGCGACGCGTATTTTCGCCCGCTTCCCAAGTGATATCTGGCCAATCTTCTAGTTTAGGTGGTGTTAGCTCTGCTGGGCCGCTACCATCAAGCGTGAAGTGTACGTGACGAGTCGCCGCACAGTTCGGGATCAAACAAACAGGCTTAGAAGCCGCGTGCGTTGGCGCAGTTTTGATTTTAACGTCGACAACAGTCGTCAAACCGCCAAGACCTTGCGCACCGATACCAAGTTTGTTCACGCGATTGAAGATATCCAAACGAAGCTCTTCTTCTGCGTTTTGTGGGCCACGGTCAATAAGTTCTTGAATATCGATGTGTTCCATTAGAGATTCTTTTGCCAATACCGCTGCTTTTTCAGCCGTACCGCCGATACCAATGCCAAGCATGCCAGGAGGACACCAGCCCGCCCCCATTGTTGGTAGCGTTTTTTCTACCCACTCAGCAATATCGTCAGATGGGTTTAGCATCACCATCTTAGTTTTGTTTTCGCTACCGCCGCCCTTCGCAGCGATCTGAATTTCAACTTTATCGCCCGGAACCATGTTGATATGTACGACGGCAGGCGTGTTGTCTTTGGTATTAATACGTTTACCAGCAGGGTCCATTAGTACTGACGCACGCAACGGGTTATCAGGGTTCGTGTACGCTTGTCGAACACCTTCATCTACCATCTGCTGAACCGTCATGTCGGTCGAATCCCATTGCACGCCCATACCGATGTTGACGAAACACGTCACAATACCAGTATCCTGACAAATTGGACGGTGACCTTCTGCGGACATTCGGGAGTTAATTAAGATCTGAGCAATCGCGTCTTTAGCGGCTTGGCTCTCTTCGCGGTGATAGGCTTTTTCAAGAGCTTGAACAAAGTCTAGCGGGTGGTAGTAAGAAATATACTGTAGCGCATCAGCGACACTGCTGATCACATCCTGCTTGCGTATTACCGTCATTACATGCCTCGTTATAGTTATGCTTCCATTATTGGCTTGGCTTCAATCGTGTTTGTTGAGCTTATTGCTCTTTTGAGCTTCGTTTTTTATAAACAATTGTCGAACGGCTGATATCGACACACGAAATGCTGAAGTTGCCTACTTGTAAACCATCTCAAAACCCTATGAATAGAGGGAGTTTGGCTATACAGAGGAATATGATACTCTTGCTGCCCATGACATGCCATGCAGTGAACGATCTCTTTGTCACAAATTACACAAATGAACAACATGGACAATCAATTCATTGATTTTAAAGCGCTGGAATACGCACCAGAGTTTACTCTTCACCTTTTTTCTCGCATTCAACACCTACCTTGGGCGATGTTGCTGCGTTCTGCATCAGAAACGCATATCGATAGCCGCTTCGATGTGTTGGTCTCCAACCCAATTGCAACGTTAGAAACCACTGCCGACAACACACAAGTTGAAACGCCATCGAATGCCTATTCAACTCAAGATGACCCATTTGCGCTGCTTCATCAGTTGCAAGAACAGTGGCTTCCTCACGTAGAGTTAAATAAAGAATTGGATCTGCCTTTTGTCGGCGGTGCGCTCGGTTACTTCAGTTACGATTTAGGTCGCCGCGTAGAAACGATGCCAGAAGTGGCAGAAAAGGACCTCAACACGCCGGATATGGCGGTAGGTCTGTATGAATGGGCCGTTGTTGTTGACCACCACCTAAAAAAAGCATGCTTAGTCGGTCAGAACATCGAGCAAGCTTGGCAATGGTTAAACGAGCAAAAAGCAGAACAAACCGTTGACTTCGCTTTGTCTGGTGATTGGCAGTCAAACATGACGAAAGAGAGCTACGCCACTCGCTTTGACAAGGTGCAAGAATACTTGTTGAGCGGTGACTGTTATCAGATCAATTTGGCGCAGCGCTTTAACGCACCGTATCAAGGCAGCGAGTGGCAAGCGTATCTGAAATTGGAGTCCGCCAACCAAGCGCCATTCTCAGCGTTTATCCGTATGCCTGAGTCTTCGATTTTGAGTATCTCTCCAGAGCGCTTTTTAGAGCTCAAAGATCGCGTCATTGAAACGAAACCAATCAAAGGTACTCGACCACGCAGCGAAGATCCAAAGCAAGATAACGCTAATGCTCATGACTTGCAGACAGCGGAAAAAGATCAGGCAGAAAACCTGATGATTGTCGATTTGCTGCGTAATGATATTGGTCGAGTTGCATCACCGGGTAGCGTTCACGTTCCAAAGCTGTTCGATATTGAAAGCTTCCCTGCCGTGCATCATTTGGTGAGCACCATTCGTGCAAATTTGGATGAACAATACGCTCCTGCGGATTTGCTGCGAGCGTGTTTTCCAGGCGGTTCAATTACGGGCGCACCTAAAGTTCGCGCAATGCAGATTATTGAAGAACTGGAGCCGCATCGACGCAGCGCGTATTGCGGCAGTATTGGCTACATTTCACGCCATGGTCGTATGGACACCAGCATTACTATCCGAACTCTTGTAGCGGAAAAAAACAAACTTTACGCTTGGGCTGGCGGCGGCGTCGTGGCAGATAGCGATTGCGCCTCTGAGTATCAAGAAACGTTGGATAAGCTTTCAAAGATTTTGCCAGCGCTGCAATCGTAGGTTTCAACAGCACACAACGCCGCTTTAATGCTATTGACGAAAACAATCTAAAACGCTTCCAGAACGGATAATGCCGCTCATTTAACAGCGAGTGGCATATTTCTGTATCTCATCACCCTGCACAGCGACGAAAGAGCGTGATACAGGTTCTTCTATTCAAGCACTTTGTGGTCAAATTTGTTTCATTATCCGCTCGGCGTGCTGCTACTAGATTCTTAGTCTAGCCAAGGCTCGCTAGAATGACCCAAAAAACATCGTTAAATGATCGGCATTATCCGGTGTGGTGCGCTTTTTTGTGTGTTTTATTTGCATGTACTTTAGCTTTTAGCCGTTGGCCAACAAACATACTTTTTAAGAGGCAGCGTCTACTGCTCAAGCCACTTACACATAATCTGTTCGATATCGGTTGCGGTGTACGGCTTAGTGAGGATGTCGTCCATGCCTGAATCAATACACTTTTGACGCTCTTCGATGGTAGTGCCAGCGGTTAATGCAATAATAGGATGAGTAAAGCCACGCTCTCTCAGATACATCGTCGCCTCATAACCATCCATTTCTGGCATTCGGCAGTCCATGAATATCAGTTCGTAGTCTTTACTTTTCACCGCTTCTAATGCTTCTTTGCCGTTGGCTTTTAAATCAGGTGTAATGTCGAGTTTTTTCAGCATTTGAGTAACAATGACTTGATTCATTCTGATGTCATCAACCACTAATATTGAGCGTCCTGCTAAATCGCTTCGCTCTATGGTGACCAATTCCCCCTCTGCTGTGCCTTGTGCTTGCCCTTCCTCAAGAGGAATAGCAACTTTAAAAGTTGTCCCTTTGCGCTCTTCACTCTCAAAGCTAATTTGACCTTGCATCAAATCCACGAGGTTTTTACAAATCGCGAGACCTAAACCTGAGCCTTCAAAGCTGCGTTTCGCCGAGCGATCAACTTGGACAAATGGGTCAAAGAGTGACGGCTGTGCTTTTATTGGGATGCCAATACCAGTGTCTTCAACCTCAAAATAAGCCGTGCCGTTAAGCCATTCCACCCGTAACACGACGCCACCCAAGTGCGTAAACTTAATCGCGTTTCCCACCAAGTTAACCAAAATTTGTGTAATGCGCTCTAAGTCACCGACTAAAAATTCCGGGATCCCCAGCTTTTTGTCGATAGAGAAATGGATACGTTTTTCCGCAGCCTTAGCTGCAAATACACCCATGATGGCTTTTTCAAGTTCCTCCCAGGCAAAGACTTTATGTATGATTTCCATCATACCGGCATTCATCTTACTGAAATCAAGAAGATCATTAATGATAACTCTCAATAAGTCCCCTGATTGAGTCAGATTGCTCAAGTATTGACGCTGCTCTTCTTCTAATTGGGTTCGACTCAATAACTCCGCACTACCCAATACGCCATTGAGAGGAGTTCGCAGCTCATGGTTAATCATGGCGACAAACTCCTTCGTCGCTTTTTCTGATTCCTCAGCCCGCTTTCTCAGCTCGACCTCTCGCTCTAAACTTAAGTGTCGACCAATAACACCATGAACTAAGTCAGACACGAGCTCCATCTGTTTGGAAATAAAAGACTGATCGATTTGATCTTGCAACACAGAGAAAATCAACTCCCCAACCGTTTCCCCATCAATGATAACTGGCAAATGCAAACTCTCTCCCTGCCAATTAGGAGAGGTTAAAATCTCGTTGTTATGACGAAGCTGTAAGTGACCAAAGTGATGACGACGCAATGAGCTCAGCTTTGTAGCGTCAAGAAACAAGTAAGCCGCAGAAATGATCGAGTTAGAAGTGAGCTGCTCAATAAAGCTCGCTATCATTGCTTCATCGAACGTGCTCGATAAAAAAGTACGACCGAACTTAATCAACGTGGCATCAATTTGCTCTTCAAACTCAAACTTACGAAGATCCTTTTTAGATTTCAGCTCCAGCTTTTTCAATGCAACACTGAGTTGCTGGTTGGATTCATATAACTCTAAGCTTTTCTGTTCCAACAGCTGCTCAGCTGCTTTTCTTGATGCAACTTCTCGTTTGAGTTTCCTTTCTAATGAGGAACTTCCCGTCATATCGTTCTTATTGAGCCTCTAACCAAAAACGTACTTTGCTGCCATCTTCTGACTGGTTTTGATGTTTGATATGAACTACCTCACCAAAATGTGCAGCACAACCTTTTATCAATCCTAAGCATACGTGAGACATACATCTTGCGCTGTGGTAGTCAAATACCAATTGGGATTGGTTTTCACTAATGAAATCAAATTGCGGAGGGTTAGCATCAGGATAGAGCTTCTTAACTTCGACATGAATAAAGTCTTCAACATGGCGAACAAATTGAAACGTCGTTTCACACTGTTGCAAACTGGCGTGACTAGGAATAGAGCGAAGTAAATTCAAAAAGACGCACTCTCCAAACACCTCTTGCAGTTGCTCGGGGGGAACACCAGATACTTTACTGAGATTCACGATCAACTTAACCAAGTCTTTGTGATCGTAACTACCAACAGCAGTGTAAACACCTTCATCGTTAGAAAGATCGAGAACTTGGTCTAACACATCAAGACCGAATTTCTCTTCCACTAACTCCATGAACTCGGTGAAAATAATCCCTTTCATTGGCCAATACTTGCCCTATAGTGACGTCCTAAAATAAAGAATGGTGTATAACCTTATAAGTTTCAAATTAATATGTTCAAGTAGAGTGAGACACACAACACAAAGAGGGAAAGTGCTGGCGAGTGCTTTAATGCGAATGTTTTATTTGGTAACCAGTAACGATAACGCCATACGCTTTGCCGTCTTTGAGTATAATAAATAATGGTTAGGCACGATAAATAAGGACTCAGTTTGGTTATCGACAAAACTCATTTACTACAGAACTTTCAATTTCGGCTTCCAACGGGCTACCACAAAGAGTCCCTTGCACGACTGAAATGGATGAAAGAAAAGTCCCTGAGAGATGCGGCAGTCTTAATCGGTTTTGTGGAACGCGATGACGGGTTACAAGTCATTCTGACTAAGCGTGCAGCCCACTTACGCCATCATCCGGGACAAATCAGCTTTCCCGGTGGCAAATATGAGCAGGAAGATATTCAGCTCGTGAATACCGCTTTAAGGGAAACCAAAGAAGAAGTTGGGATAGAAGATGAGCATATTCATGTGTTTGGTCAACTGCCTACACTACCAACGATTAGTCAATTTAATGTGACACCTTTTTTGGCTTTTGTTTCTCCGGAATATAAAACGCATATTGACCCAAATGAAGTAGAGTCAGTTTTTGAGGTTCCTGCCAACCATATTCTGAACCCCAAAAAATTGTATAGCACCAAATTTGACCTAAAAAGAAGCAGTCATCGTGTATTTGCTATCCCATATAGACAGCATTTCATCTGGGGCATGACGGCACAAATTATCGAATCAATGCAAAAACATATTATTTCACATTAAATAGTTGTTGATATCGGTGCTTTTATAGGCGCGATCATTATGCGCATCAATATTAATAAAACGTTGCTTCATAAACATTCATTCACATTAGATTAATTTTCCATTTTCACCGCAAACGCTTGCGGTGAAATAAATTTATACAAACAGCCCTATTGATAAGTTTTTCTAATTTTACTCATTAGCAGAAATCACGAGTAGCACATCATTTTCGTGATAAAAAGCAGGTTTTTGACATATCATTCAATAAGCGTAAGCAATAAATGATTTAGATCTAATTTTCCTAGTGTAAAATCTTGCAAAATTACTCCCGACTTATTTCCTGTTCCCAAAATGAGTAACTAAAAAATGAATACAACTACTTCTGCGGTTTCTACCGCACAATCGTCTAGTAAGTTTTCTTACAAAGACTTTACCTGGTGTCTGTCCCTTTTTGGTACGGCAGTAGGTGCAGGTGTACTGTTCCTTCCTATTAAAGCAGGTGCAGGTGGCTTTTGGCCATTAGTAATCCTAGCCCTAATCGCAGCACCAATGACTTGGTTCGCACACAAATCTTTAGCTCGTTTCGTTCTTTCTGCGAAAAACCCTGAAGCGGACATCACCGACACAGTAGAAGAGCACTTTGGTAAGACTGGCGCAAACCTTATTACGTTCGCTTACTTCTTCGCTATCTACCCAATCGTACTTATCTACGGTGTTGGTATCACAAACACAGTTGACTCTTTCCTAGTTAACCAAATGGGCATGGAATCTATTCCTCGCTGGCTACTTTCTGGTGCACTTATTGCTGCAATGACAGCAGGCGTAGTATTCGGTAAAGAGCTTATGCTGAAAGCAACTTCAGCAATGGTTTACCCTCTCGTGTTCATCCTACTAGCACTGTCTGTATACCTAATTCCTGGTTGGAACACTTCAATGATGGAAGTGTCACCTGACTGGGGTGCAATGCCAGCTATCGTTTGGCTAGCAATCCCTGTTATTGTGTTCTCTTTCAACCACAGCCCAATCATTTCTCAGTTCTCTAAAGAGCAACGTCGTATATACGGTGATGACGCAGTTAAGAAAACTGACGCTATCACCGGTGGCGCAGCAATGATGCTGATGGGCTTTGTTATGTTCTTCGTTTTCTCTGTTGTACTTTCTCTGTCTCCAGAGCAACTAGCAACGGCGCAAGAGCAAAACATCTCTGTTCTCTCTTACCTAGCAAACGTGCATGAATCTCCACTGATCTCTTACATGGGTCCATTGGTTGCTTTCGCAGCGATCACCTCTAGCTACTTTGGCCACTTCTTAGGTGCGCACGAAGGTCTAGTTGGTCTAGTGAAATCTCGTTCAAAATCACCAGTAAGCAAGATCGAGAAGATGTCTCTAATCTTCATTGTAATCACAACTTGGATCGTTGCTATCGTTAACCCAAGCATCCTAGGTATGATTGAAACAATGGGTGCACCGATGATTGCCGCAATCCTATTCTTGATGCCAATCTTCGCAATGCAAAAAGTTCCTGCGATGGCTAAGTACAAAACTTCAGCACCTGTGCAAATTTTCACAGCAATCTGTGGTCTTGCTGCAATTAGTTCTGTAATCTACGGCGCTCTTTAATCATCTCTGCCCAGTGCAGTATGATTAATCCAAAAATATAACGATAAAATTAAGCCTCCCAACTCCCCTTGGGAGGCTTTCTTCTGAGGTAATCGATATGATTAGTGTTTTTGATATCTATAAAATCGGTGTTGGACCTTCAAGCTCACACACTGTAGGCCCAATGAAAGCGGGTAAAGAGTTTATTGATGATCTTCGTGCAATGGGAAAACTGCGCGACATCACTAAAATCACCGTTGACGTTTATGGATCACTATCACTGACAGGGAAAGGTCACCACACAGATATTGCTATCATCATGGGTCTTGCAGGCAACACTCCTGAGAAAGTTGATATCGATTCTATCCCGGGCTTTATCGCTCGTGTAGAAGAAACTGAACGCCTTCCTGTTGGCATGCACTGTCACACAGTATCGTTCCCACGTGAAGGTGGAATGAACTTCCACAAAACAAACCTAGAGCTACACGAAAACGGCATGCAGATCCACGCTTGGATTGATGACGAAAAAGCGTACTCAAAAACTTACTACTCTATCGGCGGTGGTTTCATCGTTGATGAAGAAAATTTCGGTAAAGAAGCTGAGAACCCAGTAAAAGTACCTTACCCGTTTACAACGGCAGAGGAACTGGTTAACCAATGCCATGAAAGTGGATTGTCCATCAGCGCACTAACCATGAAGAATGAGCATGCGCTTCATTCAGATGAAGAAACTCGTACTTATTTCGCAAACATCTGGCGCACAATGCGCGAGTGTATGGATCGCGGTATGAATGAAGAAGGTATTTTGCCAGGTCCATTGCGTGTGCCTCGCCGTGCAGCAGCACTTCGCCAGCAGCTACTTACTTCAGAAAAGACAACAAACGACCCAATGTCTGTTGTTGATTGGGTAAACATGTTTGCTTTCGCAGTAAACGAAGAGAACGCAGCAGGTGGCCGCGTTGTTACAGCACCAACTAACGGTGCGTGTGGCATCATCCCTGCGGTACTGGCTTACTACGATAAGTTCATCCAAACTGTGACTGAAAAAGATTACATCCGTTACTTTGCAGCTTCTGGCGCAATCGGTGGTCTTTACAAGCGTAACGCGTCGATCTCTGGTGCAGAGGTTGGCTGTCAGGGTGAAGTTGGCGTGGCATGTTCTATGGCAGCAGCAGGCCTTGCTGAGCTTATGGGTGGTAGCCCAGAGCAAGTATGTATGGCAGCAGAAATCGCAATGGAGCACAACTTAGGTCTAACGTGTGACCCAGTTGCAGGTCAGGTTCAGGTTCCATGTATCGAGCGTAACGGTATTGCGGCAGTAAAAGCAATCAACTCTACTCGTATGGCACTACGTCGCTCTTCAGCTCCAACTGTTTCTCTAGATAAGGTTATCGAAACCATGCTAGAAACAGGTAAAGACATGAACGCGAAATACCGCGAAACATCTCAAGGTGGTCTAGCAATCAAAGTGATTTGCTAACACGCCTTTCTGAATACCAATCAAAACCCGAGTTTATGCTCGGGTTTTTTTATACCCCAAAAACCCAGGAGAATGCGTTATCAGGACAAGTAAAAAAAAACCTAAAACGTTGAATATATCCAAATATTATGGATATCTCAGTAAAAAATCACATCTCTTCCCTAGCTTTATTGATAACGTAGCCAAAAATTAAACTTGGAGCACATCAACACATGATTAGGTTTGAAATTGGAAACCAAATCTGCGTTTGCTTGTCCGAAAACGAAATATCTCTAGAGCTCAATCAGTCACTCCACCACTCCATTCCTGTCAACCCAAATGAGTACGCCATTCTGTCAACTATCGCCACATACGGCAGTTTAAATACGCCGATTAGTCAGCGGTTAATAGAAAGCAAAATCACTCAACAATACAAAATGACACTGCCTGAAAATGGCTTTAAAAACGCGGTGGCCGCTCTAAGAAAGAAATTTCGCAAGCTCACGGAAGAACATTTAACCACTAACAAAAACATTATCGAAAACATTCACCGGACCGGATACTTCATCCCTTTTACTATGCAAAACAACCATCAGAATGGCATCGAACATCAACAGAAGATCAATCAATACACAACCAATAGTCTTCGCAAAGCGCTTCGTATTTGCCTGCGTAATAAAAAGATCTATTCAGAAGCAATGTGGGTTGTGTTGATCACTGCGATCATTTTCTTTGCTATCTGTTACTACGCGATAAACAGCATCGTTAAACATAATTATCTGGATAACGCCTTCGAAATTGCAGAGAACCTTTCCCGCAGGAGTTGCTTTGCTAATGAAAGCGAACTGAAGTCACTATTTGATAATGTGAAGTTGGTGGAATCGAGCATGATGCTAGATCGTTTCAATATTCGATGCTTAGTCACTCCAGAAACCGTTGTCCCTGTCAGCAAAAAAGCCTTTGAAGAGTGGAGTAACAATAACAATTACACCACCCAATCATTTGACTTAAATAACGCAACCGTTTTGGTTCGTGTTAAAAACATTAACTTATCCGACAATGTTGAAAATCATATTTCACGTTTTTTTCTTTCTGGTATGAAGCTATCAACGAATACCGGAACGTCGTTAGAGATTGGTAACACCAATGAACGCTTTTTCAATTATCACGTAAAGAATAGTGGCTATAAAGAGGTGTATTACATCTCTGGACCGTTTCAAAGTATCATTCTACTGAGCTTACTTTTTCTCATTATACTGCGTCACCGCTCCCTACAAGCCTTTATGGCTTACTTGTGCGCAATTCGACAATTCAAAATAAAACTGGAACCGATTTATAACACTTCGGCACAAAAGATTGTGCACTACGAAGCCCTCTCCCGGTTTAAGGTAAAAAATACGCAACGGTTTATTGAAACACTGATCCGCAATGGATTGCTGCTAACTCATACCTTACTGGTGATTGATTCCATCTACACCAAACAAAAAGCGTTGCCCATCCCTATCAGCATTAACGTTTGTCCTTCTTTGCTGCGAGGGCGTAACTTTTCAATCCTATATAGAGAGCTATCTAATCGGGATTGCCGTTTGCTGACAATCGAAATCACAGAAAATGCATCGATGTACTATACCTCTGAGATTTATGGCAATGTCGCGAAACTAAAAGCACTGGATTGTAAAATCAGTATTGATGACTTTGGCACCGGCAATAATAATGTGGCGCTTATCAGCAAGCTGAATCCTGACTACCTCAAAATAGACCGAGAATTTGTTATTGGCCTAAAATCTGATGATAAAAAGATAGAAACCTTGCGTCAGTTAATTGCTATGGGCAATACGTATCGCTGCACGGTCATTGTTGAAGGCGTAGAAACGGCAGACAGTGCTCACTTACTCACAACATTGGGCGCCTATATTCACCAAGGTTATTATTACCCTCTTCATTGCTAGCTTTTCTTCACTCGGTTAGTTACTTAAAATAGATTTAATACTCTATAAAAACTCGTGGTGGCATAACGGTATGCCGCCAATTTGTGATTGAGCGATGATTGCGATTAAACCCACCAAACTGAAAGATTTTTCAAGTTTGATGCAATTGGATGTGCAAGAAGAGCAAAAAGGATTTTTTACACCGTTTGAAATGGCTTACCAAAAACGCAGTAAGTCAGAGGCGTTCTTTACGATTTATTCTGATGACCTATTAGTAGGCTATCTTGTTATCGATAAAGGTTTCTCCCAACATGCGCCGTTTGCTAAACGATACGAACTGGAGCTTAAATACTTGATGATTGATCAACGTTTCCAACGTCAAAGGGTTGGGAGTGAGGCATTGCGTAAACTGTTCCTTTATGCGTATACCATTAACCCTAAAAGCACCTCTCTTTGCGCCACTGTCCCACAAAGTCAGCAATACGCTATCAGTTTTCTTGATGCGTGCGGATTCATTAATACAGAGGAAACAACATTGGGTGATAATGAAAAAGAATGGATTCTACGACACCCATTAAGCTAGCTGGTGAAGCATAATCAAAATTGGGCCATTCAGACACAACAAAGGCAAGCTTCTCGCTTGCCTTTGTTTAATGCTCAATAGAAAGTGACTTATTCGCCTTTGTAAATACAACCCGCTGTGCACGTTTCTTTGATTTCTACTTTACTTAGCAGTGGTAAGCTTGGCTTAAGCTGCTGCCAAATCCATTTCGCTAACACTTCGCTAGTCGGGTTCTCTAACCCTTCAATGTCGTTTAGGTAGTAATGGTCTAAGCGATTGTAAATTGGTTTAAATGCAGCTTTGATCTCTGCAAAATCCACTACCCAACCTGTATGTGGATCAACTTCACCTTCTACATAAAGACGAACAAGGAAAGAGTGTCCGTGCAAACGACCACACTTGTGACCTTCTGGTACGTGTGGCAAATGGTGTGCTGCTTCGAACATAAACTCTTTGTATAATTCTGTTTTCATCTTGATTCTCAGGCTTTAAAAAGACAGGCAATACTAAGGAATTCGCTGCCAAGAGACAAGCGTTACCCCATACAAGCGTAGCAAAAACTTCCGCTGGTTCCTGGCCTCTTTGCTATCACTCACACCAAAGCGCCGTATTTCTGTCACGCGCCAAACATTTGATTACACAGCACTCACATCACAATTACATATCCCCAACATGTGTGGGGTCACAATCATTCATTTCGTTGTTCGCAGTGCGCATTTGTGCACATTAATATTGTGCAGTTCGTTCCAATTACACTTATAAATTTATGCGCTCAACTATCACTTTTAAGCTCTTACTGGCGTTAATTGCTGTCTTCAGCTGCGTTCTAGCTGCCTCTACGGCTTACCAATACCATCAACAAAAAACCTTAATCAATGATGTTCTTAGTGAACAACTCCATGATAAGGCTAGTAATTATTTCGATAGCCTAAATATGATGATGCTTACGGGCACCATGTCGCAAAAAGAAACCTTACGTCAAAAGGCCCTGGCCCAAGAAGGCATTGAAGCAGTTCGCGTGTTGCGAGCTGATACTGTGACCAAACTTTACGGACCTGGGCAACAAAACCAGCAGCCTGTCGATGATATTGATCAACGAGCGTTGAATGGTGAACTGGTGATTGAACCAATCTCAGCCGATTGGGGCAAAGGGTTAGTAGTCGCACTACCAATGAAATCGAGCGAAAATTACCGTGGCACCAACTGCGTTTCTTGCCACGTTGCACCAGCAGGAGAAGTGTTGGGCGCGATTCGCTTGGAATACAACATGAATCATGTCAATTCAATGATCAGTAAACAGGCAATGTTTGCGATGGGAATAATGGCCGTAATCGCATTTGTGGGCTTCATCATAACGATGAGTTTGATTCAGAAAATCATTGTACGACCAATTCAAAGAACGTCGAAATTCATGTCGAATGTGAGCCATAGCAAAGATCTATCTCAACGACTTATGCATCACCAACAGGATGAAGTGGGCCAACTTTCTACTGCAATCAATTCATTCATGGATACGGTCTCCGAAAGCTTAGAACGTGTGCAAGACACCTCTCACTCACTTGCCGACTCCGCGAGTAAACTAACTGCTGTCGCGCAGTCCACAGATAAAGCGGCCAATAACCAACAGCTAGAGACCAACGAAGTACAAAGTAATATCACCGATATGTTGCAGCAACAAACTGCGGTTGAGGACTCGACTAACAACGCTACTGTTTTGGTCAATCACACCGTTGATGTCGCCACTCATAGTGCAAGCCAAGCACACAATGTAAGTGAAGACATCAAACAACTAGTGAGTAACATTGATACTGTACGGGAAAAAATCAGCTCTCTAAACCAAAGAACCGAAGAAGTGTCGTCCATTCTTGTGGTTATTAAGGGTATTGCAGAACAAACCAATCTGCTCGCGTTGAATGCTGCTATTGAAGCCGCCCGTGCCGGAGAGCAAGGACGCGGTTTTGCGGTCGTCGCGGAAGAAGTGCGTAACCTGGCTTCTAGGACGGCTGAAGCCACTGGTAATATTGAACATATCATTTCTCAATTCCAGCAAGGAAGTGAAGAGTCATTAACTTCTGTTGATACCGTCTGCCAGTTTGCTCATCAACGCTCTGTCGATGTCGAGGCACTATCAGCCACAATGCATAACGTTGTTGACGAAATGCGCCAAGTGCTCAAACATGCAGAAGATATCCAAAACCAGACGCAAACCACATCTGATGTAAGTCAGCATATTCAATCTAAAATAGATGTGATCACACTGCATGCTAACGACACATCGCAATCAGCATCGCACACGCGTGATATTAGTGTTGATTTAGAGCATCTATCCGAACGTTTAGAGCAATTACTAAACCAATTCACACTTTCAGAGCACAAAAGAGTGAATAAATAGAGAGATTCTCCCCATCAAAACGAATATAAAGGTTGATGCGAGCGAATTGACAGGTAATATGTCTCGTTGAATCTGTAAAATGCTACCCAACTCAGCGCTTAGCTTGTTTTTTGAACAAAAATGTTATCAGACAAGTACTTTAAGTAAGCGTTGAGTTGAATTTTTACCTCAATGGAGAATATTGAAAACATGACTTACGCGCCTGTATCAGACGTATTGAAAGGTCAGCTAGCAGTAGACAGCGAAGTGACTGTTCGTGGCTGGATCCGTTCACGTCGTGATTCCAAAGCTGGAATCTCTTTCCTTGCCATATATGACGGCTCTTGTTTCGACCCGATTCAGGCCGTGGTCCCAAATAATCTTAATAATTACGAAGACGAAGTATTAAAGCTAACGACTGGCTGCTCTGTTGAAGTAACTGGTAAGATTGTTGAATCTCCTGCAAAGGGTCAAGACTTCGAACTTGCTGCCACTGACGTTAAAGTGGTTGGTTGGGTTGAAGATGCTGAAACTTACCCAATGGCAAAAACTCGTCACTCAATCGAGTACCTACGTGAAGTTGCGCACCTACGTCCGCGCACAAACGTAATCGGTGCAGTAGCACGTGTACGTAACTGCCTATCTCAAGCAATCCACCGCTTCTACCACGAGCAAGGTTACTTCTGGGTATCTGCGCCGTTGATCACGGCTTCAGATGCTGAAGGCGCTGGTGAAATGTTCCGCGTATCTACGCTAGACATGGAAAACCTTCCTCGCACTGACGCTGGTAAAGTGGACTACAACGAAGACTTCTTCGGTAAAGAGACGTTCCTAACCGTATCTGGTCAGCTAAACGCAGAAGCTTACGCTTGTGCGCTAAGCAAAGTTTACACTTTCGGCCCTACTTTCCGTGCTGAAAACTCAAACACAAGCCGCCACCTAGCAGAATTCTGGATGGTTGAGCCTGAAGTTGCGTTCGCAGAACTGGATGATGTAGCGAAACTGGCTGAAGACATGCTCAAGTACGTGTTTAAAGCAGTGCTTGCAGAGTGTCGCGATGACCTTGAGTTCTTCGCTCAACGCATCGACAAAGAAGCAATCACTCGTCTAGAGCAGTTCGTTTCTTCTGACTTCGCGCAAGTTGACTACACTGACGCAATCCAGATCCTTCTTGATTCAGGTCGTGAGTTCGAATTCCCAGTTGAATGGGGTATCGATATGTCTTCTGAGCACGAGCGTTTCCTTGCTGAAGAACACTTCAAAGCACCTGTAATCGTTAAGAACTACCCGAAAGACATCAAAGCATTCTACATGCGTGCTAACGATGACGGTAAAACAGTTGCAGCGATGGACGTTCTAGCACCGGGCATCGGCGAAATCATCGGTGGTTCTCAGCGTGAAGAGCGCCTAGACATTCTAGATGCACGTATGCGTGAAGTGGGTATCGATCCTGAACATATGAGCTGGTACCGCGACCTACGTAAATACGGTACAGTGCCACACGCAGGCTTCGGTCTGGGCTTCGAGCGCCTAGTATCTTACGTAACTGGTATGGGCAACGTTCGTGACGTGATCCCATTCCCACGTACTCCTCGCTCTGCGAACTTCTAATCACTTTTTAGTGATATGGAATTAAAAAGACCTCCCATGTGGAGGTCTTTTATTTTGTACGAATGATTTTCTAGCAACCGATGTATGCACTCTAGTTGTTATTTTCGTCGTCATCCTCATCTGCTCGCGCTGCGTATTTTACTCCAACCACACACAAGCCAAACATCACAAATGGGATAACGGCAGCAGTGTATTCCGTCCAAACCATATGAGAAAAAGATTTCGCCAATATCAAATGTGCAAACACCAACAAAAATGCGCTAAAAATAGCAACACCCATCAACCTAAGTTCATGCTTTACCAACTGCTTTTTCATTACGGCTCCTAACCTAAATGGTTGTTTGCCCATGATTGAAACACAGCTTCGGTATCGTCCACTGATACAGTTTGAGCAAAAAACAGGTAAACAGTTGGCTAATGAAGTAATTCTCCGACCGTCTTCACGGCTTGTTCTAATTCATCATTTACAAGTAACGATGTATTAAGCCTCAGGTAGTTCTCATAATTTGGAGCGATAGAAAACAACTGACCAAATGCTACAGTGATGTTCGCTTCCAATAACTTCTGATAAATCGCTTTTCCGCACTTTGTTTTCGGCAGTTCTATCCAAAGAAAATAGCCGCCTTCCGGTTGCGTGTAACGAATCGATTGGGGAAAGTACTTATCAACCAGTTCAATAAACGCCAATTGCCGCTGCTCAAGATTCTTTCGCAGTTTTCTAAGATGGCTATCATAACTATCGTTTTGCAAGTAATGCGCGATACCCTGCTGGATTGGTGCACTGCCTGACAACGTCGAGATAAGTTGCAGCTTTTGAAGTTGCTCATTGAAGCGTTTGTTTACCACCCAGCCCAGCCTATAGCCAGGGCAAAGACTTTTTGAAAATGATCCACAATGCAACACGCGCTCTTGTGTATCAAAAGCTTTAAGTGAGCTTGGCTTTTTTTCAGAAAAATAAAGCTCTGAATACACATCATCTTCGATCAAGTACACATCGTATTTGTCAGCCAGTTCGACGATACGTTGCTTCTGCCCGTCACTTAATAAAGTTCCTGTTGGATTGTGAAAGTTAGTCATTAACCAACATGCGCGAACATCATTGCCGGCAAAAGTCGCTTCAATTTGATCCACTGAATGTCCAGTTAACGGATCCACCGTTATTTCTATCGCCTTTAGACCTAAACGTTCAATCGCTTGAAGTGCGCCATAAAACGTCGGTGATTCAACTACAACAGTATCTCCAGGCTGGGTCACGGCCTGAAGGCTCAAATTCAACGCTTCTAATGCGCCAGAAGTAACGACAATATCATCATGGGTAAACACCATACCTTGTTGGATGTACCGTTGAGCAATCAAACGGCGTAGAGACTCACAGCCCGGCGGCAAGTTATCCAATAACGTCTCTGCCCCCATCTTCCTGCCTGAGCTGGCTAGGTTGCGGTTTAGCGCTTCTAATGGGAACAATGCTGGGTCTGGAAACGCGGAGCCAAACTTCACCGCATTCGGTGAGGCCTGATTTTTGAGGTAGTCGTAAAGTTCATCGTTGATGCTAGAGCGATAAACGGAAGTGGCTGGAGAACTCGGTTCGAAGCGGTCCAACTCCGCAGTAACAAAGTATCCAGACTGAGGTTTCGCTGCGACCCAACCTTGTGCTTCGAGCAGCTGATAAGCTTGTAATACCGTACCTGCGCTGACAGAATGGTTTCGGCTTGTTACACGCACTGATGGCAGCTTTTCCCCTGCTCTCCAAGTATTTTGCTGAATCTGCGTTTTGAACAGCTCAGCCAGTTGACGGTATCGGTTCATGTTTCCCTCATTTCACTTACAGCCGCACCATAGCATACTTCGCGCCAGCATTCTGATATGGGAGTATTCAATTTAGCAACGTAATTTATCAAGCTTATAATAGATATTTCAGCCACGAAGTGAGCGTTTATATCTCATACTTTGACCGTTACACACATATTGCCTCACATCTTTGCAATACCTAAAAGCCAAGGTTTTACGTTGGACTGAGTGCGTTAAACTCACTTCGAACTACTGTCTTTAAATCAGGAGGAAGCGATGAAAGTTTTTACAATGGACGATCTCTCGTATCGCGGAAAACATAAAGGTGTACATAGTTGGGACCATCCTGGCAGTACCACCCCTTATTATTGGCATCCTGATTGGCTGCATATCGCTGAAGATGCTTTGGGTGAACACAAAAAGGCTGACCTTGAAGTCCCTGATGGAGAAACAGCGACAGAAGAGCATGCAAAAGCGGCGATTCTCAAACACTTGAATGACGAGTAGTTTAGGCTCTATCACCGTTCAAGAATAGCATTAGGTAGGCGAATCCATCGTTGTATGCTTTAAACACAAATAAAGCTAAAACCTGCCAAATAGTAAATTCTTCTGAATGAGAAGTACGCATCTTCTATAGCGTTCAAAGGGCAAAATAAGTCGATTGTTATCACATTAATTTTCATTACATCTGTTACATTTAAATAGTAATGGTGATGCACACCTCAACTCATGGATTATGAGAGAAAACAATAATGGCGAAATACAACGAAGAAGATATTAAATACAAAGGTGAATCCAACGGCGTACATTCTTGGAGCTCTCCTTCCGGCCAACCTTATTACTGGCACCCAGATTGGCTACACGTTGCGGAAGATGCGACGGGTACGCATCCGAAGCAAAAACTTGAAGTTGAAAAGACAGAAGTACCAACCGAAAAGCACGCATTAAAAGCGATCTTAAAGCATATGAACGACTGGGCGACTGAAAAACTTTCTTCTAACCCTGACATCGAAACCAATGCGGTTGAGTCGGAAATCAATCTGAAGAAATAACCCCAACCGATATCCATACTTCTAACAGTAAACGCTCCACCTTTGGTGGGGCGTTTTTGTCTCAACAAACCCTCACTAGACAATTATAAACGCGTTAACGCAAAGCACTGAATTGAAACGATTGGGATGTGTGCAAAACTTCTCCAACCATGGCATAAATGCCCTTCAAACTCTGTGTCTACCAAACGTTTTCATGGCAAAAACTTTAGTTATGTTAGAATTCTGTTTCAAATCGCAACTTTTTTAGGTTTTCTTTTCAGTAACGGTTGTAACCAATATTGCTGAAAGGTATAAATGTTAGCACACCCCTTCGATTAACATGGATGAAGATTATGTTTGAAAAAGTAGTTGCCGCTCCGGCTGACCCTATTCTTGGCCTTACTGAAGAGTTTAAAAAAGATGCTCGCGCAGACAAAATTAACCTTGGCGTAGGTATTTACAAAAACGAGCAAGGCGAAACTCCCGTTCTTGCGACAGTAAAGAAAGCTGAAGCAGCACTTGTTGAAACTGAAAAAACCAAATCTTACCTAACCATCGAAGGCACAGCAGAGTACGGTATTGCAGTGCAAAAACTGCTTTTCGGCTCTGATGCAGAAATTGTAAACGAAAAACGCGCTAAAACAGCGCAAGCTCCGGGTGGTACTGGTGCACTACGTGTTGCCGGCGAGTTCATTAAACGTCAACTAGGCGATGTAAAGATCTGGATCAGCAATCCTACATGGGCGAACCACAACGGCGTATTTACTGCTGCTGGTATCGAAACGGCACAATACAGCTACTACAATGCTGAAACAAAAGACAAAGACTTCGACGCGATGCTAAATGATCTGCAATCTGCATCTGAAGGCGACATCGTGCTTCTACACGGCTGCTGTCACAACCCTACAGGGATCGATCCTACAGCTGAAGAATGGGAAACATTGGCGAAACTTGTCGCAGAGAAGAAGTTGCTTCCTCTGTTCGACTTCGCCTACCAAGGCTTTGCTAAAGGTGTGGAAGAAGATGCTGCAGGTCTTCGTACTTTTGCTAAATACAACAAAGAAATCCTAGTCGCGAGCTCTTTCTCGAAAAACTTTGGCCTATACAATGAACGCGTAGGTGCCTTCACGTTAGTAGCTGAGTCAGAAGAAGTCGCAACAACCGCTTTTTCTCAAGTTAAAGCCATTATTCGCTCTATCTACTCTAACCCACCTGCACACGGCAGCGCTGTCGTGACTCACATTCTTGGCAACGCCGAAATGCGTGCGGAATGGGAAGCTGAAGTAGCAGAAATGCGTGACCGCATTCAAGAAATGCGTGAACTATTTGTAGCGACACTAAAAGCAGAGGGTGTGGACGCAGACTTTAGTTTCATCGAACGTCAAAATGGTATGTTCTCTTTCTCTGGTCTTTCTAAAGAGCAAGTTAACCGCCTTAAAGAAGAGTTCGGTATTTACATTGTCGGTTCTGGCCGAATCAGTGTTGCTGGTATGACGAAGTCAAATATGGGCCCTCTGTGTAAAGGCATTGCAGCGGTTTTATAATCGACTGTCGCATACTTTATTAAAAGGAAAGGTCAGCATAAGCTGACCTTTTTTGTTTTAACTTAACGCCAAAAACGAACCCGTCCGATCTAGTAGACAAACTTCAAACTCAGCCCTACTTCATTGACGTAATCTGAGCTTTCACCGCTGTAATCAGTATCTCTAAACTGATAAAAAAGACCAGTGCCGATGACTTTATGCCATTGGTAGTTAAAACCGATCTTAAAATTGTTCTCATCAACGATATCACTACGGTTAAACTCCACTTCAGCTGTCGCAATAAGCTTTTCACTGAGCAAGTAATTCACCCCAACAGTTACAGCTTGAATCAATTCGCTATCGGAAGACAACGTATTATCCGTTTTGTCGTCCGTCGCTTTCGCTTTGATTGCGCCTATTCCATATATCCCGTAGATATCGAATTGCTCTGTAACTCCATAACGGTAACCACCACCAAACAAAAGGCGGTCAATGCGAAGAGTAAAATCATCCGGATGGAAAAACTGCGCTGAGTAATCAACATTAAACAACCAGTTCTCAGTAAACAAATAGTTACCACCGAGTCCAACTGTGGTCGCATTAGAGTTATCTAACCATTCTTCGTTTGTCGTTCCGGCACCAACATCCAAATGAATGTGTTCGTACCCAAATTTTTCTGCTTGGTCCATGACCGCTGCGCTTGATATCGCCGGCAAAGCAGCTAAAGAAACAAGCAATAAATTTCTCACCATTCGACTTCCTTTCATGAGAATTATCTAAACACTGTATTCCATCGCCTGAGCTACTTGGCTCAAAAAGAATAGCGTAATCTAAAGACGTGATAACGATCTGAAACAGCCAAAGAGCTAATCATTCATCACGAAGAAAACATATCGACGACGTCTTTTTCAATTGAGGTGATCATATAGTAGTAAAAATGAAGCTCCCTTATCGTGCGATATGTCAGAATCTTATGACTGAGCACGAAAATCTCGGTTCAGATAAGACTCTGTTTTAAAACTAAGTTAAGATTACTTTATTATTTGCGAACTAAAAGGCGCCTTCGATGGATGCAGAACTTCTCGAGATTTACAACTTTCTCGCCAAGTATCCCCCGTTCAATGAACTCCCTGAAGAAACACTAAACAAGGTGACAGAGAGTGTCGAAATCTCGTACTACCGAGAAGATACCCCCATCATCCATTTTGGAGACTATATCCAAGATTTATACGTGGTGCGAAGCGGTGTTGTTGAAGTTTATCGACGCAAAGGTGAGCTGTATAACCGCCTTGACGAAGGTGACCTATTTGGCCAGATGGGCATGCTCACCAATAACAAAGTCCGCTTTCCGGTAAAAGCCATTGAGGATACCCTGCTCTACTGTATTCCTGGTGACATTTTCCAAGAAATTTACGATAACTTTGATTCCTTTGCGGATTTTGTTGAAGTTGAAAATAGCGCTCGTTTACGCCAAGCCATTTCAGAAAACAAAGACGCCAATGACCTGACGACGTCGAAAGTGAAAACCTTGCTAACTGGCGATGCTCATACGATTGATCGTGGTCAGACAATCCAGCAAGCCGCGCAGCAAATGGCGAATGACAACGTATCGGCTTTACTTATCGTCGACCCAGATTTCCTTCGTGACGAAGACGATCCACAGTCCCCAGTACTTGGTATCATTACTGACCGTGACTTGTGTACCCGTGTGTTAGCTGAAGGTTTGTCCCCACAGGACGATGTGTCTAGTGTGATGACCACGGAGGTCATGTCTCTTGACCACAACGCTTACATCTATGAAGCAATGTTAACGATGCTGCGTTACAACGTACATCACCTACCAGTGGTAAAAAACCAATTACCAATCGGTATTATCGAAACTACCGACATTGTTCGTTATGAATCTCAGAATTCGTTGTTGTTGGTGAGTAGTATTTTCCAACAACAGACTATCGAAGATTTAGCCGTTGTTGCCGAAGAAGTGAAAAGCAGCTTCGTGCGTCTGGTCAATGAAGATGCCAACTCTCACATGGTGGGTAGCGCGATGTCGGTCATTGGCCGAAGCTTCAAACAACGTCTGCTAGAAATGGCAGAAGAAGAGCTTGGCCCACCGCCAATTCCTTATTGTTTCCTTGCACTTGGCTCAATGGGGCGAGATGAGCAACTGTTGGTGACTGACCAAGATAACGCCATCATTCTAGATGAGACCTATCAAGAAGAGAAACATGGTAAATACTTCGAAGCCCTAGCAAAATACGTCAGCGATGGGTTAGATGCCTGTGGCTACAAATATTGCACAGGCGATATTATGGCAACCAACCCACTATGGCGCATGACTCGTTCAGAGTGGGAAGAATGTTTTGCTGACTGGATTGATAACCCGAACCCGAAAGCACTACTCAACGCCTCTATCTTTTTCGACTTAGATGGCGTCTATGGCCGCTTAAAATGGGCAGAACAGTTAACTAGCTTTATTGTTCGTCGCGCTCGAAAGAACAACCGCTTCTTAGCGTGTTTGGCTCGTAACGCACTAAACAGAACACCACCTCTAGGCTTCTTTAAAGACTTCGTGATGGAAAAAGATGGCAGACACAACAACTCCATCAACCTCAAACGTCGCGGTACTGCTCCTCTGGTCGACTTAATTCGCGTTCACTCTCTGGCGGTTGGTTCACGTGCACAGAACTCGTTTGAGCGTCTTGACGACATTATTGATGCTGGCATTTTGCCAAAAGGTCGAGCACAAGACTTAAAAGACGCGTTAGAATTTATTTCCATGGTACGTATTCGTCACCAAGCGACGGATGTGGAACTAGGCATTGAGCCTGATAACAATATCGAACCGGAAAACCTCTCTGAGTTTGAACGTCGCAACCTAAAGGATGCATTCCAGATCCTAAGCAATGGTCAAAATTTCCTTAAGTTCCGCTACCAAGCGAACAAGAGCTTTAAGTGAGGTTTAGCATGATTAAAAAGCTCTTTCAGAAGCCAACCATTCAGTGGCCAACGAAGTTTGAACAAAAGCTGGAGATGGCGAAGGATGAGAATTTAATTGCGTTTTATAGCAACAAGCCGCCTGCTCCAGAAACACCGTTATCTGAGGTGGAGTTCGTGGCGTTAGATTTCGAAACGACGGGTTTGAATCCTGAAAAACATGACATCATTACTATTGGTTTGGTGCCGTTTAACCTGAAGCGAATTTTCCTACGTAACTCGCGTCATTGGAAGGTACGTCCACAGCGTGCACTCGATGAAGATTCAGTCATTATACACGGTATTACTCACAGCGAATTGATCGATGCACCTGACTTAGGCGATATCTTAAGCGAGCTGCTACCATGCTTAAGCGGGAAAATCATTGTTGTTCATTACCGTCGTATCGAGAGAGAGTTTCTGGATAAAGCGCTCAAAAGCCGTTTAGGGGAAGGTATTGAGTTTCCTGTTTTAGATACGCTGCACCTTGAAGAAACGATTCAACAGAAACGTTCAGGCTCTCTCTGGGAGCGTTTAAAAGGGAAAAAACCAGAATCGGTTCGGCTAGCGCAATCTCGACGCCGTTATGGGCTGCCAGACTATACGCCTCACCATGCATTAACCGATGCAATTGCTACCGCAGAGCTACTGCAAGCGCAAATCGCCCATCATTACAGTGAAGAGCAACCCATCAGTGAGTTCTGGCTGTAGTATACTTCACGCTTAATAGCGATCAAAAAAGGAGCCAGATGGCTCCTTTTTTTTGCTTAGCTTGAGACAAGATTACAGCTTAAAGCGTTGAATCTCTTGTTCAAGTTCGTGTGATAGCTCAGACAGGTGAGCAGCTTGTTCTGCTGCTTGATGAGCTTCGACTGACAACTCGTTAGACACGTCACGAATACCTTCAGTGTTACGAGTGATCTCAGTGGTTACCGATGCTTGCTCTTCTGCTGCTGAAGCAATCTGCGTTGCCATATCACTGATACGCTCAACAGCAGTGTGGATTTGCGTCAAGCTCGCTGCAGCCGCATTGGCATCATCAACACTGGTATCAGCTAGACGACGACTGTCACCCATAATACCGACCGCTTTGGCTGTTGTGCCTTGTAGCATCTCGATAGTTTCTTGAATCTCTTGCGTTGAAGCATGAGTACGTTGGCTCAATACGCGGACTTCATCTGCAACCACAGCAAAACCACGGCCTTGCTCACCTGCACGTGCCGCTTCGATCGCCGCGTTAAGTGCAAGTAGGTTCGTTTGCTCTGCAATGCCTTGAATCGTTGATAGAATCGTATTGATGCTATTTCCGTGTGCTTCTAGCTCTTGAATCACATCAGTAGCAACTTGAACTTCTTGCGCTAAGTTCTGAATAGAGCCTTGCGTTTGAGTTACTTGGCTTGAACCGTGTGAACAAGCTTGAACCGCTTCTTCTGAGTTACTTGCCGTACTATCAGCATTACCTGCAATTTCTTGTGTCGCTGCTGCCATTTCGTTCACAGCCGTCGCCACCATGTTGATTTCATCTTGCTGGTAAGAGATACGCTGACTACGCTCCTCAGCTTGCTGTGCTGTCGTGCGTGCTTGCTCTGAAAGCGCAGAAGATACGTGGCTAAGCTTAGTAACCATTGTGTGCATGTTGCCAACAAAACGGTTGAAGTTTTCCGCCAGTTTACCTACTTCATCATCACTGCGTGGTTCTAGGCGTTGCGTTAAGTCACCTTCGCCAGATGCAATTTCTTCCAGTGCATTTGATACGCGGTTCAAGTCACGGAACAAGAAACCAACTAGCCAAGAAACTGCAAGAATAACCACAATCGTGATCGCCACAGCAGTGAACAATAGATCTCGTAGCAATACCGCATGACCTGCTTCTTCTGTTGCGCGATCCATTTCAATCGCAAACATCCAATGCGTACCAGGAACTTTATTGAAGTAGTAAAGCTTCTCTTTTCCTTTGATTACCGTATCTTCGATACGACCTTCATCGGCGGCGCGCTCAATTGCCTCTTCTGAAAAATCTTTTAGAACACTGGTGATAGGCTTAAGCGTCAAGCTTTTATCTGGATGCGCTAAGAAGGTGCCTTCATTCATGTCGATTAGCATCGCATGCGCGTTTTCACCTGCATCTAAGTTAATCACATCGCTGATAAGCTGATCGATCAGTACGTCCGCACCAACAACACCAACAAACTGACCATTTTTCATTACTGGCTCAGCAATGGTCACAAGTAGTGCATTCGTGATTGCGTCTTGATATGCGGCTGTGATGATTTGCTTACCCGCGGCATCAGCATCCTTGTACCAAGGACGTGTGCGAGGGTCATAATCAGCACGGTTACGCTCCGGATGAGAGCGGTACATATCACCGTTTGGTGTACCAAGGAAGATGTCATCGAAGCCACCAGCCTTGCGAGCTTGTTGTAGGAAAGGAACAACGTCTTGCTCGGTCGAGTAGTCGTTGAACGCAGTGGCAATATCTTTACGGATATTGACCCAATCAGAAATTCCCTCTGACGCAGTAGTACTAAGACTTTGCGCACGTGAATAGACACCTGAACGAGTCTGATCAAATAATTGACCAGCCGACAACCAAGTAAGTGCTGTTGCCATCACAACAACAGCAGAAAGGCTTGCGCCTATAAGCTTTTGTTTTAATGATAATTTCATATTTATAGTTTTTTGAGTTGGGAGAACAGTTAAGGTGCATGAATATTACACACTTTTTTACGACTATTCACTAATTTTTAAAAAACAAAATAGCACATTAACTCTTTGTAAAATATGAACTTTCATGTGTCATTTTTTTGTCTCAAGCGTCATAAAAACCGCACAAAAAAGCCAGCAAATTGCTGGCCTTTTGATTAATTGTTAGTCAGACGGTTTTATAAAATGCCGAATTACTGACGCTCAGTTCGCATACCCATCAATAAGCTCACACACATTGCAAGCAGAATGAAGGTAAATGGCAGTGCTGTAGAAATGGCACCGGCCTGAAGAGCTTGAACAGCCTCGGAGCCACCAATCCATAGCAGAGCAACCGCAATTGCACCTTCCATGAATGCCCAGAAGACACGTTGAAGTACAGGTGCATCGACTTTACCACCTGCCGTGATACTGTCGATAACAAGTGAACCAGAGTCAGAAGACGTAATGAAGAACACAAGTACCAGCACAACAGCGATGATAGAAAGCATGCTACCAAATGGAAGAACATCAAACATTTGGAACATAGCAAGTGATACGTCAGTCAAGCCATTTGTGCCCAGCTCACCTACTTTATCAACAACTTGCTCGATCGCAAGGCCACCAAATACAGACATCCAAACAACGGTAACCGCAGTTGGAACCAGCAGAACTGCTGTGATGAACTCGCGAACGGTACGGCCACGAGAAACACGCGCGATGAACATGCCTACGAATGGCGACCATGAAATCCACCAAGCCCAGTAGAACACTGTCCAGCCTTGGAACCAAGCTTCGTCCGTACGACCAAACGGGTTACTTAGTGGGATGATATTCTCTACATATGCCATAAGTGTGGTTGGAATCGAACCTAGGCTCGCCGCCCAACCGATAAGACCAACAAGGAGAAGTAGCAAGAACGCCACAACCATGTTGATGTTACTAATGACTTTAACACCACCATCGATGCCGCGTACGACTGAAACAACAGCAAGTAAAGTCACCACGGTAATAACGACGATTTGCAGACCTAGGCCTGGCTCAACACCAAATACGTGATGAATACCACTTGCTGCTTGCTGCGCACCTAGACCTAGGGATGTAGCAAGACCAAATAAAGTCGCAAGCACAGCCAGAATGTCCACAATGTGGCCAGCCCAACCCCATGCACGATCACCCAGAAGTGGGTAGAAGATCGAACGCATAGATAGCGGTAAACCTTTGTTGTAGGCAAAGAATGCTAAAGAAAGTGCTACAACACCGTAAATTGCCCATGGGTGAAGGCCCCAGTGGAACATCGTTGCACCCAGTGCCAATCTCGCGGCTTCTGGTGTATTTGCCTCAACACCAAGTGGCGTTTCATACCAACCGGTGAAGTAAGCGACAGGTTCTGCAACACTCCAGAACATTAAACCGATACCCATACCAGCTGCAAATAGCATTGCAAGCCATGACATAAACGAGTAATCGGCAACAGCGTCTTTACCACCTAGTCGGATCTTACCCATTGGTGAGACGATAAGCGCCAAACAGAAAATAACGAAAATGTTACCTGCAATAATGAACAACCAATCGAATGAACCAATAATTTTCCACTTCAGCCCATCAAGTGCCGTCTTTGCGGTATGTGCATCTAGAACTAATGCAGCGACAAGAAACAGCGCAATTAAACCTGCACTAATACCAAAAACTGGGTTATGAACATCAAAACCCCATTTTTGAACGTTGTCCTGACCTACCGTATAGTCGGTACTATCGATACTGTACTTATCTATACCCTTTGTCATCGTTCCTCTCTATTTTTGTAGTGTTTTTACGTACCAAACAAAAAAATCTTTCGAACACGATACGTTTTGCATTCCGTGAAGGCGCAAGATCCTATCATTTGACACGTTTTTGTCTATCTTTTTGCTATTAAAAAATCCAATAACTTACTTTTCACTGTGTGATTACGGCCTTTGATAGAACAAATCACTACTACAATAGTTAGACCACAAACATTTATTGCTATAATAATTTTAGCTCTTCTTATTTTGTCGAAAAGGCGCGACAAAATGGTATTGAGGACACGGCGTAAAATTGTAGGGGTAATTTTTGATTTCCCCCCTTTAAATAAGGGCGCATTTAAGTTAGTGTCGCCTCGATAAATGTTCCCTACAGACTGGATGAATAAATTGGAAAAGTACGAAGAAGTATTGGTCTCGATTCGTCAGATCATCCGCGCTATTGATTTACATTCTAAAAAGCTGAGCAAAGAGTCTGGATTGACTGCTCCACAGTTGATTTTGATGCGCGCTATCAATGACTTAGATAACGTGACGATTAAACAGTTGTCTAGCCACACTAACATGAGCCAAGCGACCGCAACGACCATTCTAGATAGACTAGAACGAGGCCAGTTTGTTGAGCGTCAGCGCAGTGTTCAAGACAAGCGTAAAGTGCATGCTGTACTTACGAGCAAGGGCCAAGAAGCTTTAAAACAAGCACCAACGCCGCTGCAAGAGCACTTCATTAATCGATTCCAAAAATTGGAAGAATGGGAGCAATCCCTTCTACTATCTTCCGTTCAACGCATCTCGACGATGATGAATGCAGAGGACATCGATGTTGCTCCAATGCTAGAGCTTGGTAGCATTACCAAAGCCGATTAGTTTCGCTCCCACGTGCTCGCTTTTTGCGGGCACTACTCTCCTACTCAGTCAACCCAGTTTCAAACGCATATTTTGCTAACTCTGCCGTCGAATGTAAGTCCAACTTGTGCTTAATGTTATGGCGATGCGTCTCTACCGTTCGATAACTAATATTGAGTAAAGTGGCGATTTTCTTGCTGCTGTTTCCTTGAGCAACCAATTTAAGTACCGCTTCTTCCCTGCGGCTGAGAGGATTCGTTTTTTGCGTGGCAGGCACCACTTCTTGGGTAAAGAGTGTTTGTGTGACGGACTCACAGAAATACGTCGAGCCTTGGTTCACCGTTTTTATTGCTTGCACCATTTTCTCGGCCGAGATTTCCTTGAGCATATATCCTACGGCACCAGCTTGCATGACCTTCATGATGTACTCGCGATTATCGTGCATGGTCAACATAAGTATTTTGCTCTCTGGACGCGCTTCTTTAATTACACCTGTCGCTTCAATACCGTTCATTATTGGCATGCTGATATCCATCAATATGACGTCCGGTTGCAAGTGCTTTGCGACCTCTATCGCTTCCAAGCCATTACTTGCTGTACCCACCACTTCGATGTCAGGCTCTAACTCCAAACGAGCCATGAAGCCATCCAATACTACTTGATGATCATCGACAATCACTACACTAATCGGTTTATCCATAAACTATTTCATCCAAATTAAGCAGCACAGTAATCTCTGTTCCCAAGCCAAGCTCACTCATTAGCTCAAATTCACCACCGATGAACTCTACACGCTCTTGCATGTTCCTTAACCCAATCCCTTGTTGGTGCACTGCATGGTTAACCACAAATCCAACCCCATCGTCACGTATGAGTAATTGCAGCATATTGCCCATTTTTTGCAAAGTAACCGTTACTTTTTTCGCTCGCGCATGTTTTTCAATGTTATTCAAAGACTCCTGAGCGACGCGATATAGCGTCGTTGCGACTTCCGAAGTCAGTTTGTGCTGCTGAGTATCGAAATTGCTCTCGATATCAATCCCAGAATGGGAATGAAAATCCTGTAGCAAGGTCGTCAGTGCTGCTTCTAAACCGATATCATCGAGGGCGCTTGGACGGAGCTGATGAGAAATATGCCGCACCTCATTTATCGCGGTGACGAGCGATCGTTGTGATTTATCTAAGTGGGATTTGAGTTTTTCGTCTTCAAGTCTATGACTCATTAAGTCTAAATGACATTTACTGGAGACTAACAACTGATTGATTCCATCGTGCAGTTCTCGCGCTAAATGCTTTTTCTCATCTTCTTGGAACATCACGGTTTTATGTGCCAATTCTTTCAGGTTCTTATCAGCGAGGCGATGCTCGTGCAGATTGATCGCCAAAGTGAGAACAATGATTACAGCAACGGTCACCGCTAAGATCACGACGACTGAGAAAAATGTCGTTTCGATATTTTTGTTCACTGCCGCGCGCATATTGGCGACTTCTCGGCTGACATCCTCAATATACAGCCCAGTCCCTATCATCCATTCCCACTTATCGAGCCATGCAGCGTAACTAAGCTTAGGGACAACTTCACCTGTAGATGGCTTTTGCCACAGGTACTGATGAAATCCACCACCTGATTGCGCTTGATACAATAAAGCTTCGATTAAGCGATCGCCATTTTCGTCTTCAAGATAGAGTAAGTTTTCCCCGACAAGCTCCGGAAGAACTGGGTGTACAAGGTTGGTACCATATTTATCATAAGCAAAAAAATAGCCGTCCGACCCATAACTCAAACGATTTAAAATCGCTTTCACACGCGTTTTGGCAACACTCTCTTCTAAAGTCGGATCGTTGTAGATGTAAGAAATGGAGTCAAAAGCGACGTCGACCGTATCTTTCAGCGCCGCTTCTTTTGATTGGATCAAGTTTTGATGAAAGATCTCCACCTCCCTTTTGCCAAGGGTCTTGGTTTGATAGATAGAGATCCAGCTGATACTCGCTGACACCAATACCACGGGTATCAGTGTCAGCAGAATTAACTTTGCTTTGAGAGGCATCCCTTCCCTCCATGAAACGCTGCCTTTACAGCTTACTATCTTAGCAGTACAAACGAATCGATTGTGTCTGCATAGACATAATTAACAGCTTAACAACTTGTCTCAAAAGGTAAAAACTCTCAGTTCACAAAATCTCTTTATTATCGAGTGATTAACTCATACCGTAAAAACCTGGGAAAAACAGCAAAGACGCCAACACAACAATCTGAATCGCGATGAATGGCATCACACCTTTGTAGATATCTCGCGTAGTAACCCCTGCTGGAGCGACACCTTTTAGATAGAACAAACTAAAGCCAAATGGCGGTGTGAGGAACGACGTCTGTAAGTTCATCGCAATAAGAATCGCAAACCACGTCATATTAATGCCCATCAATTCAGCGACTGGCGCAATAATTGGCACGATGATAAAACAGATTTCAACGAAGTCGATAAAGAAACCTAAAATCAGAATCACCACCATGGTAATAATAAGGAATCCCCACTTTTCACCCGGCAGTTCTAACATCCACTCTTCAACTAAATAATCACCACCAGTGTAGGTAAATGCCATTGAAAAGGCGGTCGCACCAAGTAAGATCGCAAAGACCATTGCGGTTACTTTAACTGTCTCTTTTGATGCATCATAAATCATCGACCAACTAAACTGTTTATACAATAGTGATAAAATTATCGCACCTGCACCGCCCAGTGCCGCTGACTCTGTTGGTGTTGCAATCCCTGCAAAGATGGAGCCCAATACCACGATGATCAATGCTAAAGGTGGCAATACAGCTTTCAGTGCGGTGAGCACTTCTTGTTTACGACTGATCGACTCATCGCGCTCTATCGCCTGTGCGGCTTGAGGGTTCAACTTCGCGTAGATGAGAATATAGATCACATAGGCGCCAACAAGTGTAATACCGGGCCAGATCGCAGCTTGAAATAGGTCCCCTACCGGTACGCCAAGTACATCACCCAACAAGATCAACACGATAGAAGGTGGGATAATTTGGCCCAACGTGCCAGACGCACAAATAGTCCCACACGCTAAACCTTTGTCGTAATTGTACTTGAGCATCACAGGAAGAGATATTAAGCCCATCGCAACAACTGATGCGCCTACCACACCCGTTGAAGCCGCAAGCAATGCGCCAACTAACACGGTAGAAATAGCGATACCACCGCGAACGCCACCGAACAAACGCCCCATTGATTCTAGTAGCTGTTCAGCAAGCTTCGTTTTCTGTAGCACTAGCCCCATAAAAACGAACAGCGGTACGGCCATTAGCACCGTATTTTCCATAATGGACTGAATTCGATATGGCATAAAAGCAAACATCTCGATGCCTTCAGCCCAAACACCAAAAATCAGCGCGATACCACCAAAAGTAAAGGCAACGGGAAATCCCAATAGAAGCGCAAAGAGCGCAACAAAAAACATCACTATACCGATCATAATGACTTCCTTTTACGACTTACCGTTATTACCGGCATAGATGAGATGAGGGTTGACAATTTTGTTGATTGAATGAAGTAACAATCCAATACCACTCACCGCCATAAAGAAAAATGACAGCGGAATCATCGCTTTGATAATCCAACGATATGGTAAGCCACCTGGGTCACCAGACGTCTCGCCTAACGCGTAACTTTCCTTGGCGAAATCAATACCAAACCAAGCTACCAGTAGGCAAAAAGGGAATAAGAAAAATAGTGTGCCTATGATGTCGATGATGGATTGTGCTTTGTAAGATAAGCGTTCATAAAAAATGTCGACGCGAACATGGCCACCGGACTTAATTGCGTAAGGCACACCAAGCAAGAACACGGCAGAGAATAGATGCCATTCCATTTCTTGGAATGCGATAGACACATCATTAAACACGTAACGCATGACAACGTCGTACACAACGTTTGCTAACAACAAAATAAACAGGATGCTGGATAACCATCCGAGAAAATCGCTAAAGCGGTTAAATAATCGCTCAATATAAATAAGACTTCTCATTCCGAACTCCGTGGAACGTTTAGATGCGCTCCGCTATAGTGCGGAGCATTCATTATGAAGTTTTCTTGGGCTTCGATAGCAGGCTAAACCTCTTGGCATCGCCTGCTTCATAACGTTATTGTTGAGCTTGACTGTTTAAGTACGCTCGGTGCGAAATATCTGACCATGGTCGAACTTGATTCATATAGTTCGCTTGTGACTCTTGAATCTCTTTCGCCAAAGCATCTTTTTCTGCATGTTCTTTCAACAAACGATCGTTTGCTTCTCGCAACGCAGCTACGACTTCAGGTGGGAAATCTTTTACTTCAACATTTGGGTATTCAGACTTAATAGATGCCCAGTTTTTGCCGCTTTCGTGTTTCGATTGCGTGTACATATCGTAAGCGGCCGTTTTCATGGCTACTTGCAAAATCGCTTTTAGATCATCAGGTAGACGGTTCCAGGTGCGCTTGTTAACGAGGAACTGAAGCTCAGTCGCTGGCTCATGCCAACCTGTGTAGTAGTAAGGCGCGATTTTGTGGAAGCCCATACGTAGATCCAGCGATGGACCAACCCATTCCAAGGCATCAATTGTGCGACGCTCTAGAGAAGTATATAGCTCACCAGGGGCGATATTCGTTGGCTTGGCACCTAACTCAGCCAAAATCTCACCAGCAAACCCTGGGATACGCATTTTCAAACCCTGTAAGTCCTTGACGGACTTGATCTCTTTTTGGAACCACCCGCCCATCTGAGTATCGGTATTACCGCCAGGGAAAGACATCAAGTTATGTGGAGAGTACACTTTTTCCATCAGCTCCATACCACCGCCGTAGTAAAACCATGCATACTGCTCAGTTGGCAACATACCGAAGGGCATAGAAGTGAAGTAAAGTGTGTTTGGAACCTTACCCTTCCAGTAATAAGACGCTGAGTGGCCCATGTCATACTGACCCGACTTAACCATATCAAACACCCCAAAAGGCGCTTTATGCTTGTTTGCGGAATCAATGCGGATTTGCAAACGTCCGTTGGACATCTCTTCCGCCATTTTGGCCATGTTTTTTGTGGTATCACCAAAAATTGGGAAATTAGGCCCCCAAGTTTCAGCAAGCTTTAAACGATAGACTTTTTCAGCAGCGTTTACAGAAGTCGCTGCGAGTGCCATCGCGGCAGCGACAGCGGTTGTTTTGAGCACTCGTTTTAAAGATTTTTGGATTAGACTCATCGTTCACGTCCTTTATCACCAAGGTTATTGTTGTCATCCATTTCATTAGGATTGGCTGTATTCGGTATAAAAGATGTAACAATGTTGTCTAATGCGAAATGGGCATGAACACGGAAGCGAGTAATTCATCAATAAGGCATTAGCCTAAGGTATTACGTATAAGTACGTAGGATAATCGTCATGACAAAAGACTGTTAATAGCAAAATCAATAAATTATATTTTTATCTATGAATAAAAATAAAAAACAATACGTACGTATTTTTCTGCCAAAAAATTTACATAGTATTTAAGAAAATGTGACAAACCACTTATTGGCAGTGTTAAAGTCAGTACTTAATGCATTATTTCCAATGCCAAGATAAAAAAATACCTCGGCATCGGCCGAGGTATTCAATCCAGAACGGTAGCGGTAATTAAACTGCTTTGTAGATAACTTTGTTACCTGCTAACTGCTCTTTTTGAACTAGGTTTTCTTCAAGAAGCTTCTTTAGTGCGCCAGTAGCCCATGATGCCGCTTTAGTATCTTCTTGACCTGCAGCTAGACCGATGCCTTTAGGGTTAATACCTTCAGCATTCGCCATAACGATGTCTAATACTTGTTGTTGCTTAGGAGTAAGGGCAACATCAACTGTTTTCACTGCAGCTACTTTTTTATCAGCTACTACTTTCTCCGCAACAGCTTTTTCAGCAACAGAAGGTGCTACTGCTTTTTCCGCAACAGGCTTCACTGCTTTAGGTGCTGCAGCTAAGTTTGCTACTGTCGCTTTAATGCGTTTTTGCAGTTTCATCTGCACTTTACGCTTATGAGCAAGTCTCATTGAATATTTCTCCAGTTCACTGCATCTCAGCAGGGATGAAAATTTGAAGCGCGTTTTATACCAAAATTCACAAGCAATTTGTAGGTTTTAGCGGCGAAACGCGATGAAAAATGCGCTCAAAGCATAGAACGTCTACTATTTAATCAGATATTTTATGAACGGATTTATTGAATACTGGGTATAAAAACAGAGGTTTGTTTTATTTTAAATGCAAATCAATGCACATAAAGCTACCCACTTATTTTTGGACAAGTATTCGATGAGGTTATAAGCATGGAAACGCTGCACCTAACAAATTCACATTTCAAACCCGACTCCCCTATCAACAGAATACTTTTGTTGCTCGTTGCACTCATCACTTTGTTTTTGGTTGCCATTTCTCCGGGATGGAAGCAAGCCATGTTGTCGGTCATTTTGATGTCTGCAATCGTTGGTTTCGCCATCTTGATGATTAAGAAAAGCCAAGTCACTTTTACGCTGACAGCTTCTCACTTTCAGCAACACCTTTTTAAAGGAGGTTGGGTCGTCCGATGGCGAAATATTGAGTCAATCGGTATTTGTAGCTACCAACAGGAAGGGTGGCACCAACCGCTACCTTGGATCGGTATTCGTCTAAAACACTACTCACCCTACTTAAATTCAATCTGCCCTCGTATAGCGACAGAAATTCTCCTCAGCCAGCGAGCACTGCTTTACTTAGGCGCGAAACAAAATCAGTGTGAAGATAAGTTTGAGGATATGGTGCTTGACCCTAAACCGTATATAAACAGAGATGGGATTGAGTACAAAGGTTTGTTAGCGATGCTCGCCAACCGGATGAAGTATCAGAGAGGCTTTTATGGCTACGATCTATTTATATCAGCAAGTGATCTAGATCGTGAGGCTGAGGATTTTGTGGGACTGACTCGGCGATACTTAGCTGCCGCCGAGCCAGAATAATGCTTAGTACACGCACTTTTAGTAAAGCGGCATCTCGTCAGCAACGAACGGGTTAGTTTTACGCTCATGACCGAAAGTCGATTGAGGGCCGTGACCAGGGACAAACGTGACATCATTGCCTAAAGGCCACAATTTCTCTTTGATAGAGCTAATCAACGTATTGAAATCGCCTTGTGGGAAGTCAGTTCGACCAATGCTACCGTTAAACAAAACGTCACCCACAAACGCTAAACGCGCTTCTTCACTGTAAAGCACAACGTGACCAGGTGTATGACCAGGTGTGTGGAATACGTTCAGCACTTGATTACCAAAAGTGACAGTGTCACCCTCATTTAGCCATTGGTGCGGTTCAAACGCTTCTGTCAGTGGGAAACCAAACATTTGGCTCTGACCTTCCAAACCTTGCAACCAGAAGTTATCTGCCTTGTGAGGACCAACAATCTCTGTACCGCCAAGCAGTGCAGACAGCGGCTCCGTGCCACCTACGTGGTCCAAGTGACCGTGTGTTAGCACTAGGTTTACCACGTCAACACCCAGCTCTTTGATAAGCATAGCGAGCTGCTTTTCATCGCCGCCTGGGTCAACCACAATACCTTTCATGGTTTCGTCACACCAGACAATAGAACAGTTTTGAGAGAAAGATGTTACTGGAACAACTTGGTATTTCAGAGCCATAGATAACCTATACCGAATAAATTTGCGTGAAAACTGCCGCAACTATGACACTAAGGCCTAGCGACTTCAAGCTTTGAACTGTGGGTAATCGACGACGTTCTGAGACTAGAAACCTTGTCTCAACTGGCACTACCAGGAACGAACAGCACCCGTATCGATATGAACAAAGTTACTACCTGGATAATAACCCACGCCACCGGCTTTTAGGCTTAATGCAGCATCACGAACCGTTGAAAGCTTCACGCCATCTAAACGGAAATCAATGGCCTTTCCTTCCATGTGCATGCTCTTTTTCGCTACACGAGAAGACCCGTTGCGCAGCGAGGCGTTAGTGGCAGGAGAACGGTAACCTGAAATGACGATCACCTCTGCTTCTGTACCAATTAACTTTTGAATTTGACTTATTTGATCGAACAAGCGTCTATCCATGGGATGAACCTCATTTCGTCGATGGTCTCGACAAAACTCATTCAGCCTTTGAAGTTCATCATTAATGTATCGTTTTCCATCGAAATAGCATGTTTCGAGGATCTCTCCAGTATTAAGATTGTTCATCGCCAGCGCACGTGGCTCGTCAGGGAGTGAAGCCCAAGAAAATGATGGCAGGGCAGACGCCAACACCACACCACCAGCGGTCATTTTAAGGAAATCTCGGCGGGAAAAGTTACGACCTACCATTTCAAAATACAGTGCTCAACAACTAGACAAGTCGTGGACATTAACCAAACACATTTGTCACGTCAAATGCATAAAACGCTCCATCTTGATTTTCAGATGCAGTAATTATTGCTTAATTATTGAACGAAAAGAGAATTCTTCGTTTTGTAAATTTTCCTTAAAGATTTCAACTGCGGTGATCGTACTTATAGATATCATCACGGTAGTAAAGCGTTCCCTCTTCCAACCATGCTGTTTGATAAATGATGTGTACTTGAATGCGCTCTCCCAAAGGAACTGACGTGTTAGACCGACGAGAACTTTCTCGCTTTTTCGCTAAACGTTCTTCCAACCCCTGAGTTTTGAACAGAAGTTCTGCTAACTGGTCTGCATGTTCTACACGAACACATCCTGAGCTGAATGCGCGTCTGTCCTGTTCAAACAAGTTCTTACTTGGCGTGTCATGCAAATAAATAGCTTGTGGGTTAGGCATATTGAACTTGTACAATCCCAGTGCATTTTGTAAGCCCGACGCCTGTCGCATACGATAAGGAAATGTTCTCGGATTCACCGTTGCCCAATTGATGGTTGTAGGGTCAATAATTTCGTTCGAAGTCCAAGACCGAATGATTTGAATGTTATGGTTAATCAAATACATCGGATTACGTTTTACTTTAGGAATAATGTCTTTAACCATGATAGTCCAAGGCACGTTCCAAGTTGGGTTGAGAATAACTGAATCCAGTGCTACCGACATGATGGGCGTTTTTCTTGATGCTCTCCCTACCACAACTTTAGACTCAAACAAGGGTTGACCGTCATGCCAATACGTGACTTCGTATCCAGGCACGTTAACAAAGACAACATTATCCCTTTCTTTCGACCAAATTCTTGAACGCTCAGAATTCAACGCCAGCAGATGCAATCGCTCTTGAGGAGAAAAGTTGATCCATCGAATGGTATTCGGGCCGATAACGCCATCTTCTTTCAAACCATGAATACGCTGGAACTCTTTTATCGCAAGCTCTAATTGTTCGTCATATTCTTCAGTGACTAAATCCAAGTAAGAAACATCTACGCCTACGATCTCCATTCGCTCAATCAATAGGGGTCTGTTTTCTAATATATCGCCAACACGTGCTAGCCCAGTTTGTTGATAGGCAGGATATTGGTACTGAGAATGTTCCGATAGCGAAGAATAGGCGGAGTAGAAAGCATCATCTGTTTGTAATGGAGACCGGAGACTTGCCAAAAACTGACCAAGTTTGCCAACCGTAATCTCATTACTCAGAACCGATAAAGTATCGATGCTAGGAGCGGGTAACGTAACATGGGCTTTGTCTGTAAATAGCCAATTAATCCCTTCTTCGGGGAGTTGCTCAAGATAACTAAGGTACATCAAGAGTGAATCTGTCATCACTAAATCGAAGTCGAGATTATCTCCCTGCCACCTTACTTGGTTTATCCGGTGAAGTTGATTTTCGAATTCATCGGTGACATCCGCAAGTGCAACCAGGTTTACTTGAAAAAGAAACTGCTCAATATCACTTTCATTTTCCCAGTTCAAACGGTAATTGGTGCTTTGATACAGTTGATCAATAACCTCTGGATAATGGATCATTTTTTCTACAGACAGCTTTTGTACCGCTCCCTCTTGCTCGACTTGCGCTGAAGCTTCGAGAGAAACGACGGTGGAAAAGCTGCAAAACGGCACCAGAAGTGCCGTCATGATTAAAACCCTAGCAAACACTGAAATGATCCTTGCGCTACTTGCCATAATAAAAAGTATGGCAAATATCTCACAGCTTGCAGGTTTAAAATTAAGAATCTGATGCCGAAAACGACAACAAAACTCTCTATAAGTAATTACTCAATGATCTTTCTAGATAATTCTCGACCAATGGTTGTCCCATTGCACTCCGCTTGCGAAGGTACTTTTTGACTCTTCAGGCCTTTGCTCTACCACTTTTCCCGCCCCAGAGCTGACTCGGAACTCATCGCCATAGACCACAACACCGGAGGCATCTGGTAACGCACTTAGCTCGACCAATTTGCCCGTAGATTTAGACCATATACCATAGCAACTGCCCGGAGGCGAAGTGGCTAAGATCCATTCATCGGTTGCTGCAATACTCGCAACGTAGTGATTGAAACGCGCCCACTCTTCAGGCTCAGCTTGAAGATCTTGCATTTCACCACCACGCGTGTGCATGGCGATCAAGGCTGGATACTCGTCCGGCTCACCACGATATTGCTGACCACAAAGCACGGTTTCCGCACCATCATGAGCTAAATGGCGAATACTCAACTTATGATCCGGTAAAGACACTTGATCCAGTAGCTCACCCTTCTGTGAAAGGTAACTCAGGCTGGGTTTCATGCTATCAAGATTGAGAGGTTCACGACCGTTAGTGTGTACGCCACCGACGCCAATCGCCAATACACCATCAGGCATCATGATCACTTCATGAGGACCAAGGCCAAAACCCGTTAACTCATCAATCTTTTGATATTGCTTCTGCACATCATAAACACCAATGATCCCGCGGCTTGTCCCCCTCTCCCCTTCTGTGGCAAATAGCAACGTACCGTCATGGGAGTAAACACCATGTCCGTAAAAATGACGATTTGGCGTTGCTAGTTGCAGTTTGATCATCTGCTCTGAGCGATAATCAAACACCATGAAGAAAGTACCAGGTCGACGACCAAAAACTACGGCGTGGCCTTGTTGGTTGGTTGCTACACCGTGACCACGCTCAGGAATCGGCAATGAAGATAGCGGCATACCATGCTCATCCGCCACCACCGCTGCGAATTTATCTCGACCAATGATAGAACAGCCGATCAACGCAGGTTCACGTGAGCTTGTTGAAGCACAACCAAATGGCATCATAGGTATAGCCGCCCCGAATAGAGCGGCTTTCAGCAAGGTTCGGCGGGTTTGATCAGTCACCATCGGTTGCATTAAATCCTATAACTACGCCAAGCTCGATCGCCACTTCTTCGTGAATCAGGTACTTCAATTGCTCTAGCTTATTGTATTGAGAGAGCACCATGCGATAGCCTTCTTTTGTTTGTAGTGCAGCAAACAAGCTCTTATCTTCTGGCCAAGTTTCTAACGCCATTTCAAACTGATGAACGACACGGTCTGCGAGATCTGCATAGCCTTGCCCTCTAAGTAGCGCATCTAAACCATTCCCGTTAGCAAAGTACAACGCTTCCATCCCTTGAAGGTTGGCTTTTAAGTTTGAAAGCGAGGTCTCGGAACGCCACGATTCTGAGAAATACGGGCGAGGCTTACCAATCTTCGCTAGCGGTCGGCTCAACTTCTTCATGCTGTATTCAAGCTGATTCGAGAGCAGTGAAATGTACTCAGATTCCCATTCCGTCATCTCTAGCGATTTCCAAGGGTTCTCTGCCCAAGAATCCGCGATGATCTGCGCTTTGTCATCAAGGTTTTCAGCAATCGAAACGCCTGTCGCACAAGTATTGCCGTTGCTAGATAAGGTCGACGCTTTATCGTAAAGCAGCCATTCCAATGCACCTAAACCTTGTACGGTGACACTTTGGGTGGAGATATCTTCTACACTCCAAGCTTGATCAGATTTTGTCAGTACGGACATTTTACGACCAGTGGTGTTCTTTTTATCTGGCCAAAACTGAACATTCCAGCTTTGCTCCAGCGCCGTAGCAGGGCCACGTTCTTGACCTTGTAATGCCATCCACGCAAGCATAGTTTGATGCCATTGCTGTTTTACTTGTGCATCATCTTTCGACTCTGATGCGCAGTAATCCGCGAAGCGCTGTTCAAGTTCTGTGGTTTGCGCTAAAAACGTCTGAGCTGATTGAAACTCGACCTCGTACACGCTTTGAGAAATATGACTTGTACTCTCAGGCTTGGCTGAGCTCGAACCGATGGTCGATTGGCAACCAACCAAACTTAACGTTGCGGCAATCGCACTCACTAATAGTGTTTTTTTCATGGTTGCTTCCTTATAGAGAATTCAGAAACGCAATCAATGCGTCACGTTCTTTTTTGTTCAGTGCTAAGACGTTTTGTTTCGCCGTTTCAGCTTCGCCGCCGTGCCACAACACCGCTTCCATCAGGTTACGAGCGCGGCCATCATGTAGAAAGTAAGTGTGTCCGTTTACTTCTTCGGTATAACCAATGCCCCATAGCGGTGCTGTTCGCCACTCGCGGCCGTTTGCTTGATATTCCGGACGGTTATCGGCTAAGCCTTCACCCATGTCATGCAAAAGCATGTCGGTGTATGGGTGGATAAGCTGCTCAGAAAGCGCTGGTAACTCTGGTCGCTTCGCCGTTTTAACACTGGTTTTATGGCAGCTTTCACAACCAGACGCAGCAAAGATTTGCTGACCAAGTTTCACGCTAGGCTCATTGATGTTACGGCGAATAGGTACGGCTAAGTGTTGGCTGTAAAACTCTACGAAGTCGAGAATATTTTCACTCACTTCAGGTTTGCCGCCATTTGGCATGTCGTCACAAATGCTTTGTTTCGAGGTACAGTTTTCATTTGGGAATAAATGGCTCGTAAGACCCACATCACCATTAAATGCTGCTGCATTTTGCTGCATTAGCGTCGGTTGTCCTGCTTTCCAGCCAAAACGACCAATCGAGAAGTCGTCCTTTTCAATATCCCACACCTTATTGACTTTGCCTGAGATACCGTCTTTGTCGGCATCTTGTTCATCAGCCCAAGCAAGTAGCGTTTCGTCGGGAATACTCTCCAACAAACCAAGGCCGATCATTGGTGGTGCCACGCGTGCTGAGAACTCGGTATCTGGGTGCATATCGCCGTAACCCAGATCGGTAATGTTCAAATGAGGTTTTCTTAGCGTCACCGTCGTACCGTCTTTAAATTTCACTGGGACATCGGTGTAAGTGATTTCGATTTTGCCTTCTGGCGTTTGATCTTGCAGAGCGAAATCTTGAAGCTGGCCACCATAAGTCGGCTCAGGTATGCCGCCATCTTTGATGTAAGCTTTCTTTTGTTCTGGCGTCATCGCAGGAATGCTTAAGCGCACTAACATAGACACGGCATGTAAATCATCTTTCTCTGGCGGATGACCACGACCGTCTTTGATGTGACAATTCTGACAACCATTGGTGTTAAAAAGCGGGCCTAAGCCATCACGAGCGTCCGTTGACGCTGGCGCTTGTACCCAAGGGTTACGGAAAAAGCTGTTACCTACGCTAAAGTCGAGGCGTTTGCTCATTGGCAAGTTAGCAGCAGGAAGAGAATAGGCATTCGCGCCGTCTTTTTTAACACTGGTTTTGCCACCGGACTTAACATCGTAAGCCATGGCAGAAGAAGAAAGGATCGCGGCTAGCGCAGAAATTAGGTATGGCTTCATATCATTGCTCTACATAGACAACAAGGGTGATAACAACGAGCTCAAACGGCAAAAGGGCTCACAAAGAGCCCTTATTTATTATGGTTTTCTTATTAAAACTCGTGGTCAGCAGTATCAGGGCTTAGGCTATCGATGCCGACAATGCTTGCCGCGCGCTCAATCGCACCGGTTTGTGCTACCAACGACATGATGGTGTCGTTTACTAGCGCGTTGCCCTGTGCGTTACCCGCTGCAATAAGTTGGTCAAAGTGCTGGTTGTTCTTCTCTGCAGAAGTCACTAGCTCACCAACTTGGCTAAGTGTTGTATCAAACTGCTTTTGAATGTCGGTCGCCGCTTTCTTATCTTTTTGAGCAACAAGATCAGCAATACTTGGACCAGATAACTCTTTGCCGTTTACACCTTTGTATGTACCTGTGTAAACGTTGTAGATGCCTTGCTCATTGTAGTAGTGAGAATTATGCGTGTTGTCTGAGAAACAATCGTGCTCGTCTTCAGTTGAGTTCGCTTCTAGTGCCACCTTCATGCGCTCACCCGCTAGCTCACCTAGAGAAAGAGAACCCATGCCGAATAGCATCTTACGAAGACCATTATCAGCAGATTCGTTTAGTAGCTCTTCACGGTAGTTACCTTTCACTTCAGCAGACCACTGCTTTTCCATCCACTCAAGGTCTTGAACCAGTAGATCAGCGGCTGCTTTTAGGTACTCACCACGACGGTCACAATGACCATTCGTACACTCAGAACCGACAACGAAATCAGTGTAAGCACGTTGACCTGCACCCGCGTTAGTGCCGTTTAGGTCTTGACCCCAAAGCAAGAATTCAATCGCGTGGTAACCTGATGCAACGTTTGCCTCAGAACCGCCTACTTCGTTTAAATCTGCTAGTAATTCTGGCGTAATTTTTGAAACGTCCAGTTTAGAAGCGCCAATCTGCAGACTTGTGTTTGCGATGATGTTGGCAGCCGCGCCCTCGTTACCCAATTCGTATTGGTAATCAGCTGCTACGTAGTCAATCAGACCTTCATCAAGTGGCCATGCGTTCAGCTGACCTTCCCAATCGTCAACAATCGCGTTACCAAAACGGAAAACTTCAGACTGTTGGTAAGGCACGCGAGAATCTAGCCAAGCTTGTTTTACTTCTTCAAGCTTTTTCGCTGATGGTGATTTTAGAAATTCGTCGATTTTTACGTCAAGCGCCTTCGCTGTTGTTACTGAATCAGCAAACACAGCATGGGCAACGTCCGCGTAATGTTCGACTACTTGTTGTTTAGTTACAGTGGCAGCAACGGTAGAACCACTGGCAATGAGGAGTGATGCAGCAATAGATTGGACTAAAACTTTTTTTGCATTCATCTGAAGCATCCTTGTTGAGCTTTTCAATTATCGTATTGGTAGTGCTAATTATTCTTATTTGCACTTTAGTCTCGAGATAATACAAATTTACAATTTATTTGCAACTCCAGATACAAAAAAACCTCATAAAAATGAGGTTTTTCACAGACTTTATTGTCAGTTTTATCTTTAGGATTAAACCTTTAGGTCATGTTTTCCGTGAGAGACTTTTGCCTTCAGATAATTTTCGTTGCCATCTTTGATATGTGCAGAGGTATTGACAACCTCGCCAATTTCAATTCCGTACTCAGATAACTCACGAATTTTCTTAGGGTTGTTCGTCACGAGGCGGATCTTATTCACGCCTAAAGCTTCTAGCATTTGTGCTGCTTCTGTGAAATCACGCAGGTCATCATCAAAGCCCAAATGGTTGTTAGCTTCGTACGTGTTCATGCCCTGGCTTTGTAAGCGGTATGCATCGATCTTATTGTACAAACCAATACCACGACCTTCCTGACGGAGATACAAGATGATACCACCGGACTCGCCCATGCGATTGATCGTCTCTTCTAGTTGCTCACCACAGTCACAGCGTGAAGAGTGAAACACATCGCCTGTCAAACACTCAGAGTGCATACGAACTAAAGGCATGTCCTGAGTTTGGTCCGCTTGTTTAAAGATAATAGCAACATGCTCTTTGTCTGTCTTCAGACCATGGAAAGACAGAATTTCGGCATCAATGTTACTTTTTGCCCCGACTTTAAAATCTACTCTGGCACGTACTTCCGCCATATCTATACTCACTCGATTTATTGCTTGATGCGCTTGATGCGTTTTCGTTATTGCATTCATGGGATTTACTCGTTGCTCTTCAACTATGGGGACTGATACCGCATTTTGCAATATAGAGATCACAATTGAGGGCAGTTATCCACTCAAGACAGCAAAAGAGAAACACTCTCCAACTGAACAATTGTTATATTATAACAATTTAAAAAAACTACAATAAAAAACCCCAGACAAATTTTGTCTGGGGTTTCAAGAAGGTCGTTTGGTCTATCTTTTAATGGGTCTGACTGCGCTTCCAAACGGCGAGTTCAATCCAAACTGCTTCGAGTTCTTGGATTTCCTCGTCGGTCAACACGGCGAGCGTTGAAGTAACTTGAGGCAGGTTCGGTGATTGCAATGCACGAATCTGCGAATAGAAGTCTTTTTTAAGTTGTAATATAACTGAATCCACTGCGTGCACCTGTTTCGTTCTTTTATTACTTATCCAGCTCAAAATTTTTATTTTCTTTATACTGGAAACTTCATAAATTCGGAAAAATGATAACATTCTGCTTGTTAAGTGCACAATTTATTTTTAATAGTGGAATAACGGTCACATTAATTACGCTTCACCATTCGGATCGAATATAAGACAAAAAAGATCAAAAATAGCACAGGAAAGATCCACAACAGCGCCGTGGAATAATTTAATGGTGGTTGGTACAGAACAATATTCCCATAACGAGCAACTAGATAGTCCTTTATTTCTTGATCTGAGCTGCCTTCATTGGCCATCGTATACACTTTCAACCTCAGGTCTTTAGCCGCTTGTGCATTAGACTCGACAAGGTTTTGGTTTTGACACTGCGGGCAGCGTAATGCCTTGGCTAACGAGGTTGCACGCTGTTGCACTTCAACGGAATGAAATTCAAACAGATCAACATTCTGTTCTATATCCGCACTTCTCGTGAAAGGAGAAAATAGTATAAATAGGATTAAAGTGAGGAGAAGATTATTAAATCGAAACATTCAAGTATCCTGAAAATATATCGTTCCATTTATCTGCCGTTAGCTCTCCACGATATTTGATCAATATACGACCATTTGGATCAATCAAGTAAGTTTCCGGCGTTCCGATAACACCTAGCTCCACAGCGAGCTTTCCATTAGGGTCACTAATTACTTCAATATATGGATTTCGTTTAGAGCTCAAATATTCACGAGCGGCTTGTTTTTGATCTCTATAATTCAGCCCAATAATAGGCACACCAAGTTCTGCTAACTGCAATAACTCTTCGTGCTCTCGTTTGCATACCCCGCACCAAGATGCCCAAACATTCAATAATTTATATCCGTCGCTTTTGAACAACTGCTCAGAAACCATGCCATCAGAGATCAGAGAAGTTGAGCGAAAATTAGGTGTCTCTAAATTTCGTTGTGGGGACAATTCAACATGCGGTCGCTCAGACAAAGCCACCGCAGTTACTACTGCAAACACGGCAACAGCCACAACGAGACCTGCGAGTTTAAGCGCATTTCTCGATCGCATTGATAGCCTCTCTCCTTTTCTTTAGGCCGGTTAATAGCGCACCAAACACAGCTAATAACCCACCAGACCATATCCACCAAATACCTGCGCGGTACTGAACTTTAATCGCATAAGCATGAGTGTCGACTTTATCAGCCAATGTCACGTAATAATCGCCATGCCATAGTGAACGAATCGCGGGCTCGGTCATATTCATCACTCGCACAGGGTAATGACGCTTTTGCGGGTTGAAATTGAGCATGCGGCCATCTTCCAAGTGCAAGGTGATCTGTCCTTGTTCCGCGGTATAGTTCGGCCCCACCAGCCATTCGATACCATGATAATCGATAGTGATCCCTGCCCTTTGTTGAGAACTGCCGGGTTCGACACGTAAATTGTATTCATAAGAGTAGTGACTATTGAATACAGCCCCACTCACCGCCAGTGCAAAACCGATATGTGCCTTCACGATTGGCATGAGTTTACGTTTATTGGAACAGCGACACAGCATAACGAGATGCGCCACAATCACCCAAGTAGCCAATGTTATGGTTAGCAATACTTCGAAATGCAGTGCGTGCACTAAGAAGATAAACCCGCTCCCAGCGACAAGAGATAACGCAATACTGATCGCAATATCAGCGCTTACACTCGGAACTGTGCCTTTTGTCCATTTCAGCACCGGCATCAAAGCTAAGGCAATCAGAGCCAGTATGCTTAATGGGAAGATCAGACTATTAAAGTAAGGTGCGCCAACCGAAATGTTCCCTAAGCCGAGCAGTTGATAAACCATCGGATAAAAAGTGCCAAGAAAAACGATGGCAGTCGCAATAACCAGCAGCCCTTTGGCGATATAAGCAGTGTAAGCTCGGCTCGCTAGAGATTGAAGTTTGAAACGAGGGAGTTGTTCTCCTCGCAAAATCAGTACGCCAAAAGTGATAATGACAAGCAAGCTCAATACACCAATCAGCACCAAACCTTTAGTTGGGTCCACCGCAAAAGCGTGCACTGAAGTCAGCACGCCAGAGCGCACCACGAATGTCCCTAAAATGCTTAGGCTGAACGTAGCAAACGCCAGTGCATAGGTGCTCCAAATTGCGCTTCTGTTACGTGTTGCGACAACACCGCTGTGCAACAAAGCAGTACCAGTAAGCCAAGGGAGTAGAGAAGCGTTCTCCACAGGGTCCCAAAACCACCAGCCGCCCCACCCTAGCTCATTGTACGCCCACCATGATCCCACCAAGATACCCAACGTGAGCGTTCCCCATGCAAAAAACGCTGCGCTTCGAGCAACCACATACCAATCGCTCATCGGTTGTTTACCCAATAGCACTGCTAATGCAAAAGCTAATATTGCTGCGTAACCGACATAACCGAGATAAAGCAATGGTGGATGAATGATAAGCCCAACATCTTGCAACATTGGGTTTAGATCTCGTCCTTCCGACGCCAATACTTGGGCATACTCGAACGGGTTAGAGGTCATTAACGTGAACCAAGCAAATGTCGCAATAAGAACGTTCATGATTCCTAAACAGTCACAAGTATATTGGGCGTTGAGCGGTGACTTAAATGCAATAAACGACGCCCATAAACTCAAGGTGACGACCCAAAACAACATGGAGCCTTGGTGCCCACCCCAAGCGGCAGCAATTTTGAACGCCACGGGAAGTTGACTGTTGGAATGCGTAACAACATATTCCAACGCGAAGTTGTCTTGCACGAAGCAGACGATCAGAAGTGCTAAACAAATGATGGAAGCTAAGCTAATGATGTGGGACATCGCGACTTGATGCGGCAATGTCGCCTTCTTACCCATAGCACGACGTAGCCAATGCAGCAACGATGCACAAGTCGATGTTACAGCCACCAATATCAGTAAGAAGAACCCTAGCTCAGCCTCCATTTTTCCCCCTTACACTATGGTCATTTGACCGGCATAGAGAATGAAAGTACGTAGCATAAGTACGCCAACCAAGCTCAACGTCGTGACCACAAAAACGTAACTGCCTTTGTGGCGCACTTCTGAAGGCGTTAACCAATTGAGAGTCAAAGGCGTAATCATGCCGATGAACACTACCCCACCCCAGAACCATTGAGCCCAGAATCCACTCGAAATAGCATTCCAAGCCGCGACTTCGTTCTGACCACCGCTGAAGATCAGTCCAGTAAAGAATGTCACTAAGACAAACAACTCAAACAACACTACAGGGCGTTCAAATCCGTGCACCCAAGACACACTTGGGCTGCTGGTCGACTCTTTAAACACCAAGATGCCGAACATCAAGCATGCCGCTGCACCCGAGGACAAACTAGAGAACAGGAACAAGATTGGCAGTACTGGATTGTTTAGCATTGGGTAAGTCTTCAATGCAGACAATAGAAAGCCAGTGTACGCTGCAAGCACGATGGCTAAGAAGCCCAAGAACAATTCAATTGCGTTGTTGGCTTTCCCCGCCTTAATCAAAATGCCATCGGCAAAATCCAACAGTTTGCTCGGTAACTTACCCTCACAAAAGCTGATGATTTGATGGCGGAAGATAACGCCGATCCAAACAAACAGCACTAGCATGTACACTTGGAACAAGATCACGCCCATCGACATCACAGACGTTGGGTTGTAGTAGATCATGATCTTCCAAAACTCTAAAGGCTTGGTTAAATGGAAAATCAAAATTGCCAACCCAGCAATGATGCCAAATGGCGCAAGCCAAGCCATAGCTTTCATGATGCCGTTGTTTGCGGGATCACCTTCAATCACTTTGCGTTTTAAATAGATAGAAATCATCACTGAACCTGCTGACATCCCAGCAAGGAATAAGTAAATCGCGATGATCCAATCCCAGACTAACGAGTCAAAGTGGAATGCACTTTCGAAGCCGTTCATGATGACACCTCCCCTTTGCTATGCGGAATTTTGTACAGTTTAGGTTGCGTACCTAAATGCGATTTATCGCGATAGACAACATGGCTTTCGATAGCTTTGCTCACCTCGCTAGTTGGGTCATTCAAATCACCAAAGATGAGTGCTTTTGTTGGGCAAGATTCCACGCAAGCTGGCTGTTTACCTTGCGCTAGGTTGGTATCACGGCAGAAGTTACATTTATCCGCAGAGTGATCGACTGGATTAAAGAAGCGCACTTGGTAAGGGCAAGCGGCAAGGCAATAACCACATCCGACACATTTCTCTTTGTGCACATCCACGATGCCGGTCGCTTCATCTTTGTATGCAGCGCCTGTTGGACAAACGTACACACATGGTGGGTTATCACAGTGCTGACAGGATTCGCGAGTAAACTGGTATTCCACATCTGGAAATTCGCCAATCGGTTCACTGCGATGAATTTTAAGTCGCGTTACGCCTTCAGGGACTTTATTTACTTCGCGACAAGCATCGGTACAAGCGGTACAGCCAATACAGGCATTTTCATCATGAACCATACCCATGCGTTTCGCTTGTTCACTGTTGCTGGCATAGAGAGAGGAGCTAACAACGGAAGTGCCTGCAACGCCTGTAGTTAAAATCAACGCGCCGCTGCCGGCTAAAAAGTTTCTTCTCGAACATTTCATGCTATCTCTCCTCTTCTTTGGCAAGTTCAGGTTCGACGGCAAATTCAGAGTGACAATCCACACACTGCTTGATCAGTTGTTTTCTGTCGTACGACAACGCTTTGGTTTTCGCTGCGTGTACATCGTGGCAATTTGAACAAGTGAGGTTTTTGGCGTGCACATCGTGCGTCCAGTGGCTTTCTCTCAGCTGTGTCGGTGCGTGGCAATCCACACATTGGCTGTTAGCTTTAAGAATCATGCTTGGATCAAGGAACACTTTGTCGTGTACTTCTTTCGATTGCGCTGCAGAAAACTTAATCACATCAGGCGCACCTTCACGATGGTCGGGACCAATGTTGCTATGGCAATTGGTGCAATTAAGTTGCTTCCCTTGACTCAATAACGCTTGCGAATCATGCGATAGGTTCAGAGTCTCTTTTGCATCCTTATGACATTGCAGACACTTGTAGTCTCGGTCACGGATCAACTCGACTTGATGACGCTCAGCTTGAGCACCTTCAATCGGCTCTGAAGAAGTCGCATGGGCGGCGATGGAGAAACCATAGATGGCAAAGACGAAGAGAAGTTTCAGCATTGTCTCTATGGTCAATTTTATATTGCCCATATTGTTCTTTCCTTAGCTCGATAATAATTGATAACTATTCTCAATTATTTATTTGAGCGACAATTAATTTCCTCTGAAGATATTTTTTAGATCTTCAAATGACATCAATTCTTATTTCGGAAAGCCACAACGCTAAACCTATATTTATAATACCTCTATTATTCATAAGGGGTAGAAACGCCTGCTCAAAAAGCGAACCAAATCACCCTATTTTTAAAAAGGTTAAAAACCCAAAGCATTGCAGAACAATGACTTAACAACTACCACTTTAGAGGTATATAAATTCAAACATGACTGAGATCACTGGTGTAAATTGATCTAAAACAAGACAAGATTCACTCACTATTTCATCTATCCAATTAAGCAATATTATTAATCGTAGATCTCCAGTTCTTATTTGGAATAGCTTCTCACAACGCTGCTAATAAAAACGAATATGGAGATAACACCGTGAGCATAAAACACTGGATGAGCGCACCTATCGCGGTTGCGACCTTATTCGCCAGCCAATTATTTTTGGTCGGCGCTCCGTTGGCGGCAGAAGAAAAAGGCCTCATCGATCCTCGAAATGACGCCTTTGAACAGAACCATCCCGAACAATACCACTCTTGGAAGGCAACATCCGAAAGTGAGCACATTGAAGATGCTCTAAGTGAAGACCCAAACATGGTGATCTTATGGGCTGGCTACGGCTTCGCAAAAGACTACAACAAAGCGCGCGGTCACTTTTACGCACTTGATGATGTTCGTCAAACCTTACGTACCGGCGCACCGACTGATGAAAAATCCGGGCCTATGCCGATGGCGTGCTGGAGCTGTAAAAGCCCAGACGTTGCTCGCGTGATTGGTGAACGTGGTGAAGACGGTTATTTCGAAGGTAAATGGGCACGCTTAGGCTCAGAAATCGTCAACCCTATCGGTTGTTCCGATTGCCACAACACGGGCTCTGAAGCCTTCAAGAAAGGCGAACCCGCGCTGGCACTGACTCGCCCATACGTCGAGCGTGCTTTTGATACTATCGGTAAAAACTTTGATGAACAGTCTCGCCTAGATAAGCAAGCATCGGTCTGCGCTCAATGTCACGTTGAATACTACTTCACCGGCCCAACTAAAGCGGTTAAATTCCCATGGGATATGGGCACCACCGTTAATGACATGGAGAAATACTACGACGCGTTGAATTTCAAAGATTGGACGCATGCCGTATCTAAAGCGCCGATGCTAAAAGCACAACACCCAGGTTTCGAAACTTGGAGAGCGGGTATTCATGGTAAAAACAAAGTGGTGTGTGTGGACTGCCACATGCCTAAAGTGACCAAAGAAGACGGTACGGTGTACACAGACCACAAAGTGGGTAACCCATTTGATCGTTTTGAAGACACCTGTGCGCAATGCCATACCCAAACTAAAGAGCAGCTACAAGGCATCGTCTCGACTCGCAAAGCGCAAGTACTGAACATGAAGCTAACCGCCGAGAAGCAAATCGTAGCGGCACACTTTGAAGCAGGCGCAGCGTGGAAAGCAGGTGCAACAGAAGCAGAAATGGAGCCTATCCTACAAGATATTCGCCATGCACAATGGCGTTGGGACTACGCGATTGCTTCTCACGGTGTTCACATGCATGCTCCTGAGGTAGCGCTTGAAGTACTAGGTACTGCAGTTGATCGCGCCGCTGACGCTCGTACCAAGTTGGTTCGTTTACTAGCAGCCAAAGGCATCACTGACCCTGTTCAAATTCCAGATATCTCTACCAAAGCGAAAGCACAACAAGCACTGGGCATGGATATGGATAAGATGAACGCAGACAAGAAACACTTCCTAGAAACAGTAGCGCCAGAGTGGGATAAAGCAGCCGCTGAACGCGAAGCCACGTATTAATCTAACAAGCAGAGATTAATCTATAGATACAACAAGGGGCGTACTGAACGCCCCTTTTTTTGTTTCTTTGTTATCTTTATTTCTTCATCCCCGATTCTATCGAGAGTGAAAATCGAATGTACTAGCGACGAGGAAGCCTAGGTCTCGGTTGAATATTTGGACGTGCTTTAGGCATCTGCACATTTGGACGAGCAACTGGGCGTTGGATCTTCGTTTCCGGTAATGCTTTTCTTTGTTGAACCTTTTCTTTTACCGCTTTGTCTTGTAAAGCCGCTGGCTCAATACGCTCCGGACGATTCTCCCATTTGGTTTGAATCTCTTGCTTTTGCTCGTCAGGCAATGATTGCCAATGATCGTCGAGTTGGCGTTTCATGTTATCGATATTGGCGGACATATCATCGTCCTTCCAATCCTCGACTTTGTCTTTGATGGATTGCTGTTGGTCTTCATCTAAACCATTCCACCACTCTTCCAGTTTCTCTTTGTATTCGTCGTCGTTGTCGCAACAACCCGGATAGTAATAAATCCAGTAGTCGTCATGATCGTACCACCACGGATCGTAATAACCTGAAGAATAATAAACCGAAGAGGAAGAACCAGAATGATCGGAAGAGCTACAACCCGCTAATACAGAGCCGCACAGCAAAACCAATATGCTTAGTGCCTTATTTTTCATTCGTTGCCCACCTTTCCCTCTACTGCTTATTAAATTGTACGCTTACAACAGCTCTTTTGCTTTGTTAATAGAGTTAATGATTTGCACCCTATCTAAATTTGGATCATTAGAATCTAATAATAGTACCCAGGCATCAATCGCTTCCTGAAATCGGAATGACAGAAAATGATCATTTGCGATCAAAGACAAAGCGGCTTCATTGTGCGGTTCTATCTGCAAAGCTTGCTCCAAAAGCAAGCTAACTTCTTGCGTCATTGATTGCTGGTGAATGTAGTACAAGGTCGTCGCTTTTGCGGCAAGTTGCGTGGCACTGACTGGCTCAGTCAGCTGGATCGCGTAATCAAAACAAATCAGCGCGCCATCAAATTCCCCCTCTAGCAGGTAGCCCTGCCCGAGTTGGAACCACAATTCAGCGTTGTTCGGATCTTCACGCAACTGGTCTTGAATCTCTTTCATGATGTCACGAGCAGTCATCATTCGTGACATTTCCGCTTGTATTGGTTTAGGCGGAGTTTGATGCAGCAATAAGAAACTGGCACTCGTCACGACAAGTACTAACAGGCAAAAGCCAAACCATTGAGTAGGTTTAGCTTTTGATGCACTCAGTGATAAGAGTACGATAAACAACCCCATCAGAGTGATGGCAGCGAAAAACCAAACAGACATAACACGTCCTGTAAACAAAGATAACGTCAGTGTACGCATTTCTTACTTTAAATGCGTTGATACAGATACAAAAAAGCCGAGCAACTAAGGCTCGGCTTTTCATATCAAGATAACGGTGTAAGATTACTCTTCGTTACCTTCCTCTGCATCATCAGCAGCTGGAGCTTCTGAAGCGTCTTGCTGCGTATTTTCGTCTGTTGACTCTAACGCTTCTGCATCTTCATCAGCAGGCAGCTCTTCATCATCAACTTCTTCAATACGTTGCAAACCAACAACTGATTCATCTTCCGCAGTACGGATAAGCGTTACACCTTGTGTGTTACGACCAACTTGGCTAACTTCACCCACACGAGTACGTACTAACGTGCCAGCGTCGGTGATCATCATCATTTCATCACCTTCAACAACCTGGATAGCACCAACTACCGGGCCATTTCGCTCAGAAACTTTGATAGAAACTACACCTTGAGTGCCACGACCTTTTGTCGGGTACTCGCTAAGTGCTGTGCGTTTACCATAACCGTTTTCTGTAACCGTTAGGATGTCGCCTTCGTGCGAAGGAACAATAAGTGATACAACTTGGTCATTTTCAGCCAGTTTCATACCACGAACACCAGAGGCGGTACGACCCATAGGACGAACACCTTTAAACTTGATCTCTGGCTGACCATTCTCATCAAGAACTGGTTTACCATTTTTATCAAGTACTGGAATCTCTTCTGCTTCTTTAAAGCGAACCACTTTACCCGCTTTAGAGAACAGCATGATTTCATTTTCGCCGTTAGTGATATCCACACCGATTAACGAATCGTCTTCACGTAGGTTCACAGCGATTAGGCCGTTTGAACGTACGTTTGCAAACTGGTTCAACGGCGTTTTCTTAACCGTACCGTCACCTGTTGCCATGAAGATGAATTTGTCTTCAGAGAATTCATCAACACGTAGAATCGCGGTAATGCGCTCACCTTCTTCGAGTGGAAGGATGTTTACGATTGGCTTACCACGCGCAGTACGGCTCGCTAGAGGCAATTGGTAAACTTTCAGGCGGTATGTTTTACCACGAGTAGAGAAACACAAGATGTTATCGTGGGTATTCGCCACTAGAAGACGCTCGATATGGTCTTCATCTTTCATCTTAGTCGCACTCTTACCTTTACCACCACGGCGCTGTGACTCGTAGTCGCTCAGTACTTGGTACTTAACGTAACCACCGTGAGATAGAGTAACCACAACGTCTTCACGTGCGATCAGCTCTTCCATGTCAATATCATGGCTCGCAGCTGTGATTTCTGTACGACGAGCGTCACCAAAGCCGTCACGAACCGCTTCAAGTTCTTCACGGATAACTTCCATCAAACGCTCAGTGCTCGCAAGGATATGCATGAGTTCAGCGATTTCTTCTAGAAGTGTTTTGTATTCGCCAAGAATCTTCTCGTGTTCTAGACCTGTTAGTTTATGTAAACGTAGATCTAGGATAGCTTGTGCTTGTTGCTCAGTCAGGAAGTACTGACCATCACGAATACCATATTCAGGCTCTAGCCATTCAGGGCGCGCAGCATCTGTACCAGCACGCTCTAGCATTGCTGAAACGTTGCCTAAATCCCAACCACGAGCGATAAGACCCGCTTTTGCTTCAGCCGGTGTAGGTGCCTTACGGATAAGCTCAATGATTTCATCAATGTTAGCAAGCGCTAGAGCTAAACCTTCAAGGATATGAGCACGTTCACGCGCTTTACGCAGTTCGAAGATAGTACGACGTGTCACAACTTCACGACGGTGATCAACAAAGCACTTCAACATATCTTTTAGGTTGAATAGCTGTGGCTGGCCATTGTTTAGGGCCACCATGTTGATACCGAAAGTGGTTTGCAGCTGAGTCTGAGCGTAAAGGTTGTTTAGAACTACTTCGCCCACAGCATCGCGCTTACACTCAATAACAATGCGCATACCGTCTTTATCTGACTCGTCGCGCAGTGCACTGATACCTTCTACTTTCTTATCTTTAACTAGCTCAGCGATCTTTTCGATCAAGCGAGCTTTGTTCACCTGGTAAGGAATTTCAGTGACGATAATGGTCTCTTTACCATTCTTCTCCACTTCGATGTCCGCTTTCGAACGCATGTAGATTTTGCCACGACCTGTTTTGTACGCGTCTACAATGCCTTTACGACCGCTGATAAGCGCCGCCGTTGGGAAATCAGGACCAGGAATGTAATCCATTAGTTCATCAATAGTGATTTCTTCATTATTGATGTATGCAAGACAGCCATCAATCACTTCGCCAAGGTTATGAGGCGGGATGTTGGTTGCCATACCTACTGCGATACCAGAAGCACCGTTAACCAATAGGTTTGGAATTTTAGTTGGAAGAACCGCTGGGATCTGCTCAGTACCGTCGTAGTTTGGTACGTAGTCTACGGTTTCTTTGTCTAGGTCAGCCAATAGTTCATGGGCAATTTTTGCCATTCGAACTTCGGTGTAACGCATTGCCGCAGCAGAGTCGCCATCGATCGAGCCAAAGTTACCTTGACCATCGACCAGCATGTAACGAAGCGAGAACGGCTGAGCCATACGTACGATTGTGTCGTACACAGCACTATCACCATGTGGGTGGTATTTACCGATTACGTCGCCGACAACACGGGCTGATTTTTTATATGGTTTGTTCCAATCGTTGCCTAGTACGTTCATCGCGAATAAAACGCGGCGGTGTACTGGTTTTAGGCCATCACGCACATCTGGAAGAGCACGACCCACGATGACTGACATCGCATAGTCTAGGTATGAACCTCTAAGCTCATCTTCAATGTTTACGGGCGTGATCTCTTTAGCTAAATCGCTCATAGAGCCATTATCCCTCTATTATCTGATCGTAATTACGATACGTGTAAGGTGCAAAAATATAACACACAATTCATCACTTCGGCATCACTTTCCCTCTCCTTTTATCAGGTTGTGAGCTTGGTTATGAATCAAATGTCGAGAATTTGCACACTCATCCCATATCTTTCTGATTAGTGGTTATATTTCGGTCAATATTGAGCAAAATCGGACCCTTTACGCGGAAAAGCGAGGTAAATTCCTTTAACCACACAACGCGAAAATGCAGGTTTTAGAGTTATTATCACTGGCACCAGTTCAAGGATGAACCAAAAACAATAGTTAGCGCTTTACAAATTACAGGCACCTGTCTCGATTGCCGCGCCAGTGAACTCTGTCATTGTCCCTTAACTAAGCACATCGAGGTTGTTTGGGTGTAAAACGTTGGAGTATACTGGCGCCCTCTAAAGGACTCAGATTGAATGCAATAAAACCAATTATGACTAAAGCACAAAACGTCGACCCAAGTGAAATTAAGAAATTCGAGGACATGGCTTCTCGATGGTGGGATTTAGAAGGCGAGTTTAAGCCGCTTCATCAAATTAACCCACTTCGTTTGAACTATGTACTTGAAAAAGCAAATGGCTTGTTTGGCAAGCGCGCACTTGATGTCGGCTGTGGTGGTGGCATTCTTGCTGAAAGCATGGCAAAAGAAGGCGCTATTGTGACTGGACTTGATATGGGTAAAGAACCATTAGAAGTCGCGCGACTACATGCATTAGAAACAGGTACTCAACTGACCTACATTCAGAGCACAATAGAAGACCACGCTATAGAAAACGCAGGAACTTACGATGTCGTGACTTGTATGGAGATGCTTGAACACGTTCCAGATCCTCTCTCCGTTATCCGCTCTTGTGCTGCGCTAGTCAAACCCGGTGGTCACGTGTTTTTCTCAACTTTGAACCGAAACATTAAGTCGTACTTATTTGCTATTGTCGGTGCTGAGAAGCTTCTTAAGATTGTTCCTGAAGGCACTCATGAGCACGATAAGTTTATCAAGCCAGCCGAAATGATGAAGATGATAGACCAAACTGACCTGACGGAAATGGGCATTACTGGGCTTCATTACAACCTTCTAAATGATAGCTACAAACTCGGTCGTAATGTAGATGTAAACTACATCGTTCATACTAAAAAATACTGAACGCTATTAAGTTAAAAAATGAGTTTTGTGATTGACATTTTTTAAAGAAAATGAATCGGAAGCGGTAGCACAAAGTTGCCGCTTTTTTTGTCTTTTTATGGCTAAAATTCGTGCTCTAGATTCCATTTTGACCAAGCCATTTTTCGTAGATAAAAACGGCCAAAGATCAAGGAAAATATTTTTGCATGCGGTTATTTCTAAACCGATCTCGAAACCGTACTTTTAACCATTCAAGTCTGCCCTTTTCTCATCGGTTAGTGTTCACTTACTGATTTTTTTCATTTTGTCAGTTATCCACAAGTCATCCCCGATCTGTACCTTGATAAATCAGTGTAATAGCACTATCTTGTAACCCGCAAACAAATGAACCCCTATATGTTGTGTTTAAGCGACAATATATAGATAGACTTTGATCACAAAGCCGCCGCAAGCTTTACTCATATTGCACATAAACAAACAAAAATACGGCTTTTATCAGTTTTCTTAGGGAAATAAAGCAGAATGAACCAACAACTTACCGTCACCAAGCGTGATGGCCGTAAAGAAAGTATCGATCTGGATAAAATCCACCGCGTTATCACTTGGGCTGCAGAAGGTCTAGATAATGTTTCGGTTTCTCAAGTAGAACTTCGCGCTCACATCCAGTTTTACGACGGCATCACAACGACAGATATTCACGAGACAATCATCAAGTCTGCGGCAGACCTGATCTCTGAAGAGACTCCGGATTACCAATACCTAGCTGCTCGCCTAGCGGTATTCCATCTGCGTAAAAAAGCGTATGGCCAATACGAGCCACCAACGCTTTATGATCACGTGTCTCGCCTCGTCGATATGGGTAAGTACGATCAACATATTCTAGAAGACTACACAAAAGCAGAACTCGACGAACTTGATGCGTACCTCGACCATAAACGCGACCTAAACTTCTCATACGCGGCAGTTAAGCAGCTAGAGGGTAAGTACTTCGTACAGAACCGTGTTACGGGCCAAATTTACGAAAGTGCTCAGTTCTTATACATCCTTGTAGCAGCGTGCTTATTTGCGAAATATCCAAAAGCGACGCGTCTTGATTACATCAAACGTTTCTACGATGCGACATCGACATTTAAGATTTCTCTACCTACGCCAATTATGTCTGGCGTGCGTACCCCTACTCGCCAGTTCAGCTCATGTGTTCTGATCGAGTGTGGCGATAGTCTTGATTCTATTAACGCAACAGCAAGCTCAATTGTTCGTTACGTATCTCAGCGCGCTGGTATTGGTATCAACGCAGGTCGTATCCGTGCATTAGGCTCAGAGATTCGCGGTGGTGAAGCATTCCACACTGGTTGTATTCCGTTCTACAAGTACTTCCAAACAGCAGTAAAATGTTGTTCACAAGGTGGTGTACGTGGTGGCGCAGCTACTGTGTTCTACCCAATGTGGCACGGTGAAGCACGCTCACTAATGGTACTTAAGAACAACCGTGGTGTTGAAGAAAACCGTGTTCGTCACATGGACTACGGTGTTCAGTTAAACAAACTGATGTACCAACGTTTAGTTGAAGGCGGCAATATTACGCTATTCTCACCATCTGATGTACCTGGTCTGTACGACGCATTCTTCGAAAACCAAGAAGAGTTTGAGCGTCTATACGTGAAGTACGAGAACGATCCTTCAATCAAGAAAGAAACGGTTAAAGCGATTGAAATGTTCACTCTGCTAATGCAAGAGCGTGCATCAACGGGTCGTATCTACATCCAGAACGTGGACCACTGTAATACTCACAGCCCATTTGATTCTGAAGTTGCTCCAGTTCGTCAGTCGAACCTATGTTTAGAAATCGCACTACCAACGAAACCATTAACTAACGTTGAAGATGACTCAGGCGAGATCGCACTGTGTACGCTTTCTGCATTCAACTTAGGTGCTATCAAGTCTCTAGATGATTTCGAAGAGCTATCCGATCTTGTTGTTCGTGCGTTAGATGCACTGCTTGATTACCAAGATTACCCTCTACCAGCGGCATACAAATCGACTATGAACCGTCGTACGCTAGGTGTTGGTGTGATTAACTTTGCTTACTACTTAGCGAAGAATGGCGTGAAATACTCTGACGGTAGCGCGAACGGCCTAACTCACCGTACGTTCGAAGCAATGCAGTACTACCTATTGAAAGCATCTGTAGCACTGGCGAAAGAACAAGGTAAGTGCCCTTCATTCGACGAGACGAACTACGCGAAAGGCTTACTGCCGATTGATACGTATAAGAAAGATATCGACCTAATTTGTGACGAAGCGCTGCACTACGACTGGGACAGCCTACGTAAAGAAATTATGGAGCACGGCCTACGTAACTCAACACTGACTGCGCTAATGCCTTCTGAGACTTCTTCTCAGATTTCAAACGCAACTAACGGTATTGAGCCACCACGTGGTTACGTTTCAGTAAAAGCTTCGAAAGACGGTATCCTGAAGCAAGTTGTACCAGAGTTCACAGAACTTAAAGACAGCTATGAACTGCTTTGGAATATCGGTTCGAACGACGGTTATCTACACCTTGTGGGTATTATGCAGAAGTTTGTTGACCAAGCTATCTCTGCTAATACTAACTACGACCCGTCACGTTACGAGACTGGCAAGGTTCCAATGAAGAAACTACTTCAAGACCTGCTAACAGCGTATAAGTTTGGTGTGAAAACGCTTTACTACCACAACACTCGTGATGGCGCGAAAGATGAACAGAAAGACGCTGTTCAACCACAAGATGACGATTGTGCTGGCGGCGGTTGTAAGATTTAATCTTCCCGTACCTAGCGAACCCGTAAAGACAGACTATCGATAACCTCCCCCTTACGGGGAGGTTTAAAAGGAATTGAGGCATTATGGCTTACAGTACTTTTAACCAAAAAAAGAATGACCAATTGAAGGAACCAATGTTCCTAGGTCAATCAGTAAACGTTGCACGTTACGACCAACAAAAGTTTGAGATTTTCGAAAAACTTATCGAGAAACAACTTTCTTTCTTCTGGCGTCCAGAAGAAGTAGACGTATCTAGTGACCGTATCGATTACAACAAACTGCCAGATCACGAGAAGCACATCTTCATCTCTAACTTGAAGTACCAAACGCTTCTTGACTCTATCCAAGGCCGCAGCCCTAACGTGGCACTGCTGCCGCTTGTGTCTCTGCCAGAACTAGAGACTTGGATTGAGACTTGGTCTTTCTCTGAAACGATTCACTCTCGTTCTTACACACACATTATTCGTAACATCGTGAACGACCCTGCTGTAGTGTTTGATGATATCGTTGAGAACGAGCACATTCTGAAGCGTGCAAAAGACATCGCGCACTACTACGACGATTTGATTCAAGCGACGAATGATTACCATCGCTACGGTGAAGGTGAGCATGTCCTTAACGGTGAAACGGTTAAGGTTAGTCTGTACGATCTTAAGAAGAAGCTGTACATCTGTCTGATGTCTGTTAACGCATTAGAAGCCATTCGTTTTTACGTAAGTTTCGCATGTTCTTTCGCTTTCGCAGAACGCGAACTAATGGAAGGTAACGCGAAAATCATCAAGCTGATCGCTCGTGACGAAGCACTTCACTTAAACGGCACGCAGCACATGATCAACCTGCTACGTAACGGTCAAGATGACTTCACTTTCATGCAAATCGCAGAAGAGGCAAAACAGGACTGTTTTGACCTATTCAAAGAAGCGGCTGAGCAAGAAAAAGAGTGGGCAGAGTATCTATTCAAAGATGGCTCTATGATCGGTCTAAACAAAGACATCCTAAGCCAATACGTTGAATACATCACAAATATTCGTATGCAAGCGGTAGGTCTACCAGCAGCGTATCCAGAAGCAACAACCAACCCAATTCCATGGATTAACGCTTGGTTGTCTTCAGATAACGTTCAAGTTGCGCCTCAAGAAGCAGAAATCTCTTCTTACCTTGTGGGTCAAATTGACAATGAAGTTCGCGCAGATGACTTCGAAGGATTCGAGCTGTAATGGCAACACTCAAAATCAACAAACTGATCAGCATTGAATCCAACCCTTCCAATACGATTTTGGAAACAATGGAGCAAGCTGGCCTATTACCAGAATACAACTGCCGTGATGGGCACTGCGGCGCCTGTCGCTGCAAATTGGAGTCTGGTGAAGTGGAGTATGTTGGTTTTGCCATGGCTTACACACAAAGTGATGAAATATTACCTTGTATCTGTAAAGCAAAATCAGATTTGTCACTTAGCGGCGTTAACTACGCGATGAAAGAAAAGCAGCGCGCATAACGTTGACTCGACGGTATAAAATGCAAAAGCCAAGGTAATCACCTTGGCTTTTTTGTCTCTGTTTTTTGTCTCTCAGACTACTGTAGAGAGCTTTGGTTATAAAGCACTGCTCGGGAGGTGCATCTCTTTAACTTTCTCTAAAAATGCATAATGCGCAAACATCGGTTTACGTTCTAGGTAGCGACGCAACAAGTCTAGTGCTGCCGTGCTGATCACTTTAACTTGATCATTGCGCTGATACTTTTTCGAGAGTTTATATAATGCTCCCCACTCGCCTGACGGTGTCGATAAAGCGACGGAAAAAACGCCCTCTTCAATATGGCCAGTGACGAGTGATAAATCCGTCCCACACTTCTCTCGCGTAGCACCAGCCAGAGCAAACGTTTCTGCTAATGGATCTCCGCTGTTGCCCATCGCCTGAGTCAGGCTCGGTAGTACCCAACCATGCCCTAGTTGCTTTTCAGCGTTTTCATCACTGTTTAGCCAGTACGTTAAGTATCCCCTGCTACTTTTTTCGGAGGTCGACACTGTTAGTCCTTTATCGACCAACAACTGGCCGACATTTTCAACCATAGGTAAATCAATACTAACGGTATTACTCTCAAGGTGTTTATTAATTATCTGTACGAGTTTCAAACGCTGTTCAAGCTGATCTGAAGGACCAAAAAGTTTCACTTCAATAAAAGGCAAGTAAGAGCGATACCCTAGCTCATAGCCTTGAGGAAGTTTTAGCTTATCTAGCTTATCTGAAATACCGGATTCAGACAGACCAAACGTGTAGATTCGGCTACAACATGAACCTTGCACATCGGGAAACACTCTTCTCAGATCGGGAAGAATTTGCGTCTCTGCCATGAGCTTAAATTCACTTGGTACACCCGGTGTGAAATAAAAAATGGCATCATTAATCAGCATTTTGAAACCGCAAGCAGTGCCTATCGGGTTGTCCAATATCTCTGCCGTTTCTGGCAGCATTGCTTGCTTTAAATTACTGTCCGGCATAGGGATGCCACGTCGAGCATACAAACTTTCTAGATGCTGCAACCACTCTTTGAATAGCACCAGTTTACAATCGGCGGCTCTCGCGGCGGCGGCAGCACTCATGTCATCCGTTGTAGGGCCTAAACCACCATTAACAATAACCACATCGTTGTTAAAGCTGAGCATTAAAAACTCTTCAACCAAACTCGATAGGCTATCACCAACCGTTGAGCGCTTTGTTAAGCCAAATCCATGTTGATAAAACAGGCTAGACAACCATGCCGCATTAGTATCAACAATATCACCGTGGAGGACTTCCTCACCAGTACTAAGCATTGCTATTTTCACAACTGACTCCTGAACGTAAGCACAATCCTATTTTCGTTATAGCGCTTATTTTTCTTTTTATTTGGACAAATCTCGCCGAGGTTTGTTGGGACTAAATAAGGGTCAAGTGTTTAAATGATTGATGTTTTGAGGGATAATTACGAGCCCGAACATACACCATTAACTCGGAGACCTTTGTGTCAAAATCATCCATGTTCAAGACGACTCTAACAGGCCTTTGCTTGGCTTCGTCAGCGCTTGCGCAAGCAAGTCACTATGACCTAAGCCGTCATACAGAGTTTTCTTACACACCTGATTGCTTGTCAGGTTACTGCGAAACGACGACTCTGTACACCTTCGAGGCTCAAAATCGCGGTGTTATGTATGAACAGAATAATGATGATTCGCTAAACCTTGACGCAGGGCTTCAGCCTAAACATCTCATCATCCCTCAAGATAAAGACTGGGATTATCTGATGGGTCAAACCTACACCATTCTAGGTCTCAGTATCGCGACCGTAGGCATGATGACTTTTCTTCCAGAAAGTATCACCAAATGGGACGAAGAAGACCGGGACATGAGTAAGTTGGGGCAAAAGTGGAAAGATAATGTCTCTGACGGCCCCGTTTGGGATCGCGATGAACATGTCCTCAACTACATCATGCACCCATATTTTGGCGGCGTTTACTACACGGCAGCACGTCACGCTGGCTATAATGAATTTCAGTCGTTTTTGTACTCCGCAACTATGTCGACGTTCTTTTGGGAGTATGGCGTAGAGGCGTTCGCAGAAGTACCATCTTGGCAGGATATTTTTATCACACCGTTCTTTGGTGCTGTTGTTGGTGAAATGATGTTAACGGCTGAGCAAGACATTATTGCCAACGGTGGCGAAGTTATGGGCTCTGAAACCGCAGGTGATGTTTCGCTCTTCTTCTTAAACCCTGTTGGACATATTCATTATTGGGTAACTGATGCATGGGGCGGTAGTGCAGAACTACAATTCAATTCATCACCTTGGTTTGGAAACCAAGATATTGCAAAATTCGCCATGGACGCAGGTGCAAACTACGACAGTCAATTTTATGGTGTCGAGTTAAAAGTAACCTTCTAATCCTAAGTTGATACTCGGTAAAAAGCAGCCTTACGATGGCTGCTTTTTTGTGCTCTGAACATTGTTTTAATTATTTCCATCACGAATTAGTGTTAAAAATTGACTTTCATCAAACATTACCCGCCCTTAGCACCTACACTAAATAAAAGGATTTATTCCAATAACTTAAGTAGCACGTTTATTCGTACTGCGTCCAAACCTTGATTCCAGGAGGGGACATTATGAACACCGTATTTATTGTTAATTTTGTCGGACAAGCGTCACCCGCCACGATTAAAGAGCTCGCTGCAATCACACACGAAAACGGCGGGAAATGGCTGATCAGCAAAGTAAACTTTATCGAAGACCAAGTTGCAGGTGTCATCAAAGTAGAGCTTCCAAGAGAAAATGCCGACATCGTTAAACAGGCGTTCTCTTCTTGTCAGACTCTTGTTGTTAGGTTCGTCGACTCTGAACCTCATTCATATCGTGAAGACACTATCTTCCAACTTCGTTTAGATGCCAACGATAGAGCGGGTATTGTGAATGAAATTACTCACGTTCTCGATAATCAAGGTATCTCAATTTTAGATATGGATTGTCAGCGTGTATTCATTGCTGGAGGCGGAGGGGTAAGCTCTAGCTTATTCAGCGCTAAAATGGCGATAAAACTGCCTAGCGAGCTAGAAATTGAAGACATAGCCAATGAGTTAGAATCTCTGAGTGAAGACACTCGTGTGATTGTGGAGAGTTAATCACGTACTGTTATCGTTTCCCCAATAAAAAGAGCAGCGATTAAGCTGCTCTTTTGGTGCTTATGGCGCGATACGTCTTATTTCACTGACCACTGAGATAGTGAACGTTTGAAATCAGAGTAGTCAAATTCATTCAGTTTTTGAATGTCACCATTCGAGCGTTCACAGTAGACCGACGGCATACGTAGACCGTTAAACCAGTTCAATTTCACCATGGTGTAACCCGCACTATCAAGAATATGCAGACGTTGTCCAATTTCTAGCGGCTGTTCAAAGTTCGCCACGCAGAACTGGTCACCCGCAAGGCATGAACACGAGCCGATCACATACTCATGTTCACCATTTTCAGACGCTTCTAGAATCGATGCAGGCTCGTCGTAAATCAACGTATCAAGACGGTGTGCTTCTGTTGCTGAATCCACAATCGCGGTTTTCTTTACGTTCTCAACGATATCAACCACAGTGACCACTAGGTCAGTCGTCTTGGTAATGATCGCTTCGCCCGGTTCTAGGTACATTTGCACGCCGTGTTTTTCAGCAAACGCTTTCAGCGCTAGGCCAAGCTTTTCGATGTCATAACCCGGCCATGTGAAGAATACCCCGCCGCCCATGCTCACCCAGTCCAGCTTATCTAGGTACTCGCCAAACTGATCTGAAATAGCATCGAGTAAGCCGATAAACGCATCCACGTCTTTGTTCTCACAGTTCATGTGGAACATTACGCCATCAATACCATCAAAAATTTCCGGTTTGATGTGATCAGCCTGAACCCCAAGACGAGAGAATTGACGCGCTGGGTTTGCTAAGTCTTGCCCTGCATAGCTCACACCTGGGTTTAGGCGCAAGCCAATCGATGCTTTACCTTCGACAATATGACGATAAGCCGCTAGCTGTGACTGAGAGTTAAAGATCATCTTGTCACAGATGTCCGCCACATCGCGAACGTCATCTTCGCTGTAACCCACACTGTATGCGTGTGTCTCACCACCGAACGTTTCGTAGCCAAGCTTCACTTCAAACGGGCCAGAACTTGTTGTTCCGTCTAGGTAAGGCTTGATGATGTCGAATACACCCCATGTTGAGAAGCACTTCAGTGCTAATACAAGCTTCACACCAGAGATGTCTTTTAGCTGTTTTGCTTTCTCTAGATTCTCAATCAGCTTGTCTTCATTGATCATGAAGTATGGCGTTTTTAGTTCGTTTTGTTGCATTTTGATACCTTACGTCCCTTCGCCTTAGCAAAGACACTATAAAATCGAACAAAGCCGACGCAAGTGCATCGGCTTAAACGTACAAATAAGAGTCGCTAAATTCTTACTTCAATTTATGGATAACAGGTTGTCCTGGCTCCAGTTCTTGAACATGCCAATCTAGACCAATAGATGGCATGGTTTCTAGGAATGGGTCTGGATCTAGCTGCTCCATGTTGAACACGCCTTTGTCTGCCCATTTACCACGGAAGAACTGCAAAGCCGCAGTGATCGCTGGTACGCCAGTGGTGTATGAGATAGCTTGGTGTTCAACATCTTCGTATGCGACTTCGTGATCAGCGTTGTTGTAAATAAATACACTGCGCTCTTTACCATCTTTCTTACCTTGAACCCAAGTACCGATACACGTTAGGCCAGTGTAGCCTGGCGCGAGTGATGTTGGATCTGGTAGTAGTGCTTTTAGCACGTGCAAAGGTTGAACAACCGTACCGTCGTGAAGCGTTAGTGGATCTGGGCTGAGTAGACCGATGTCGCGCATCACATTGAAGTAGTTTAGGTAACGGTCACCAAAGCCCATCCAGAATTCGATGCGTTTCGCCGGGATGAACTCTTGCATAGATCGAACTTCGTCGTGCGCCATTGAGTACACTTTGTGTGAACCACAATTCGGGAATTCAAACTCAAGCATACGTGAGTGACAAGGTACTTGTTTCCACTCGCCGTTTTCCCAGTAGAACGAATCGCCTTGAATCTCAAGCATGTTCGTTTCTGGATCAAAGTTAGTTGCGAACTTCTTACCGTGGTCGCCTGCGTTTACATCCATTACGTCGATAGTATCGATTTCATCGAACAGATGCTTCACTGCGTATGCGGCAAACACCGATACTACGCCCGGATCGAAACCAGCACCAAGAATACCTGTAATGCCCGCTTCTTCAAACTTCTCACGGTAACCCCACTGCCAATCGTAAGCTTGAGGTACTTGTTGGCCTTCAGAGCACAAATCAACCGCAACAGATGTATCAAGGTATGACACTTTAGCTTGGTAACATGCTTCCATAATAGACATGTTCACCCAAGGAGGACCTGCGTTGATCACTAAGTCAGGTTGTACTTCTTTAATTAAAGCAACTAAAGAATCTACGTCGTCCGCGTTTACCGCTCGCGCTTCTAATTTCTTAGTTGAATCTTTCAGATTGTTTTTCTTCTGAATCGATTCGATGATTTTCTCACACTTACCTACGGTACGTGATGCGATTGTGATATCACCCAGAACGTCGTTGTTTTGTGCTGCTTTATGTGCAACTACCCAGCCAACGCCGCCTGCACCAATCTGTAGAATTGCCATAGTTTTCCGTTACCTTTGTTAAACTAGCTCTGCCGCTAGCGTATTGATTTTTGAGAGCAAAGATTCAAAGTCCGCCGTCGTCAGACACGGGTTCAAAATCGTAAATTTCAATGCAGTTTTATCGTCGACAATGGTTTCACCCAATACCGCAATACCGCGTGTTAACGCTTCTAAGCGCAACGTTTTGTTCAGTTCATCAAGATCCGCTGATTCATTTGTCGCGCGGAACAGAACCGTAGATAGTGATGGTTCAGCCAACAACTCAAAGTGTTTGGTTTCTCGAATCATGTCCGCCACTTCAAGCGTCTGCTCAAGCAAATGATCATACATATCGCCTAGGGCTTTTGGCCCTACGCTTTGCATCGTCATAAACACTTTGAGCGCATCAAAACGCTTAGTTGTCGCAATAGACTTATCCACCAAGTTCGGTAGTTCGTCGTGTTCGCGGTTCAAATAGTCTGCATGGTGAAGCAGGAATTTAAAGTTAGACTTGTCATTTACCAATAGCGCACCACAACTGATGGTTTGGTAAAACAGCTTATGGAAGTCTACGCTGATGGAATGTGCACGCTCACAACCTTTCAGACGCGCTTTTTGGCTACTTAGAATCAGAGCTCCACCGTATGCACCGTCGACGTGCATCCACATGTCATGTTTCGCTGCCATATCGGCGATAAAGTCTAAGTCATCAATAGCACCGTGGTCCGTTGTGCCCGCTGTGCCAACAATGGCAAATGGGATCAAACCTTCTGCTTTGGCCTGATTGAGAACTTCGTCTAATTTAGTGACATCCATCGTTCCATCGGCATTAGCATCGACAGTCATGACCGCTTTTTCACCCAGCCCCATCCAAGACGCTGATTTTTGAACCGTGAAGTGGGATTTTTTTGAACATACAATACGTAGCTTGTCTGCGTATTCAGGAAGGCCAAGCTTTTGAATTGAGTGTGCACTGAGTTTGTCAGCAATCCAGTCACGCGCTAACATCAAGCCCATTTGGTTACTTTGCGTGCCGCCGCTCGTGAAGATACCGTCCGCTTTTTCACCTAACTCATATTTATCGCATAGCCAGTTCACAACTTTCTGTTCAACATAAGTCGCTGATGAAGCTTGATCCCATGAGTCCATAGACTGGTTCAAAGCCGCAATCATTGCCTCTGCCGCAATCGCTGGCATCAAAGGTGGAGTATGCAGGTGAGCAATACAATCTGGATGTTGAGTAAAAATTGCGTTTTTCGCGACCAGCTCAGCAGCATCGTCGATAACGGTTTTAAGAGGCGCATTTCCATTATCAAGATCAACGTCGTGAATCGCTGCTTCCAATGCTTTTGGATCCATACCTGAATACGGTGCAGTCACTTGTTCAAACACTGACTTCATTGCCGTAGTAGTGTGATTCATCACCGAAGCAAATTCATTGCTGCCCATCTCTCCAGTGTGGATGAAATGCTTCTTCCATTCATCTTGTGGCTGAATTTCGATGTGACTACCGCCAGCGGCTAAAATCGCGTCTTCAAATACACGTAAAGCAAAGTCGATTTGCTCAAACGAGATGATAAGAGGAGGAAGGAAACGAATTACTGCGCCTTCGCGTCCACCTTTCTCAACGATCAAGCCACGCTCGAGTGCTGCGCGTTGAATAGAAAGTGTGAGTTCACTATCCGCTTGAGGTTCACCAAATTTATTGAGCTCACCGTTTGGAGTTTTAATCTCCACGCCTAGCATCAAACCTTTGCCACGAACCTCTGCGATACAGTTCACACGCTTTTGAATACTTTCAAGGCCGTAGCGCAAGTACTGACCCGCAATATTGGCATGCTCAACAAGATTATCACGTTGGATAATTTCTAATGCTTTCGCACCAGAGACCATGGCTAACTGGTTACCACGAAATGTACCTGTGTGCTCGCCCGGCTTCCATGTATCATGTTGCTTGTTGATAACCAATAGCGACATTGGTAATCCACCACCAATTGCTTTTGATAAACACAGAATATCTGGAACAATGCCCGACTCTTCGAACGCGAAATTGTAGCCAGTTTTACCAACACCACACTGGATCTCATCGAAGATCAGTAAGATACCGTGTTCATCACAAATACGACGTAACTCTCGTAGCCAGAATGCTGGCGCAGGAACAACACCACCCTCACCTTGCACTGGCTCCACGATAATCGCGGCAGGCTTCATAATGCCTGACTCATCATCGTTTAAAAGACGATCGATATAGCGAATACTTGCTTTCGCACCTTCATCACCGCCAAGCCCAAAAGGACAACGCAGGTTGTATGGGAAAGGCATAAAGTGCACATCCGACATCAAACCAGTTCGACGAGCTTTCGTGCCTAAGTTACCCATCATCCCCATCGTACCATTAGTCATACCATGGTATGCGCCGCGGAAGGCAAACATAGTGTTGCGACCGGTAGTCTGTTTCGCGAGCTTGATAGCAGCTTCAACCGCATCAGCTCCAGACGGGCCACAAAATTGGATAACGCTGTTCTCGCTTAACTCTTGAGGAAGAAAAGACTTAACAGATTGAATAAACGTCGTTTTTGCTGATGTTGCAATATCTAGCGTCTGATATGGCAGTCCTGAATCTAATTGCTCTTTCAGAGCTTGGTTTATTTCAGGATGGTTATACCCCAAAGCTAGAGTGCCTGCCCCCGCAAGGCAGTCTAGAAAGATCTGTCCACGCGTATCTTCAACCAAGCACCCAAAGGCTTGTTTAATTGCGATCGGCAAACGACGTGGATAAGAACGTACTTCAGATTCATGCTCAGCCTGATCAATCAATACTTGATCTGGCGTTAAGTCATACGTTCCCTCAACGATAGGAACCTGAGACGAAAAAATGTTTGCGATATTGCTATCGACTTCAAAGGCAGTGCTCATACTACATAATCCCTTGAATTATAATAATTCTGTATCCTGTATTAATAATCATTAGAATGAAATTACAGGAGGTGTGAATACCCCTCCGCATTTGTCAGTGCATAAATGACAAATACAGATCATCCGCCACGATACTCGCGACTTTATATGTAAAAGGGATTAATCAAGGTTCTGTAATGCACCCGTTTTGTAAAACAGGACATTTCGGCAGTATGAAGCTGATTAGTGTGTGTTTATTCAAAGGTTTCAATGTTGGGTTTCCCATTAATATGCCGCGTTTACAGCATTAGTATCCCGTCTATCGACAAAAGGCTTTGCCGATACCTACCCTACGCAGTGTCACAATCAGCTTGAATGGTCACTACGCGTATCCCCCAGAGATCAAACGTTGTTAATTACGCTCCGAGATTGCGCGCGAATTTATCACAAAATAAAATCTTCTGGCAACGATTTTTCATATTAGTAACAGTGATGTAAATCACAACAAAACATACCCCATCGCAACTGTCGTGCTCATAGTCGTGAGCTATGCTTTTCTGCTTCTCTCAAACAGCTGTTATTTAAACAAATATTCTTGAGATATCATCACCTCATCCAACAGAGGTTTAAGGTTGTGCTGCTTAATCGTAAAACATTCCTTTCTATATCCGGAACATTTAAAAAGATAGCATTCTCGTCACAGCTTTGCCTGGATCAAGAGTGGTTATTCTCCACAAGTGATGGTTTAAACATAGACTAGTAGGAATGGCTAAGATGCTTTGCAATGGCAGAATGAACAATCACTTGAGTCAATGAGACAAAGGGTTCGTTACTTAACGAAGTCTGTGACAGAAAAGAAGTTTGAGATTTTCAAAAAAATACGAAAAAGGCCTAACATTTTCATGTTAGGCCTTAAATCTGGAGCGACACACGAGGTTCGAACTCGTGACCTCAACCTTGGCAAGGTTGCGCTCTACCAACTGAGCTAGTGTCGCATTTAATATGAGATGGTGCCCCGGGCCGGACTTGAACCGGCACAACGCGAACGTCGAGGGATTTTAAATCCCTTGTGTCTACCAATTCCACCACCAGGGCACACAAATATTCTTTGTGATGCCTTTACAGAAAAGTAAAACACCATCTGATATCGCCAATGCCATATCAATAAAATTTGGAGCGACACACGAGGTTCGAACTCGTGACCTCAACCTTGGCAAGGTTGCGCTCTACCAACTGAGCTAGTGTCGCATTTTTCTCGAAAGCCATTCGCTCTCAAAAGAATAATGGAGGCGCCTCCCGGAGTCGAACCGAGGTCCACGGATTTGCAATCCGCTGCATAGCCACTCTGCCAAGGCGCCTCATTTGTGAATAAAGCTAAGCTTTTTCACCACCCTTTTGAGCCGTGCTCTCTTGGGTACGGGATGCATTCTACGGATTCGAGCGATCGAGTCAACACTATTTTTATTTTTTTAAATCGTTTGACTAGAATTTGTGCGAAAGACGATGGATTGCTTAGTTTTAATACTAAAAATCGCTTAAATACACTTGTTTATCATAAAACTTTGGCTACGCCTTACACTGCTGGCCGTGCGTTGCGTGCATTGGAGTATTAATAATCAGAAGACTCGCCTCTCTAAGACTCTCCAAGGACAAAAACAAGACTTAGATCACAAATGGAACTCTATCGAAGCAAAAGCCCCAGATACAAATTGTAAGCATGGCCGTTAGCAAGCATTGAAAAGCGAGAGAAACAAAAAATGCTGTAGATTGTCTTAGATACAAAAAAGCAGGCTATTAAGCCTGCTTTCTAACATCAGAATTTAATGGTGCTCTTCATTCAACAGATCGTCTTTCGCAGCAGCCAAATATTGAATCATTGACCAATATGTCAAGAAAGTTGCCACATACAAGGCCGCAAAGCCTAGCCAAACCATCCATTCATCGTAACGCCATATCAACACCCATAAGGCGAACATTTGCGAAACAGTTTTTACTTTGCCAACCCAAGATACCGCAACACTCGCTCGCTTACCGATTTCAGCCATCCATTCTCGCAATGCTGAGATAATGATTTCTCGCGCAATCATCGTTACCGCAGGAATGGTCACCCAAATTGAATGATAATGTTCCGTGATTAGAATCAATGCCGTTGCCACTAGCACTTTATCAGCGACAGGATCAATAAACGCGCCAAAACGAGAAGTTTGGCCAAGTTTACGGGCCAACATGCCGTCAAGCCAGTCAGTAAAACCGGCTACCCAAAACACCATTGCTGCTGCAAACGGTGCCCATGAATAAGGTAGATAAAAGACAACCACAAAAACAGGGATTAGGAACAGTCTAAGAAGAGACAGAATGTTCGGGATATTCAAACGCATTTTATTATTCTCTTACACATTGCGGCTTAATGTTGCGCGATTTTCCTTATTGTTTCAATGCTTGGAAAATAATTTCTGCTAAAGAGTGACTTATTCCCGGTACTTTGGCGATTTCTTCGACACTTGCACGTTTAAGTTCTTGTAACCCACCCATGTACTTGAGTAACGCCTGACGTCGTTTAGGGCCGATTCCCTCAATCCCTTCGAGTGCACTCGTACGTCTGGTTTTACCTCGCTTAGCACGGTGCCCCGCTATAGCATGGTTATGACTTTCATCACGAATATGTTGGATAAGATGCAGCGCAGGAGCATCGCTTGGTAAATGAAACTCGTCCCCATCGACTGTAATCAGCGTTTCTAAACCTGGTTTGCGAGTAACGCCTTTTGCAATACCAATCATGATAGGACGCTTTGGCCAATCCCCCCAGTACTGCGAAATGATGTCATGCGCACGATTTAACTGACCTTTACCGCCATCGATAAAGATGATGTCGGGAATTTTCTCTACGTCCAATTGCTTCGAATAACGGCGCTCCAACGCTTGTCCCATTGCTGCGTAGTCATCACCACCGGTAATCCCAGTAATGTTGTAGCGACGATACTCTTGCTTAACGGGGCCTTCATTGTTGAACACCACACATGACGCAATCGTGCTTTCCCCCATCGTATGGGAGATATCAAAACATTCCATTCGAGCTATAGACTCCAAATTCAATGTTTCGCGAAGCGCATGAAAACGCTGATTAATCGTCATTTTGTGATTGATTTTGGTGGTAATCGCCGTTAGTGCATTAGTGTTCGAAAGCTTGAGATACCTTGCTCGAGAGCCAGTTGGCGACGTATGAAAATGAACCTTACGGCCTGCCACTTCACTTAACGCTTTCTGTATTGGCGCAATATCTTCTGCCAACTCTTGATTCAAAATAATACGAGAAGGAATTGTACGTGCTTCGTTATGGCTCAAATAGTATTGAGTCAGAAAACTATCGAACACTTCCTGCTGGCTTGTATTTTGTGGGATTTTCGGAAAATGGCTACGGCTACCAAGCACTTTGCCTTGGCGTATCATCAGGATATGGATACACGCGATACCATTCTCCTGAGCAAACCCGAGTACATCCATATCATCCATGCTGTCTTCTGAGACGTACTGCTGCTCTTGAACACGCCTAATCGCTTGGATTTGATCGCGAAATTTAGCGGCATCTTCAAAGCGCAATTGCTGACTGGCAACTTCCATTTTCTCGATCAGTTGTTTGAGTACTTGCTGATCTTTGCCTTGCAAAAACATGCGCACAAAGCCAACCAACTCTGCATATTCTTCATCAGAAATGATGGTATTAACGCATGGTCCTGCACAACGACCAATTTGGTACATCAAACATGGGCGCGTTCGGTTGGAATAGACAGTGTCTTCACACTGGCGCACAGGAAACATCTTTTGCAGCAAATGCAATGTTTCTCTTACTGCACCAGAATCTGGGTAGGGGCCAAAATATTCACCTTTGCGCTTCTTGGAGCCACGGTGGATAGAAAGCCGTGGGTGCTTATGACCGCTAATAAAGATATAAGGGTAAGACTTATCATCTCGCAGCAACACATTGTATTTCGGTAAATACTGCTTGATGTAGTTATGCTCTAAGATCAGCGCCTCTGTCTCAGTGTGAGTCACCGTGACGTCTATTTTGGCGATATTACTGACAAGCGCGCGAGTTTTCTCACTGTCTACTTTTTTTCGAAAGTAGCTTGAAAGGCGCTTTTTAAGGTCTTTGGCTTTACCTACGTAGATTACAACAGCTTCGGCGTTGTACATTCTGTAAACGCCGGGCTGATGAGTTACTGTTTTGAGAAAGGAAGCCGAATCGAAGGGAGGATTCACGCTAAAGGGTCTCGGTGTCCAGCATTCCGTGGCGAATCGCTAAGTGAGTTAACTCAACGTCACCATTAATGTCCAATTTACTAAAGAGTCGGTAGCGATAGCTGTTGACTGTCTTTGGACTTAAATTAAGTTGCTCAGAAATATCCGTTACCTTTTGGCCTTTGGTGATCATAAGCATGATCTGCAATTCACGCTCGGATAAGTCTTTAAAAGGGTTCTCAGAGGCTGGAGAAAATTGACTCAATGCCATCTGCTGCGCAATCTCTGGCGAGATGTAACGCTGCCCACTATTAACTACACGAATCGCATTCACCATTTCGTCAGGGCCAGCACCTTTGGTTAAATAACCAGACGCACCTGCCTGCATCACCTTGGTTGGAAACGGGTTTTCTGTATGAACGGTAAGTACGATGATTTTCACATCAGGATTCACGCGAAGAATTTTTTTAGTGGCTTCCAAGCCGCCAATTCCTGGCATGTTCATGTCCATTAAAACGACGTCAGCATGATTACTGCGACACCATTTTACTGCATCTTCACCGCTGTCAGCTTCTCCTGCTACGTTCATTCCACGGACGTCTTCAATAATACGTCGTATCCCTGTGCGAACCAGCTCGTGATCATCTACAAGGAAAACATTTATCAAACTTGTATCTCCACACTTTGTATTGGTTCTGCACCCACATAACCATTATTTGTTAAATGTGGATATCAGTATGACTGCCTATATACTAACGTAATCGACAAAAAATTGCTTTCTATGAATATGTGCTGAAACGCAAACTTTAGCAAGAACTTATTCATAAACCACTCTATTATTTTAGAGCGTGATGAGCAGAACCGAAATCTAAGAAAAGACAATTAACAACATTAAGTACAATAAATCAAGTAACTAGGTTTCATATTGCCCAGAGAAACACGCTATAACTTAAAATGACACTGTCCCTCTTGCACCAAAGACTAACTTGTAATCACTAATTCCAGCAAAAATTTGAGACGCTTTCTTTACTGGTTATTTTTACAGTTCTTAGTGTTAAACTAACGTTCTTCAAGTTTTCTAAGGTTTCTCACATTTGAATATTCAACAAGGCTTCCTGCTAACTCGACAGGCACGAGACATCAAAGGTCAAACTCAAATCGAGCTGTGGCTTTCGACAGAAGCAGGTCCTACTCAGTTACTTATTAATGGTGAGAAGCCAGTATTTTTCATCGCTCAGAAACACTCAGAGCAAGCAAAGACACTCGCACGAGAAAAAAACATATTCGTCGACATCCGCCTTTTGGACCTCAAAACCTTTGAACATACGCCTCTTGCTGCCTGCTATACCAATGTAACCAGAGACGCTCTCGCACTCAAAGACACATTCGCTCAAAAAGATATCACTACGTATGAAAGTGATATTCGCCTCGCCGATCGCTACCTAATGGAGCGTTTTATCAAAGGCAGTATCGAGTTTACAGGCAATGTGACTCGCACCAATGGCTACCAACGCGTCCAGAGCGCAAAATGCCGTGCGGGGCAATATGAGCCGAAGTTAAACGTTGTCTCGTTAGATCTAGAATGCTCTGAGAAAGGCATTCTTTACTCAATCGGATTAGACAGCGTCATGGATTCCCGCGTTATCATGATCGGAGAACCAGAACCTTCGGAGACACCGATACAATGGGCTAAGGATGAAAAAGCGCTTCTAGAAGCACTCATCGATTGGTTTAAAAAATTCGACCCCGATGTCATTGTCGGTTGGAATGTCATTGATTTTGACTTTCGTCTGCTACACAAACGAGCAGAATGGCACAACATGAAGCTAATGCTTGGCAGAGCAGACCAAGCCAGCTTTTTTAGAAGTTCATCTCAAAGCCAACAAGGGTTTATCTCCATTCCCGGGCGAGTTGTGATGGATGGTATCGATACGCTAAAAACGGCTACTTACCACTTTCGATCTTGGTCATTAGAGTCTGTATCTCAAGAACTCTTGGGGGAAGGTAAAGAAATCCACAACGTGCATGACCGCATGGATGAGATCAATCGTATGTACCGCTCCGACAAACCATCGCTGGCTAAATATAATTTACAAGACTGCGTGTTAGTGAATAAGATTTTCAATCACACTCACCTGCTTGACTTTGCAATAGAGCGCTCTCGTCTCACTGGTGTCGAACTGGATCGTGTTGGCGGTTCGGTTGCAGCATTCACAAACCTATACATGCCTCAGATACACCGAGCAGGCTACGTCGCCCCAAACCTACACCCTGAAAATTGGATTGCCAGCCCCGGAGGTTACGTGATGGACTCCATCCCTAACCTATATGATTCTGTTTTAGTATTGGATTTTAAGAGTCTATATCCATCGATTATTCGCTCTTTCTTGATTGATCCTATGGGTTTAGTTGAGGGGTTATTGCTCCATATTGGAAAAGAAGAAAATCAGGCTGTACCTGGCTTTCGCGGTGGGCAGTTCCATCGTACGAAACACTTTTTACCAGAAATGATTGAAAAGCTTTGGGCAGCACGTGATGTTGCAAAGAAGAACAATGAAAAAGCTTTTTCTCAGGCAATCAAAATCATCATGAACTCCTTTTATGGCGTACTGGGCTCATCGGGATGTCGTTTCTTTGATACTCGGTTAGCTTCTAGTATTACCATGCGCGGACATGAAATCATGAAGCAAACTAAGGTGCTGATTGAGGAGCAAGGATATCAAGTGATTTACGGCGATACGGATTCCACATTCGTGTCGTTGAATCGACCATACAGTCAAGTAGAAGCTGACGCTGTTGGAAATCAATTAGTTGATTACATCAACTCTTGGTGGCAAGAACACCTGCGTTCTGAGTACAACCTAACATCTATGTTGGAAATCGAGTATGAAACCCATTATCGCAGATTCCTTATGCCAACGATTCGTGGCGCAGAAACTGGCTCGAAAAAGCGCTATGCGGGTTTAATCGGTGAAGGAGAGCAAGAACGGATTGTATTTAAAGGGTTAGAAAGTGCCCGTACTGACTGGACCTCGTTAGCACAGAAATTTCAAAATACACTCTATAGCATGATTTTCCATGGTGAAGATCCAAGCGACTATGTCCGAGAGATGGTTGAGAAAACTAACAACGGTGAATTTGATGAACAGTTGGTGTATCAAAAGCGACTGCGAAGAAAACTGCATGAGTATCAGAAGAACGTCCCGCCACAAGTGCGTGCAGCTCGTTTAGCCGATGAGATAAATGCCAAGCTTGGCCGCCCATTACAGTATCAAAACAAAGGGCGAATTGAATACATTATTACCGTGAACGGCCCTGAACCTTATGAGTACCTCAATAGCCCGATTGATTATCAACATTACATTGATAAACAACTCAAACCCGTTGCGGATGCGATTCTCCCTTTCATTGGGACGGACTTTGACAGGCTTTCAGCGCCACAAATGGGGTTGTTTTAGCCGATACGAAACTCTGTTTTCTGGTACTGTTTGACTAACCAATCACCAAACGCATCAATTAGCCCGATAACAGAACGCTTGGGAATACCCCGGCCAGAAAGTAAAATTTCTAGCCGCTCGATCTCAAGCTGCTTTTCAGGATGATAAGTTAAGAATACCTTGCCACATTGTATAGGGTCATCAAACCAACGTTTATCTCGATACATCACCAAAGAGTATGACGCTCTTAGTAACTTTTTTGCAATCACGCGCTGGGCGGCCACCTGCTCTTCTATCGTCTTCGCTTGTACGATTTTTTTGCGATACACCGTAATCCAATCTTCCACATCCATATTCCAGTGCTTAGCAATTTCCCAACTTGGGACGTAATCACCAAAACAGTCTGCTAGATCATCACCATAAACACAGACACAGCAATGCTTAAGCATAAAGCCCCAAGTGAAAATACTGTCTAAATTAGCCACTTCACTCACTAAGGCTGTACGGACCGATACACCATTAACGTGAGGGTAACTCTGCTGCGCACGCCACTTAATTGTGTTGAGCAAAGTCGCGCGATTGTGCTCAAAGGATGATTGAGTAACGACAACCAGGTCTAAGTTCGACTTCCCAACGATCGCTGTTTTACGAGCAACACTACCGTATACATAAACGCTGTGTAAGTTTTGCCCCAATCCACCTTTGAGACAAGCGGTGACTTCCCTAATTAAAGGCGCAAACTCTGGTTGAAATGGTTGTTTAGGATCGATAACAGGCAGAGACATGACTTAAAACGTGTTCTCAGATGGTTCAAGAAGTTGGGCTATATGTTCTCTTAGCCGACTCACCGAATCAAGTCCATTCAGGTGTTTAGTCATGGGAGTAACAACAAATTTCTGCAATGAATTTTAATGCTAGGCGGCTAACTTAGCGCTATAATCACCGAGTTTTGCTTAATAAGTATGAATAGGAATATACAATGCCAAAGGCAAGTGAAATCAAAAAAGGCTTCGCAATCGAGTCTAATGGTAAAACTCTTCTAGTTAAAGACATCGAAGTAACGACTCCTGGCGGTCGTGGCGGCGCTAAAATCTACAAAATGCGTTGTACAGATCTAAACACGGGCGCACGTGTAGATGAGCGTTACAAGTCTGATGACGTTGTTGAAACGGTAGAAATGAACAAACGTGCAGTTGTGTACTCATACGCTGACGGCGATGAGCACATCTTCATGGATAACGAAGACTACTCACAATACACATTCAAGCACAATGAAGTTGAAGACGACATGCTGTTCATCAACGAAGATACACAAGGTATCCACATTATCCTTGTTAACGGTGCTGCAGTGGGTATTGAACTACCATCTTCTGTTGAGCTAGTGATTGAAGAAACTGACCCTTCAATCAAAGGTGCTTCTGCATCTGCTCGTACTAAACCAGCACGCTTCGCTTCAGGTCTTGTCATCCAGGTTCCTGAGTACATTGCAACTGGTGACCGTGTTATCATTAACACAGCTGAACGTAAATACATGAGCCGAGCATAAGCATGTCTGATTTGATTTCTTACGACGACGTCATCGACGCAGCGTACGACATTTTCCTTGAGATGGCTCCAGATAACCTAGAGCCTGCTGACGTGATTCTGTTTACTGCGCAATTTGAAGATCGTGGTGCCGCAGAACTTGTTGAAACCGGTGATGACTGGGTTGAACATGTTGGCTTCGAGATCGACAAAGAAGTATATGCAGAGGTTCGTATCGGCCTAGTAAATGAGGAAAATGACGTTCTTGATGACGTATTTGCTCGTATGCTAATCAGCCGAGACCCTGAACATAAGTTCTGCCATATGCTTTGGAAACGCGATTAACGTTTCTTCATCATGAACAAAAATACCAGCCTAGTGCTGGTATTTTTTTATCTGTTGTTTTCGTCTAGCTGAGATATTTGTTTATACAAAGCACCCTGCTCTATATCGGCTTTAGATCCTTTTGTTATGTAACAGATAAGAAAAAGGCTTGCCGAATTGGCAAGCCTTTCTGATGTTTTGCTATCGATTAACGATGCTTGTTGCGTGCGCCTTGGTCACCAGCAGTCTTCTTCGGCTTACGACGAGAAGGGTTGTTGCTGCGACCTTTTGGCGTGTTAACACGCTCTTCATGGCGCTTAACTGCGCGACGAATTTTTTGGCTGCGTGCACGCTCACGTTTGCGTGACGTGTTGTCTTTGTTCAGATCAAGCATGGTTTCTTTCTCTGGACGAAGCTCTACAAGCTCACGCAAGTAGTTTACTTCTTTCAGGTCAAGCTCCATCCAACCGCCACGAGGCAGTTTCTTGTCTAAGAAGATGTCGCCGTAACGAACACGTTTCAGACGGCTAACGGTACACTCTTGCGATTCCCATAGTCGACGAACTTCGCGGTTACGACCTTCATTGATAACAACGTAAAACGTGTGGTTCATGCCTTCACCACCCGCGTAAACAACATCTTCAAAGCGAGCTAAACCGTCTTCCAGTTCAACACCTTTTACTAGATTACGAACTTTCTGTTCAGTTACTTCACCGAACACACGTACTAAGTATTCACGTTCAACTTGGCGGCTTGGGTGCATTAAGCGGTTCGCCAGTTCACCATCCGTTGTGAAAAGTAGAAGACCAGAAGTGTTCGCATCCAGACGACCAACTGAAATCCAACGAGAGCCACGAATTTTTGGCAGACGATCAAAAACAGTACGACGACCTTCTGGATCGTGACGAGTACACAGTTCACCCTCAGGTTTGTAGTACGCAAGTACACGACAAATCACTTCTTCTTGAATCTTTGCAGAGACAATGTGACCATCGATACGAACTACGCTGCTCTCGTCTTCAAGTCTTTCACCAAGCTTAGCGACTACACCGTTCACGCTAACGCGACCAGATTTAATTAACGATTCAATCTCACGACGAGAACCGTGACCAGCACGTGCTAATACTTTTTGTAACTTTTCGCTCATTTATCTACCTATGTGTCGTCTTCACAGACGTCTAGACCAGGATTGGTCTGCATTTTGCTATTTACCCATTTCAGTGGGATTTTTCGGTCGGACATTATACGTAACTTTCTTAGTTAATGTAAGCTAAATAGGCGCCATTCTCCACACCAAAATTCACTTCAAAAATGACCGAAATATTTGTCCTATTCTGCAACTTTTTTACTACTTAATGCAGGCATTGCTCAACGAGAATCCCACTAATATCGGTCTTCCTGAACCACTTTAACCACGCTGTACCTGATAAAATTGTCAGGGTTACAACAATAACCACTTGGGGTGTGTTTACTGTTCGTATTGCTAGAAAGCAACGAAGAATAAGCCGTCCCTGTTTGCTGCTAAGTAATACCAATCACCGCAGACAATGAGCGCTCATAGCAAAACAAGGTCGTGGGTAGCAAGACAAAAATTGTCTTTAAGTCATTAGTTCACATCAAAAAATAACACTAATGCTATCGTGTACTCTGACTCTCTAGGTTCGCTCTGCACTCTCGGCGATTGGCATAAATCAGACAAAAAGGAATAGAACAATGTCTATGCTAAATCTCGACCTAAATTGGATTTTTGGGACATCTCAAGATGACGATATGACAGGCACAAAAGGCTCTGAAACAACCGATATTTTCTTCGGCTTCTGTGGTGATGATAAGTTTGTAGGATACGGAGGTAATGATATTGTCTTCGGTGGCTGGGGAGATGATACCTTGCTTGGTGGCCGAGGTAACGACTTTGTTTCTGGCGGCTTTGGAAACGATTTCCTATCCGGCGGATTAGGAAACGACAAACTCTTTGGTGGCTGCGGCGACGACACAATTTTTGATTATTCAGGCAACAACTACTTGAGTGGTGGCTGGGGTAACGACACGCTCGTTGTTGGTGATGGTGAATCAGTACTGAGCGGTGGCTGTGGAGACGACACCTTCGTGCTTACAAACCGCCTGGCTATTGGTGTACCTGATCAGCCAGTGTCTTCCAACGATATTGATGTTAAAGCCGACATTGTCGATTTTAATATTTTCCATGACAAACTTGTCTTTGATATGGGCCGAGACACTGATAACGATGGCATTCGAGATACGTTCTTGGATTCAGCGGATGATCTGACTTTATCTTACAATGAATGTGGCTGGGCAGTATTCTCAAGTGATGAATACAATGTTGAAGTGACACTAAACGGTGTGAGCTCTGCATACATCAACTATGCAGAACAAAATGGTATCGACATTTTCGATTTCGCTTAACCTCAATCAGTTAAGTTCAATGAGATATTCGATATGATAACAAAAATAGGAGGCGCGATACCTCCTATTTTGTTTGACGGTGGTGTGCGTCTACTATTCGAATGGTGCAGGGTCACCAGATCCCAAACGAACCACAACAGGTTCACCTTCGCTAAAGTCAATTACAGTCGTAGGTTGTTCACCTAGGTAACCGCCATTAAGAATCACATCAACCGCATGTTCTAGTTTATCGCGAATATCCTCTGGATCAGATTCTGTTACGTCACTGCCAGGTAGAATCAACGACGTAGACATCATCGGCTCACCTAATGCTTCCAACAAGTCCAAGGCAATTTGATTGTCTGGAACACGGATACCGATGGTCTTACGTTTTGCATTCATCAAACGACGCGGCACCTCTTTTGTGCCTTTGAAGATGAAGGTGTAAGGACCTGGTGTGTTATTTTTCAGCAGTCGGAATGCAGAGTTATCCACTCGCGCATAGAGAGAAAGCTCCGACAAATCACGACACAGTAAAGTAAAGTTATGCTTATCATCCAGACGACGAATCTGACAGATTCGTTCCAATGCCTGTTTGTTCTCCAACTGACAGCCAAGTGCGTACCCTGAATCAGTAGGGTAAACCACAACGCCGCCGTTACGAATGATTGCTACTGCTTGATTAATCAAGCGAGCCTGTGGGTTTTCTGGGTGAACGTAAAAAAACTGGCTCATTGTAATTCCTCATTATCGAGCCTCTCGGCTCTATATTTTTATGGGTTCTCGACTTCGTATTACTGAGTATTATTCAACGAAGGATCTATTCCCCAATCTTTCCAAACTGGTTCGACGCCAGCAGGCAACCATAGGTTCCTTCCTAGCTCCATCCACGGTGATGGGTAGTGAAAATCACTGCCTTGAGAGGCTAATAGTTTGTATTGTATAGCATAATCAGCCAAGTTGCGCCTTTCTTGTTGCGCTTGCTGTGGCTGTGCAACTTCCATCGCATCACCACCCGCTTCGACAAACGCTGCTAGAAGACGCTTAATCCACTTCGCTGTCAACTTATATCTACCAGGATGCGCTAATACCGCCATTCCACCAGCCGCATGGATAGCATCAACCGCATCCTTCATCGAACACCAATTCGGTGGTACATAACCTGGGTTATTACGCGTTAGGTATTTTTTAAACACCATTTGCATGGTTTTTGCGTAACCATTATCTACCAACCATTTCGCGAAATGCGCTCTTGTCACTGGAGCATCACCGGCGATTTGCCTTACCTCTTCAAGCACACCTACTCGAGTTGCTTTTTGTAGTCGCTCTGCAATTAACTCAGATCGTGTTATGCGATGCTGCTTCTGCTGTTCTATGAGGGCAGATAATTGTTCATTTTCCGGATCGATATTCAGGCCGACAATATGAATGTCTTTGTTTTGCCAGACGGTCGATATCTCAATGCCATTGATGATTTTTATCGGCAAATTATTATCTTGAACGTATTGCTTAGCTAACGCCAAACCGTCAACCGTATCGTGATCAGTGATCGCCAAAACCTCGATATCAAAACTCAGCGCCCTTTCCACTAAATCTTTAGGCTCTAACCGACCGTCCGATGCAGTGGTGTGACTATGTAAATCAATTCTCATATTTTTATCGTTTTAATGCCGTTTTGGGGTTGACTTTTTACTCTCGCACTAGTTAACTAGTACACAAATACAAAGTACGTAATTTAAGGTTCACCATGTTACAAGAATTTAACCAAAACCAAAAAGCGAAAGTTGCGGTTTGTCTTAATAAGGCAAACTCATCAGATCTTGCTTGGTGGCGCACTTGGACTAGTTCTTGGTGGGCAAACGTATACTTCTAGTTTATAGAACCAAACGTTGTAAAGCCCGCTACTTAAGCGGGCTTTTTTGTTTTGTTGCTCATTTCACATTCAACTGCCTAAACATTAATCGAATATAGCCAACTCTAGATTGGGAGAACGTTTGCTTTATGCGACTATGTACGGCAGGAAGATTTAAACAGCTACAAGGAGGTCTTGTGAACAAGGCCATTGAAATTAAGAAACTTGGACAGCTTGAAGCGCTAACGGCTTCCGTCCCTTATACTCAAGACCCGACTCGCTTGTTCCACACACTATGTGAGAACAAAACTGACAGCCTATTGCTGGAATCTGCTGAGATCGATTCAAAGCAAAATTTAAAATCCCTGCTGATCGTAGATTCAGCGGTTCGCATTGTTTGCTTCGGCCATACCGTTAGCATGCACGCCTTGACCAATAACGGTAAAAACCTACTGTCTCACCTAAACCAGAACATCCGTGGTGACGTTGAGAGCAAGTTCGATGGCGAAACGCTAACTTTGCAGTTTAACCAGCCATGCGACACGTTAGATGAAGACTCTCGCCTACGTGAAGCCTCTTCTTTCGATGCGCTGCGTTTGGTTCAGCATAGTTTTGATATTTCACAGCAAGACAAACACGCAATTTTCCTTGGTGGTCTGTTTGCCTACGACTTAGTCGCAAACTTTGAGCCGCTTGGTAATGCCGAAGCAACAAATCAGTGTCCAGATTACGTTTTCTACGTCGCGGAAACACTACTTGTTGTCGACCATCAAACGGAATCTTGCCAGCTTCAAGCGACGTTGTTTGTTGATGGTTCAGAGAAAACAACGTTGGAGACTCGTATTGCAGAAATTAGCGCCCAGTGTGCAGCGCCAAAACTGTTGCCGAGTGCAGAGCAAATAACAGATGTAACGGTAGAACCTAGCGTGTCTGATGCAGACTTCTGCCAAACCGTTCGCGACTTAAAAGAGTTCGTAGTGAAAGGCGATGTATTCCAAGTTGTACCGTCTCGTAGATTCACTCTACCTTGTCCTTCTCCACTGGCGGCTTATAAAGAACTGAAACAAAGTAACCCAAGCCCTTACATGTTCTACATGCAAGATGAGCTGTTCACTCTGTTTGGCGCATCACCAGAAAGCGCGCTTAAGTATGAAACCGATACCAACCAAATTGAAATCTACCCAATCGCAGGCACACGTCGCCGTGGTAAACGCCCGAATGGAGAGATTGATTTCGACCTAGATAGCCGCATCGAACTTGAACTGCGCACAGACATGAAAGAAAACGCAGAACACATGATGTTGGTTGACTTGGCACGTAACGACGTCGCTCGTATTGCTCAAGCTGGTACTCGCCACGTAGCAGACCTTCTAAAAGTCGACCGCTACAGCCACGTAATGCACTTGGTGTCTCGTGTGGTTGGTCAACTGCGTGAAGACCTAGACGCCCTGCACGCATACCAAGCATGTATGAACATGGGTACGCTCACCGGCGCACCTAAGATTCGTGCCATGCAGTTGATTCGCGATGTAGAAGGCGCACGACGCGGTAGCTACGGCGGCGCTGTTGGCTACCTCACTGGTGAAGGCACACTCGACACCTGTATCGTGATCCGCTCAGCGTACGTTGAGAACGGCATTGCTCAAGTTCAAGCTGGTGCTGGCGTGGTGTTCGACTCTGATCCACAAGCGGAAGCAGACGAAACGCGCGGCAAAGCACAAGCGGTAATCTCTGCTATCCAAGCAGCGCATAAGTCACAATAAGGAATAGGGTTCAGAGATGGCTAATATCATTTTTATCGATAACTTTGACTCGTTCACCTACAACCTTGTGGATCAGTTCCGCTCGCTAGGTTACTCAGTCAAGATTTACCGAAACAACATCCCAGCAGAAACCATCGAACAAGCGGTAAACGAGCTTGAAAACCCAGTGGTTCTGCTATCACCAGGTCCTGGCGCACCGTCAGAGGCAGGCTCAATGCCAGAGCTTATCCAACGTATGAAAGGCAAAGTGCCAATGATTGGTATTTGTCTTGGTCACCAAGCGATTGTTGAAGCATACGGCGGCACCGTTGCTGGCGCGGGCGAAATCATTCACGGTAAGGTCTCTATGATGGAGCACCAAAACCATGCGATTTACCAAAACCTACCATCACCACTTGCAATTGCACGTTACCACTCGCTGGTTGCGACCAAGGTTCCTGAGAGCCTAACCATCACAGCAGAAGTGGATAACTTGGTAATGTCTGTTGTACATGAAGAAGATAAAGTTTGCGGGTTCCAGTTCCACCCGGAATCTATTATGACGACCTACGGAGCAACACTGTTGGCCAATGCCATCGAATGGGCACTTGAAGAACAAACTTCAGCGAACCCACTCACTGCTTAAAAAGCACTTGGCACATAAGAAATTTAGGAGAGGAAATATGGAAGCAATCATCAACCCTATTATTACCAAACTGTACGAGCAAGAATCGCTTACTCAGGAAGAGAGCCAACAGCTATTCGACATCATTATCCGTGGGGAACTAGACCCAATTTTGATGGCGTCAGCACTAACTGCACTAAAAATCAAAGGCGAAACGCCGGATGAAATAGCAGGTGCGGCAAAAGCGCTGCTGGCAAATGCAAACCCATTCCCTCGCCCAGATTACGATTTCGCAGATATCGTAGGTACTGGCGGCGACGGTCACAACACCATCAACATTTCAACCACTGCGGCGTTTGTTGCTGCAGCATGTGGTCTAAAAGTAGCGAAACACGGTAACCGCAGCGTTTCAAGCAAATCTGGTTCTTCTGACCTTCTTGATTCATTTGGTATCAACCTAGCTATGAGCGCAGAAGATACGCGCAAAGCGGTAGACGATATTGGTGTTGCTTTCCTATTTGCACCTCAGTACCACGGTGGTGTACGCCATGCGATGCCAGTGCGTCAAACCATGAAAACACGCACCATCTTTAACATTCTTGGCCCACTGATTAACCCTGCTCGTCCTAACATCGAATTGATGGGCGTTTACAGTAAAGAACTGGTTCGTCCTATCGCAGAAACCATGCTACAAATGGGTATGAAGCGCGCTGCTGTAGTACACGGCAGTGGCTTGGACGAAGTAGCAATTCACGGTGAAACAACCGTTGCCGAAATCAAAGACGGTGAGATCACAGAATACAAATTAACGCCTGCAGACTTCGGTCTAGACGCGCACCCACTAGAAGCAATCAAAGGTGGCGATCCTGAAGAAAACAAAGCGATCATTACCAACATTCTGACGGGTAAAGGTACAGACGCACAATTGGGCGCAGTGGCAGTGAACGTTGCTCTGCTAATGCGTCTATTCGGCCACGAAGATTTAAAAGCCAACACGCAACAAGCGATTGAGGCAATGAACTCAGGCAAGGCGTACCATTTGGTACAACAACTTGCCGCACACGCTTAAGGAATTGAAGAAGATGACTGACTTCAACACTCAGCAAGCTGACAACCTGTCTGAACACGTTTCTAAGAAAGAAGCAGAAATGGCAGAAGTACTGGCGAAAATTGTCCGCGACAAATATCAGTGGGTAGCAGACCGTAAGGTGTCTCAGCCGCTAAGCACATTTCAGTCTGATTTACTGCCATCGGACCGCAGCTTCTACGATGCTCTGAGTGGCGAAAAGACGGCCTTCATCACCGAATGTAAGAAGGCATCTCCTTCTAAAGGTTTGATTCGTGATCACTTCGACTTGGATTACATTGCATCGGTTTACAACAACCATGCTGATGCGATTTCAGTCCTAACAGACGAGAAGTACTTCCAAGGTAACTTTGACTTTCTTCCTCAAGTGCGTGGCCAAGTCAAACAACCGGTTCTGTGCAAAGACTTCATGGTAGATACCTACCAAGTTTACCTAGCGCGTCATTACAGTGCTGATGCCGTGCTACTGATGCTTTCTGTCCTGAATGACGAAGAGTACAAAGCGCTAGAGGAAGCAGCGCACAGCCTGAACATGGGTATCTTGACCGAAGTCAGCAACGAAGAAGAGCTTCATCGTGCCGTTAAGCTTGGCGCACGCGTTATCGGCATTAATAACCGTAACCTTCGCGACCTAAGTACTGATTTGAATCGTACTAAAGAACTGGCACCGACCATTCGCGAACTGGCTCCTAACGCAACAGTAATCTCAGAATCTGGCATTTATACGCATCAACAAGTTCGTGATTTAGCGGAATACGCAGACGGCTTCTTGATTGGTAGTTCACTGATGGCGGAAGACAACCTAGAACTTGCTGTACGTAAAGTGACGTTAGGCGAAAATAAAGTGTGTGGCTTAACGCATCCAGATGACGCAGCAAAAGCATATCAAGCAGGCGCAGTATTTGGTGGCCTGATTTTTGTCGAGAAGTCGAAGCGTGCGGTCGACCTTGAAGGTGCGCGCTTAACCATGAGCGGTGCTCCACTGAACTATGTAGGCGTGTTCCAAAATCACGATATCGATTTTGTTGCTTCTGTCGTGACCTCTTTGGGTTTAAAAGCGGTGCAACTGCACGGTCAAGAAGACCAAGCTTACGTAAACCAACTCAAAGCCGAACTGCCAGCAGCGGTAGAAATTTGGAAAGCTTACGGCGTGACTGATGCCAAGCCAGAACTGCTAGCAGACAACATTGATCGCCATTTATTAGATGCGCAAGTTGGCACTCAAACTGGCGGAACTGGTCAAGTGTTCGACTGGTCACTGATCGGCGACCCAAGTCAAATTATGCTAGCGGGCGGACTGTCGCCAGAAAATGCTCAACAAGCAGCGACACTAGGTTGCTTGGGATTAGATTTAAACTCTGGTGTAGAAAGCGCACCAGGCAAAAAAGATTCACAGAAGTTGCTCGCGGCCTTCACCGCCATTCGCAGCTACTAAAGCTGGATATCAGCTAAAAAATTTAAAGCTATTCGTAGCGAAAAATACGAGAAGGAATATAACGATGGCAAAACTGAATGCCTACTTTGGCGAATACGGCGGTCAGTACGTTCCGCAAATTCTAGTTCCAGCACTGGAGCAACTAGAGCAAGCGTTTATCGACGCGCAAGAAGATCCAGAATTCCGCAGCGAATTCATGACGCTTCTCCAAGAGTATGCGGGCCGTCCAACGGCTTTGACTCTAACTCGTAACCTAACCAAAGGTACGAAAACCAAACTGTACCTAAAACGTGAAGACCTACTTCACGGGGGCGCGCACAAGACCAACCAAGTGTTAGGTCAAGCTCTGCTTGCAAAACGCATGGGTAAAAACGAAATCATCGCAGAAACAGGCGCAGGCCAACACGGTGTAGCAACTGCACTAGCGTGTGCGCTGCTTGGCCTTAAGTGTCGCGTTTACATGGGTGCAAAAGACGTTGAGCGTCAAAGCCCGAACGTATTCCGTATGAAGCTAATGGGCGCAGAAGTTATTCCTGTCCACTCGGGTTCAGCAACGCTTAAAGACGCATGTAACGAAGCGCTACGCGACTGGTCTGCAACTTATGAAGACGCGCACTACCTACTAGGTACAGCGGCAGGTCCTCACCCATTCCCAACCATCGTGCGTGACTTCCAACGCATGATTGGTGAAGAAACGAAGAATCAGATTTTGGCACGTGAAGGCCGTCTTCCTGATGCGGTTATCGCATGTGTGGGCGGTGGTTCAAACGCTATCGGCATGTTTGCTGACTTCATCGAAGAAGAAAGCGTTCGCCTAATTGGTGTTGAGCCAGCAGGTAAAGGTATCGATACTGACCAGCACGGTGCACCACTTAAGCATGGTAAAACAGGCATCTTCTTCGGTATGAAAGCGCCATTGATGCAAGATCCAAACGGCCAAGTTGAAGAGTCTTACTCAGTATCTGCTGGTCTTGATTTCCCTTCAGTTGGTCCACAACACGCCCACCTAAACGCAATCGGCCGTGCTGAATACGACAACGTAACAGATGATGAGGCGCTAGAAGCATTCCAAGAGATTGCGCGTCACGAAGGCATCATCCCTGCTCTTGAATCTTCTCACGCCGTGGCACACGCACTACGTATGGCTCGAGAGAACCCAGAGAAAGAACAATTATTAGTCGTTAACCTATCAGGTCGTGGTGACAAAGACATCTTCACCGTACACACCATCTTAGAAGAAAAAGGAGCAATCTAATGAGCCGTTATGAGAAGATGTTTACGCGCCTAAACGAAAAGAACCAAGGCGCATTTGTACCGTTCGTAACGGTTTGCGATCCAAACGCCGAGCAGTCTTACAAAATCATGGAAACACTGGTCGAGTCTGGCGCAGATGCCCTTGAACTCGGTATTCCATTTTCAGATCCTCTTGCGGATGGCCCGACTATCCAAGGTGCGAACATTCGTGCTCTAGATTCAGGCGCAACACCGGATATCTGCTTCGAACAAATTGGTAAGATCCGAGCTAAGTACCCAGAGCTACCTATTGGCCTTCTGATGTACGCGAACCTTGTTTACTCTCGTGGTATCGAGAACTTCTATGAGCGTTGTGCAAAAGCAGGCATCGATTCTGTTTTGATTGCAGATGTGCCAACTAATGAAAGTGCCGAATTTGTTGCTGCTGCAGAAAAGTTTGGTATTCACCCAATCTTCATCGCACCACCAACCGCAAGTGATGAAACACTGAAGCAAGTATCAGAGTTAGGTGGCGGCTACACTTACCTACTCTCTCGTGCAGGTGTTACTGGCGCAGAAACCAAAGCAAACATGCCTGTAGGTCATATGCTGGATAGACTGAACCAATTTGATGCACCACCAGCGCTACTTGGTTTTGGCATCTCTGAGCCAGCACAGGTGAAACAAGCACTAGAATCTGGCGCCGCTGGTGCAATTTCTGGTTCAGCCGTGGTCAAAATCATTGAAGCGAACGTTGAGCAGCCACAAATTATGCTCGACAAGCTAGGTGAATTCGTTTCTGCAATGAAAGCTGCCACTCAAAAATAATTTCAGTTTGATATGACACAACAACGCCCGCTTAACATTATGTTTAGTGGGCGTTTTCTTACTATCGCGTTTATACCACGTCATTTTTTGTTCAACGCCCGCACTTTCCAAATCTATCTCAAGCAGAGCACTCAAAGAGTGTTAAGCTTGGGTAACTTAACTAACTCAATAAAGCAATGTGCAGTAAGGTTGCTACATGGAAGAAGTCAAAACACTGCTAGCCAAATGTCCTGTACTATCAGGGCTGCCAGATAAAGGGCTTAGTGAAGCAGCGCAAATGACTAAGGTTCGCAGCTTCGACGAAAAAGCACTGATTTGCAATAAAGGTGCGCTTCAATCTTCTCTTATGGTCATAGCTCAAGGTGCAGTGAGAGTGAACTCAATTAGTTCAAAAGGCAAAGAAGTCACACTGATGATTTTCGAAGCTGGTGGCTGGTTTGGAGACAATGTTTTTTCTCCCGGCATGCCTCGTATTTTTGGTGCGACCGCGCATTCGGACGTGACTGTAATGGAGCTTCCTGGAGATAAATTTCGCCAATTACTCGCCAAATACCCTCAAAGTTACCCCACTATACTCGACTTACTTAGCCGCCGCTTGTGGTCTGCTATTTCTGTTATCGAAGATGACGCGATTAGAGGAATTGAAGAACGAGTCGCCAAAAGGTTGCTGCTACTTGCTGAATACCAACTTAATCAAGCGATCGATACTCGACCATGCGTTGTCAGGGTAACAAGAGAACATATCGCTAACATGATGGGGCTAACTCGTCAGAGCGTACACAAGATACTAAAACGATTAGAAAGTATTGGGATGCTAGAGCTAAACTATGGCTCAGTAACCATTACCAATCCGAAACGCTTAGAAGAATACTTTAAAGAACTCGAGCAATAGATCCATTCAACAAACGGTAAGTATTGTCTAACGATAGCTAAAAACCTTATGCATCTAATTGGTCAAGAGCACAACACCATTTGCACTTAGGCAAGTGGCGCTGCGACACAAAAACCATTGAATTGACTAAGCTATATTCAATTCAGATTTCAACTCACGTTTCAAAATCTTTCCTGTCGCACTCATCGGGAGGTGTTCACGAATTTCGACATAACGAGGATATTTAAACGAGGCTAATTGCTCTTTACCCCACTTTTGTAATGAATCGGCGTCAATGTATTCTTTTGGTTTAAGTACAACGTAGGCTTTTATCTCTTCGCCATACTCTTCATTTGGAATCCCTATCACCGCGACCATTGAAACGGCAGGATGAGTCATGAAAACTTCTTCAATTTCTCTGGGATAAACATTAAATCCACCTCGAATGATCAGATCTTTCATTCTATCGACAATAAATAAATTACCTGAACTGTCAAAGCGGCCCACATCACCAGTATGGAACCAACCATTTTGTAGCGCAGATTCAGTAACTTCTGGGCGGTCAAGATATCCCTTCATAACATTATGACCACGCACAACAATCTCACCTTCTTCGCCTATCGGTAGTGCATTGCCTTCAATGTCGATAACTCTTACTTCGACGCCTTGAACCGGTTGACCTACCGAGCCTGGTATTCGCTCCTGATCTAAATGATTAAAACATGCAATAGGACTTGTCTCCGACAACCCGTATCCTTCTAAGATCGGCACATTAAATGTTTCTTCAAAGGTTCGAAAGATTTCGGTTGGTAATGGCGCACCACCGCTTACTGCAACACGCAATGACGAGGTATCAAATTGATGCTGCACATGAAGCAGACCGATGTACATCGTTGGCACACCAGCAAATATCGTCACCCTATGTTTTTCCACCAGCTCAAGAACATGTTTAGGCTCAAACCTAGGCACTAACACCAATGCTGCCCCGCCCAAAACACTAGCATTTAAGTGGACGGTTTGACCAAATGTATGAAATAAAGGCAAAGTTACTAAGTGAATATCATCGGCCTGGCTGCCCATAATGTTTTGTGCCACCAGAGCGTTCATTATGATGTTCTGCTGAGTCAGTTCAGCGCCTTTTGGTAAGCCTGTCGTCCCTGATGTATACAAAATCACACATGTATCATCCGCATTACGCGGTATATAATCCGGCAACGGTTGGACATCGGCTATAAACGCATTGAGAGTTATTACACCATTCCAATAGCTTTCATCTTGAGATTGAGTCAATACGACTATGCCTTCGCATGTATCGACTTGTTCAAAGGCTTTGACACCCTCTTTTGCCATTGGCAGTTCTTTCGTCCCTTCAAAGCAGAAATAAAACTTCGCTTTTGAATCTTCTAAGTGATACTTAATTTCTCGCGCTTTCAAAAGCACATTTAATGGGACTGCAACCGCGCCAGCTTTTTGTATTGCATAATAAACAAACGCGAAAAAAGGAATGTTTGGGCATGAAATCGCAACGCGGTCACCTGGCTTTACGCCTTTATTGATTAAAGACGCTGCGATCTTGCCGGCGATCGCATCAAACTGCGCATAATTTATCTTTTCAGTGCCACATATCAACGCCGTTTTATCTGGTTTACTCGCAGCATTTCTTTGTAACGCAGCAGCAAGATTCATCATAGTCTCTTCACCTCTTACTTGTCTTTCTCGTCTAATCAGCTCAGGAGCATTAACTAAGCAAGTTATCCTTAACACTGGATCGTCAGCATTTGATTCTCACCAGTCATTACCATTTAACATTATGTTTACAACGCAATCAGGACTAAGAATGTAAAGCAATTAACATTTCAGAAGGCAAATTAATAAAAGTGTGAGCTTGAAAGAGATGAATTGTTATAAATATCACCCCAAGTCACTAAAAACTCTGACTGCAATAGCAAATACAAAAGCGGTTAAAATTAACAAAAAGAAAACAAATAAAGAAAAATAAACTTGAACAATCCCAAGCGTAACCCTTATAAGAAAAATCAATAGCAAACGTTTGCTATTGAACAAAACTTTATCGTTCGTCAATAAAATATCGATTAATCCATCAATAATACCTTGCTGCATATTGCCAATTGTAAACGATAAGTGTAAAAAGCAGGGCGAGATAATTATCCGTAAATCCATTTATGGTTAGTGGGTAATTTTAGGATTTTACATTTTATTAGCACAGAGGTTATGGAAGTGTTAAAAGAAAAGAGTTTGCTAAACAACATTGGCGTACAAGTCGTAATCGCCATGATCGTGGGCACAGCCGTTGGTGCCATGATGGGTCATGATGCGACAGTGTTCGCTCCTTTAGGTGCTATCTTTATCAACTTAATCAAAATGTTGGTTATTCCTTTGGTTGCTGTAGCCTTGATTTCTGGCGCCGCTGGTCTTGGGAACAGCCAGTCAGCAGGTAAAGTTGGTATCGTCACTCTAGGTTATTTTGGTTTAACATCCGCCCTAGCCGTTGCGCTTGCACTATTTATGGGTGAAGTATTCCAACCAGGCATGGGTATCGACGTCTCTGGCGTTGAAGGCATGTTCTCAGCAGAATACGCTTCAAAAGGTGAACTACCGACTTTCTGGGCAACCATCACTGGTATGATCCCAACCAACGTTTTCCAATCACTAAATGAAGCAAACATCCTACAGATCCTCGTTTTCTGTATGTTCTTTGGTATTGCGATTTCTAAGCAAGCAAAAGAGCGTCGTGAACCAATCATCAATGGTGTTAACTGCATCGTTGACGCAATGGTTTGGATGATCAACAAAGTAATGATCATTGCACCTATCGGTGTATTTGGTCTGATGGCAGAAGCCGTCGGTACGTTCGGTTTTGGTGCGCTAATGGTGGTGTTTAAACTGTTCGTTGTTTACGTTGCCGCCATCCTAATCTTCGGTTTCGTTGTTTACCCAGCAATGGTGCATGTTTTCACGAAGACATCTGCGAAGAAATTCCTGTCTTCAATGAAGAAACCGCAAGCAGTTGCGCTTTCAACAGCGTCTTCTATGGCAACACTGCCTGTTACAATGGACACCTGTGAAAAAGAGCTGGGCGTAAAAAATTCAACTGCATCATTTGTTCTGCCTCTAGGCGCAACGATCAACATGTCAGGTAATGCGATTTACTATGGCTTGGTTGCTATCTTCTTTGCTCAACTGTTCAATATCGATCTAGGCATGGGCGCTTACATTGCAATTATCGTAACGTCTACATTGGGTGCGGTTGGTCAAGCGGGTGTTCCTGGCCCTTCTTTCCTAGTGGTTGCCGTGCTTCTTGCCGCTGGCATTCCAATTGAAGGTCTACCGCTGCTATTCGCTCTTGACCGTATTTTCGATATGATTCGTACAGCACTGAACATCACAGGTGATGCTGCATGTGCAGTTATCGTTGATGCGCTAATTGAAGAAGAAACGGCAGAAGCTGAGCTAAAAAAGCAAGAAGCCTAACCCTTTCTTGAATAGACCAAAAACCGCTCATAATGAGCGGTTTTTTTGTCTTTTCTTGCATTACGTAACTATACAAATAGAAACCGATGGCATAAATTTTTCAAAATGATATAAACCATTACAAAATATAACAAAACGTTAGAGCTAGGTTATATCATGAGTCTTGAGCAATCTTTGGAATATCTCACCAAAATAAATTTGCCGATCGAATCAAAGCAGCAGGCCCTGGTTGACTCAGTTATTCTTACCCTAACGAAACAAAAACGAGATGCTCTTTTTCAACAGGTTGCTCTGTATCGAATAAAACTGCTTAAATCTCTCTTTCCTAAACACGCATCAAAAAGTCTTTCTGCACTATTTGAGTTAATGGATTATCGAGATTTAGTGCAACAGTATCCGACAGGTTTCTCCAAAGAGATTCGTTTACTTGAACAACTTGCCGCAGATTGTTACCCGCATTGGATGGTTTTCTGGTGTCAATGCGAGATCGAAGCAATCAAGCAAAAATATCCTTCAAACGAAGCTGCGATTCCTACTCCGCTTCCGTTTGACGACCACAGCTATACTAGCGTGTTAATTGAAGATATCGCAGATTGCGATCTTGAGGTAATGCTGCCAAATCATGCAGCGTTAATGCCGATTTCCGAAGCGATCACACTGAGTAATCTTGAGCTTTTCGTCCAAACTGAACAATGGTTTGAAATCTTGCCTCTTTTATCACTCTCGCAAAAAGGGCAGCACTTTGCCCTCTTGCTCAAATCGTCATCTTCACCAATCATGGTCTCCTCCGCTTTAGTGCAAAGCTGGCATCAACGAAATAACTGGCTCAGTTACTCACCACAGTTTAGTAACGAACAATGGCAGTTTTGCTTTCCTAATCATGGGTACAGTGTTCTCAATCAACTGGGTATTTTGAAGTGTCGTGCTCTAACTCATGAGCACACTCTTATTGAGTTTGATGCTCAGTTTCAATCTCGTGTAAAGAACAGTGAAGCGGTTTGCGAAGTACTGCGTCTTACGGTGGGAGGCAACATTCAACAAAAGCTGTATTTTTTGTATCTGGCGCAAAAAACTATGATGAGCGAGCTCTATAAAGCAGGCTATAAGCTCGGCTTTACCATTATTGAGCAAGTATTTATGTTAAATTTCTATCAATCTATTGATTTAAGTGCCTACTTTCACTCAGGATACCGCGACATTAACGGTGACGGTACCAAGACATACCGCGGTTTCTGGAATTTAGGTATGATGGTTGAAGCATTTCAAGACATACAATTTCGCGACTACAAACATTGCGTACGAACAAAAAGAATGGATAAAAAGGTGAATGAGCATGCTTGATGTTCATTTGCACGGTCTCTTTTACCCAAAAGCAATGGCATTGTACGCGACTGTACTAATAGTATTCGCTTGGCTACTGTATTACTGCTATCGCCTAAAACAGAAGAGTGAATCAATCTTAGGCTCGCATCACGCGCCTTACATCGCTTATTCCAGCTGTATCATTGTTTGGATAAGCAGCAACGCCTATTTCCATACCGATTTATTGCCAGAATTAGGCTCTGTTGGTGGCATTTTTATGGCTAAGTTAGCGAACTTAGCGTCTTTTTTCGCCTTTGCGTTTGCATTCTATTTTTCTTGCCAGTTAACCGCAGATGTTAAAAAAACAGCGGTCAAAGTCTGGCAAAAAGTCGTCTTTGTCGCACTAGCAACGTATTCACTGTACATCAACTTAGTGCCGAATCTTACTGTCGAAAATGTCACCATTAGTGGTCCAAGCCAGTTCGTCATTGAATTTGGCCCACATACCTCATATTTTTTCATTAGTTTGCTAGCTTTCGTGGTACTAACGCTGCTTAACTTGATTGCCATGCGCGCTAACAGCAGCAAGCTCACGCTAGCAAAAAGCAACTATATGATCGCTGGCATTTTGGTATTCATGTTATCTACGGCAGTGATACACCTTGGAATGACGTATTTCCTTGGCGACTTCTCCCTAACTTGGTTACCACCAGCACTTTCAATCAGCGAAATGTTGTTTGTGGGCTATGCCCTACTTACCTCTCGCTTCTACAGCGCTAAATATCTCACGTACTTAACGGTAAGCGCGCTCTTAGTCTGCGCCATTTTTGTTCTACCGCTAGGGGCGATATTTATTCCTATCTCTGAAGATAACCAATGGCTTGTTGCGGTACCTTTATGTGCGCTTATCGGTATCACTTGGCACTTGCTTTTTAAGCGAGTCAGTCGTTACGCTTCGTATTTTATTTATGGGAAACGACACACTCCCGTTCAGCAAATCCTTGGGTTAGAGGAAGAGTTTAAACGCTCAATAGATGATGCTATGCGTCAGTTGGCATCGTTACTTAACATACCAAACAACAAGCTACAGCTAGTCACTAGCAATTACACAGAAACGTTTTACGAAGAGTACCTGCCGTCAAGCAAGTCAGTTCTCGTGCTTGATGAGTTGTCTGAAGAAATTGATTATGCCTCCTCTTCTAAAGGGTCGATGAGAAAGCTCTACGAGCGTATGCGCTCAAGCAATACTGCGCTCGTTATGCCTCTCTTCGGTCGTGGAAAATCTGTTACTCACTTGCTGATTTCTTCACATAAAATAGATAATAAGCTGTTTTCTAATGAAGAAATCTCAGCTCTGCAAACGTTATTAGTTCGCATCCAGAGCACCATTGAAGCCGATAGAAAGGTACGCCAAAGCCGTGCGCTGGCTAACTCCATTGCACATGAAATGCGTAACCCTCTCGCTCAAGTACAATTACAATTTGAAGCTTTAAAACAGCATATAGAGTCAAACGCCTCACTGGATACGCTAAAAAGAGAAATTGATAAAGGTGAAGCCGCTATACAACGCGGTCGACAACTTATCGATATTATTTTACGAGAAGTTAGCGACAGTTCACCAGAGCATGAGCCTTTAGCTCTCACTTCCATACATAAAGCCATCGACCAAGCAGTAAGCCGTTATGGTTTTGAAAACGATCAAATAATAGAGAGAATTAACCCGCCACAGGCACACGATTTTGTCGCGAAGTTAAATGAGACCCTGTTTAACTTTGTCATTTTCAATTTGATTCGTAACGCTATCTACTATTTTGATTCTTATCCCGACAGTCAAATTGAGATTCGTACCCAGACGGGGGCTTACGAAAACATTCTGATCTTCCGAGATAGTGGGCCAGGTATAGATAGCAGTATCTTACACAAGATATTTGATGACTTTTTCTCGTATCAAAAAAGCGGAGGCAGTGGCTTAGGTTTGGGCTATTGCCAACGTGTTATGCGCTCCTTCGGAGGACGAATAGAGTGCCAGTCTGAATTGAACGAGTTCACAGAATTCTACTTGTATTTCCCAGTCGTACCAAACGCACCAAAACCAGAGACATTAAGAGCACCGGACTTTGATAGCTGGAAAGCAACTGCATCACATTCTGAAAATCATTCAGCTCAACACGTACAAGTATGTAAAGATGCACCAACAGTGCTCATTGTAGATGACAAAGAGGTGCAACGCACCTTGGTACAGATGTATTTAAAAAGATTGGGAGTCAACAGCTTACAAGCAAATAATGGAGCCTCTGCGGTAGAACTATTCCACTCTCACAAGATTGATCTCGTTCTTATGGATGTCCAAATGCCGGTAATGAATGGATTTGACGCAAGCCAACGGATTAAGCAAATCACATCCTCCGTTCCAATCATTGCCTTATCTGGTGAGTCTGGAGCTAGAGAGTTGGAGCTAATTTCGACACTCATGGATGACAGGCTCGAAAAGCCCACCACGTTAAATGCACTTCAAGTCGTCATCCAAAGATGGTTACAGAACGAGAATTTTGCACCTTCCAACACTTTTTAATTTGCAAATATAGAATTGGCACTAGATGTGCATTATTGGAGTAAATCGAATTATCCAGAAGGTCAAGCAGGCTGCAAATGAGTAGCGTATGAGCTTGATAAGGAGATCGCCATGTTACTTCATCGACATACATACTACGGCTTGATTCATCATGGAATCAAAACACTGTTAATTGATCGCTTAGGCCACTATACAGAAGAAGAGTATCATCAATATCTGACCCTGATGACTGGTAAATCCACTTGCTTCACGATGTCTCTCGAAGAGCTAGAAGCAACGGTCGATAACTTACTGCGGGAAGGCTATTTAGAAGATGTAAAAACGCTTATTTCCCAATATCAACGTGTGGCTTAAGGTTTAAAACTCTCAACTCTATTGCCGCTTCACGCGGCAATTTTTATTCCTTCCATTTGCTGTTTCGACGTGGAAGAAGCTTGCGGTCTATACGATATACTAAGCGTTACTATTCTTACCTTAACTTCCTCAGTATTCACATCTTGTCAGATTCCGTTAGACTGTCTTCAATTCAATAATTAGGTAGATTTTGCCATCATGAAGCAGATCCTAGACTTTATACCACTCATCATTTTCTTCGCTTTATACAAGCTGTACGACATCTACGTGGCGACAGGTGCACTGATCGTAGCAACAGCCATTCAGCTTGTCGTCACCTACGCGCTGTATAAGAAAGTCGAAAAGATGCAACTAATAACATTTGTTATCGTCACTATCTTCGGTGGCATGACCCTTTTCTTCCACGACGACAATTTTATAAAGTGGAAAGTCACCATCATTTACGCGATTCTGGCGATTGGCTTAGCAGTGAGCCACGCATTGGGAAAATCAGCCATCAAAGGTATGCTAGGCAAGGAAATTACGTTACCTGACGCTGTTTGGGCAAAGATTAACTGGGCTTGGGTTGGCTTCTTCTCATTCTTCGCTGGCCTAAATATTTATATTGCTTACGAATTGCCGTTGGATGTTTGGGTTAACTTCAAAGTATTTGGAATGTTGATCGCGACATTTGCCTACATGATTGTGACTGGCTTTTACATTTATAAACACATGCCAAAAGAACAAAAAAATAACTCATCCGATGTGTCCACTGATGATTAAAAACTCAGTTTTGCTATAATCCGCGACTTCACAGCGACCTTAGGGTCGCTGTTTTGCTCCATGTATCAGTAAACCGCTCAAACAACGTACCGTTTTCAGACCATTCTTGCTGCTGTAAACCAACTTTCTCTGGTCCGGTATCTGCGGTTTTTTAAGGACCTTTGGTTCTAGGTATTTACTATGTTGGCGCTTAGTTTGAGCGCCTTTAAGATTTAGGATGTCACAATGAGTCAAGAAATTAGCTCTCCGAAAGGTCAAATGCTGCTTCGTACCCTTGCAATGCCTGCAGATACAAACGCCAATGGCGATATTTTTGGCGGTTGGATAATGTCTCAGCTCGACTTAGCGGGCGCGATTCTGGCAAAAGAGATCTCTTGTGGTCGCGTTGTCACCGTTTCGGTATCAAGCATTACGTTCAAAAAACCTGTTGGTGTGGGCGATGTCGTATGCTGCTACGGCGAATGCACTAAGATCGGCCGCACATCCATGAGTGTCGATTTGGAAGTATGGGTCAAACCCGTCAAAGCTCACGGTGTTGGCGAACGCTTCATGGTTTGTGATGCGACCTTCAACTACGTAGCCATTGACAGTGAAGGTAAACCACGTCCGGTTCAGAATTAGTCAACCTACAACGCTAACAGTTAGAAAGGATCTCACATTTTCTGTTGTTCACTTGTGAGAGACACAAAAAAGGCGTTAAATTAACACTTTACCCTACCAATTAAGGAACTATGCTATGTGGTATGTCATCTTTTCACAGGACGTTGAGAACTCGTTGGAAAAACGCATGAGCGTTCGCCCACAACACTTGGATCGCTTACAAAAGCTACAAGACGAAGGTCGCCTTCTTACAGCTGGTCCGATGCCTGCGATAGATTCTGACAATCCTGGTGAAGCTGGATTTACGGGCTCAACTGTCATCGCTGAATTCGCCTCGCTAGAGGATGCTAAAGCGTGGGCAGAAGCCGATCCTTACGTAGCGGCTGGTGTTTACGATAATGTAATCGTGAAACCGTTCAAAAAAGTGTTTTAATTTATGAAAAAATTACTGTGTCTTTTCTTGGTATTTGGTGCTCTGGCTGGCTGCTCATCAACCGATGATAAGCAGCGCCAACTTGAGCTTATGGCATCAAACCGAGCAGGAGTCTTGTCAGCTGGTCTCCCTTTAGAGTACGGTCCACTGCAAATAATGCGTGTCTCATCCAACAAAAATGTTGTAGAGATGATGATGATTTATAACGATGGCGCCCTCGGTGCAAAGCCGTTAAATCAAGTACTGAATACCAGTATCTATACCTACTGCAGCAACCCAGAAGTTCGCAAGCAAATTGATATGGGCTTGATGTATCGTATTAAGGTACGTAATTCTCGCGGTCAGTTGATGGCAGATGAGTTGGTTTCAGCACAGACTTGTACTCAGGTGAAGTAGCTACAGTAATTTTTGTTGCTTTCGGCATGAGACGATGATTCGCTATTATTGGATAATCTGAAAACGAAAGTTAACAATTAAGAATAGAAAAACGGAGACCACAGTCTCCGTTTTTATTTGCTGTAACGACGTGTTACGCCAGCTCAGCACGGAGCTTCTTCGCCGCTGAAACCAGATTTGCCAATGCGGCTTCTGTCTCCTTCCAGTTTCGTGTTTTCAGACCACAATCTGGGTTTACCCACAAACGTTGAGCCGGAATTTTTTCTGCCGCTTTCTTGATTAAACCTTCAATCCATTCTTCCGTAGGAATGTTTGGTGAGTGAATGTCATAAACACCAGGGCCAATTTCGTTCGGGTAATTGAACTCTTCAAATGCTTTCAGCAACTCCATATTCGAGCGAGATGTTTCAATGGTAATGACGTCCGCATCGAGTGCCGCAACCGAATCAATGATTTCATTGAACTCGCTGTAACACATATGAGTGTGAATCTGAGTTTCTGGTTTTGCACTTGCCGCAGAGACCTTAAACGCATTTACGGCCCATTCTAAGTACGCTTTTTGATCGCGTTTTTTGAGTGGTAAACCTTCTCGAATGGCTGGCTCATCAATTTGAATGATATTGATGCCTGCATCTTGCAGGTCAGACACCTCATCACGCAGTGCCAAAGCAAGTTGCTGCGCAATTTCTTGACGTGTGATGTCTTCACGTGGGAACGTCCAACACAAAATCGTAACTGGTCCAGTCAACATGCCTTTCATCTGTTTGCTGGTTAGCGACTGGGCGTACGTCGACCATTCAACCGTGATCGGTTTTTCACGTTCAATGTCAGCAACTACAATGGCAGGTTTCACACAGCGAGAGCCATAACTCTGTACCCAACCAAATTTGGTCGTTTGAAAACCCGCCAAGTTCTCAGCGAAGTATTCCACCATGTCGTTACGCTCTGCTTCACCATGAACAAGCACATCTAGGTCGAGCGCCTCTTGACGTTTTACTGCGTCAGCAATATGTCCTTTAAGTGCTTGGATATATTCAGACTCAGATAATTGACCTGTACGATAAGCACTGCGCTGAACACGAATTTCACCCGTTTGAGGGAAAGAACCGATTGTCGTGGTTGGCAACAGAGGCAAGCCCAATACTTCAGCTTGATGCGCAGCACGCTCCGCGTAAGGTGCGCTGCGCTCGGCAAGTGACGCAGTAATACTGTTTAAACGTGCTTGAACTTGTGGCTTATTCACATGCGTTGCCGTTTTACGTGCTTTGATTGGCTGGCTGTAGGTATCACAAGCGAGAATCGCATCTTGATCACCATCGAGTGCCCGGCCAAGCAAGGCGACTTCTGTTACTTTTTGTTTTGCGAACGCAAACCAGCTTTTCACTTCCTCACTGAGTTCTGTTTCCTGTTCCAGATCAACCGGGCTATGTAGCAAAGAGCATGAGCTCGCAACCCAAAGGTTGTCGCCCAGTTTTTCTTTTACTGGCTGTAGACGTTCAAGTTGCGCACTCAAATCCGAGCGCCACACGTTACGACCGTTGACCACGCCAGCAGACAGCACCCACCCCTCCGGTAGTTTGGCAACCACGTCGTCAAGCTGCTGAGGCGCGGCAGATAAATCGATATGTAAACCATCCACTGGTAGCTTTACAATTTTGTCTAGCGTATCGCTTATAGAGTCAAAGTACGTCGTTAGCAGCACTTTTACATCGCTTCGAATCACTTGGTACGCTAGCTTGAACGCATCAGCCCATTTGCTTTCTAGCTCCAGTGACAAAATTGGCTCATCAATCTGAACCCACTCAACACCTTGACTTGCGAGCTTTGCCAAAATAGCTTGGTAAGCCGTAAGCAATCGTGGCAGTAGCGTCAGGCGATCGAACCCTTCTTCTACCTCTTTACCTAAGTAAAGATAACTGACTGGACCAAGCAAAACTGGCTTCACTTTATGCCCAGCTTGGGTTGCTTCGTTGACTTCTTCAAACAGTTGAGGCCAACTCACTTCAAATGTATCGTCCTTGCTAAATTCAGGTACGATGTAGTGGTAGTTTGTGTTGAACCATTTAGTCATATCCGATGCTGCAGCGCCCGCACAGCCGCAACCCGCTTGAGATTGACCGCGACCCACTTTGAATAGCGTATCCAAATCAGGGAAACCGTCTGCGTGACGTTTTGGCACGTGACCCAGTAACAACGTGGTCGTCAGTACATGATCGTACCAAGCAAAATCGCCAGCGGTGGTAAAACTCAAGCCAGCATCTGTTTGCGTTTGCCAGTTTTTAGCGCGCAGATCTGCTCCAACCTTTTTAAGCTCTGCTTGATCAATTTCTCCGCGCCAGTATTTTTCCTGAACGAATTTTAATTCTCGTTTTTCACCGATGCGTGGATAACCTAGTACGTGCGTTGTTGTAGCCATGTCCCTATTCCTTTTTCAATCTTGTTTAATTTGTTTGGGTCAGAGTATCTTTCGTCATGAAAGATGTCTGGATGGCTAAACTATCGCTCTCATCTGCGGTTTGAACAACGTCCATTTATTCAACTTGTTTATTAAAAAAATTCATCATGAGGCGACATGATTCGCAAATAAACACAACAAATAGACGTCTAGACGTTTACATATCCATTTTTTGTCGTTAAGTTATTTACACGATTGCTATTCTGTTCATAGCGAGCAACAAAGGATGAAAGGAATTCATGATAGAGCTAAAACATTTGCGGACACTCACTTCGCTTCGAGACACTGGCTCTCTAACGGCAACAGCGACCGCTTTACATCTCACTCAGTCGGCACTGTCTCATCAGATCAAAGATTTGGAGGCGCGAATTGGAGGGCAACTGTTCCTGAGAAAGACTCGTCCGGTGAAGTTCACTTCAGAGGGAGAAATCCTATTGCGTCTTGCAGAAGATATCCTTCCGAAACTCGCAAGAGCAGAAAATGATTTAGCGAGCTTGAAAGAAGACGTCAATGGCCGATTACATATGGCCATTGAATGTCACTCTTGCTTCCAATGGCTAATGCCTGCACTTAGGGAGTACCAACTTGCTTGGCCTAGCGTAACATTGGACTTTTCCTCTGGTTTTGGCTTTGAACCACTCCCAGCTCTATTGGCAGGCGAACTTGATCTCGTTATTACTTCCGATATCCAACCTCGATCTGAAGTCCACTACGAGCCTCTATTCGACTTTGAAATGCGTTTAATTACCGCAACCAATCACCCATTGGCGGAAAAAGAAATTATTGATCCGCAAGATCTCGCAGATCAAACCATGCTCTCTTATCCGGTTCAAAAACAAAGGCTGGACGTCGTAAAACACTTTCTTCAGCCAGCAGGAATAGAACCTGCGAAATGGAAGCAAGCCGACAACACTCTCATGTTAGTTCAGATGGTCTCTGCTGGATTAGGGGTGGCGGCACTACCCAATTGGGCGATTTCTGAATTTTCTCGCCAAGGTCTTATTACCAGTAAACCTTTCGGCCAAGGCTTATGGCGTCGCTTGTTTGCTGCAACGCGTCACTCAGAGAAAGAAAAGCGTTACTTACAAGCTTTTTTCGCAACCGCGAGGCTACAATGTAAAAGCCACCTTGACGGAATCAAGGTGGCTTAAAAGATTTGGATTATGAAAGGCTTAGCGTTGATATGCTTTAAATTGGTTAGTCAATGGATCGTACTGATAACCGAGCATATCAAGCTTGCCGACTACAGACTCTACATCCATCTCATACACTGATACTAACTCGTCAAAACTGTCGCACTCTAAACGTAGCTTTTCGTTGACGATACCTAGCAAAATAGTGCTGTCCAGATTACCTACATTGCTTAAATCCATCGCGACTCTCCTCTTCGACAAGGTATATAAACAAGCGTAGTAGCAATTATGCGAATTTAAAGTGAGTGCGATCTAAAACGTGATCACCTTATACCCAAGCACCAAGAAAGCACTTGGATATAAGCTGTCTAGCTTTGTCTTTAGAATAGAGGTTAAGCCGCGAGAGAGAATAAACCTTGCAGGCTCGTCATCGACGCGAGTGCTAGCAACAAGGCAACGCTCAGTTGCACCTTTTCTGGTTTCTTATGCGTAAAAATATGCCAACACCACACAATAATTGAAGAAATTAGCATAGCTAAAGACAGCAAGATCGGCTGTGTTGCAGCGTTTAGTGTGGCTTCATTTAACTGGTAAGAAGCAAACAACGTTGCGATGACTAATAGCATTCCAGACACAATGCCCGTAACTGGTAAAATACGGTGAAATGCCTGTAGTCTGCTGCGAGCTATCGTAAGCAGCAATTGAGAAAATGACGCCCCAAGGAAAAATATCATTAGCGCCATCGCTATCGATGCTGGCCAGCTTGATTGCTCAAATACTTGAATACTCACATACGCAAAGGCCAAACCATTCGCTAAATGCATCGCCCATAGTGGCCCTTTCTCACGCGTTTTCTTGGTTTGAACCTGAGAATAAAAGTAGAAAATAGCAAACACGATCATAAATGCTTCAATGCGAAGTGACGCAACAGCGAGCCACAATACAGCTACTGCTGGCAACATTTTATGAAGACGTCCTCGCTGACCAGGACAAATATCGCCCTTTATTAGAAGCAAAGTCAGTAGCGCTTGTGCGCCAAATAGCATCGGAGGGAAAGTAACCAGCAATTGTTGAATCATGTTGAATGCACGCTCAAAAGTCATTTTGGGGGGCGATAATATCAAATCAACTATCGCCAAACCACCGAAAGTCGGCCCCCAAATGAGCTAAAACGGTAAGACAATTTTATTCACAGAGAGGCAAGATACTTCAACGCGTCTTCCTGCGTTAAAACTCCACGGTACTCTTCTTTGGTATTACACAGTACCCAAGGGAAACGAATCCCGGTTTTAACCAACTCTCGAATAACAGAGACAGGTAAATCCTCATCAACCAACACAAATTCGGTGCTCATTATCTGATTAACAGGACGTTTCCAAATTCGGCTTTCTCGTTCAGTTTCTCGCTCTGTGCCCATCGAGGGCGTTAGGTGTAAATTCACCGTCTCTTTCGTAATTAACCCAACACAACGATTTTCATTGAGAACAACTAAAGGCGAGCTTGGATTCAAATTCATGTACTCCACTGCCAAGGAGAGCGGTTCTCCAGGGTCCATAGACCTGACTTGTTCATGGCTCACAGATTGCAACACATCACTTTGCTTAGACTCAATCGCGATGTCAGAGAACAGATGCTCATAACTGTTCGCTTTATCCATCAAATCGACAGGCACGGCAGCAGAAAATAGAAAGCCCTGCATGTAATCGACACCGATTTCTGCCAATACTTGAAGTTCTTGCTTGGATTCCACGCCTTCAGCAACCACTTTTACATTCATTTGCTGTGCAAGCTCGGTGACCATTTTCACAATGTTATAGCTGGTGCTCCCTTTATGAATGTTCTTGATGAATTTTCGGTCTATTTTCAGTAAATCAAACTGCCCTTTTTCTAGATAAGAAAAAGAAGAATACCCAGTACCGAAGTCATCAATCGCGATCTCAATGCCCTCTTTCCGCACTTCCTCTAGAGCTCGAGTATGCTCCTCATCTTGTTCAAAATACGCGGTTTCTGTTAGCTCGATAGTTACTCGCTTAGGGTCTACACCACTGGCTTTAATCAAATCATGCGACCGCTGAAGGATCTGAAGAGAATCCAATTTCGTATTGAGGGAGCGATTGATGGTCACGCCCACTTCCTCGCCATAAATTTCTTGTAAGCGCGGAAAGTGCTTCAACGCAGCTTGGCAGACCACATCATCAAGTGCCGCTATGAGTTCTAGATCTTCAATAATAGCGATCATCTTCTGCGTACAATACGCATCATTTTCATCATAGAAGCGTGCGAGGGCCTCGAACTTAACCACTCTTCCGGTTTGAACGTCGATAATCGGTTGAAAGTAAACGTCCACTAGTCCACTCTCTATTTGCGCCTCCAAAAACGCCTCGAGATGTTGGCGCTTCACTAATTCAGAGTGAAGTTCACTGTCGTAAAAGTTGAAATAGCTGCCTTCACCGGAAATAGAGGACAACATCGCTTGCGCTGCATGTGCTAGCGCTTGTCTTGGTCGGTTCGTATCATAGCCAAGGATTGACACACCAGTTTGGCCTTTAACGATAGTGGCATGCATTTTTGTGCCCATTTCATTTCTAAGCTCATTAAAGAACCCTTTCATGGCAATTTGGATCAAACGAACCGGGCTCAACCATTGACAATGAGGGGTCTGCAAGCATACGACAAACACATCCCGAGATAACTGCCCCGCAATACTGGTGTAGCGACTTCGCATAATAAAATCTGCAAAACCTAATTGCTGTTCAAGCAAGTATCTCTCCGAAAACTTGGGTCTGAGTGTCATAACAATGTTGAGTTCTTTATTTCTGCTTTCATTCGCTAAGTTCGCTAATTGGAGTTCAAATTCTTTCCTCGTTGGTAAAAAGGCAGCCCAATCATGCTGTTGTTCACAACGATTTTTCATCCACAACAACGAAGCAGAAATATCCGTAGAAAATCCGAGATAGAGAATTCGTCCAGAATGAAACGTAAGTCGGTAAATACAAAGATGATGAGCTTGGTTGCTACCGTTTGCTGTTTTGCTCAGCAAGTTACCACACCAACATCCTTCATCATTAATTTGCTGCCACAGCTGATCATAAAACGCTTGGCTATGGTGAGAGGTACTGAAAATATGAGTTTTAAGCCCAACCAGATCTCGGTTTTGATAGCCCATTTGTAACTCAAAGGCACGGTTACAACCTAAGATGCGCGTATCTTCATCGGCAACTAAAACGCCTACATTTGGCAAATCAAAAATCGTTTCGAGAATTTTCGCTAACTCCTCGCAACCAGTGATTGTTAATTGCGGAATGATAGTGCCTTGGATAATGCGCTTATTGAGCCTTTCAAAACTAATAGTAACGTGCACTAAGTTAACGTTTTTTAGCATCATGCAACAAGAAAACCGCCCCCGTCCGCCAAAGAGTTCCACTTCTAGAATTCGTTGTTTTAGCGTTTCTTGTTGCCCCATCAGCATATGATCAAACAAGTTATTTCGCTGGTTACTGGCGTACTTATCCCAAATGCCTTTGCCATTCCTTGCTGATCACATTCGAACTCGCGAGTATCAATATCGTAAGACCACTCTATAACAGGAGTTAGACTGGAAGTCGTTTGCATTTTTGGATGCACTGTTGTCGTAGATTCACTCATACCCTAGCCCCTTTTTTTGTAATTAGCCCAAGGCTCAAAATTCACAGTCAATTCGCGACATTCCAGTTGGGACCTGCCGATCCTCTTTATAGATGGATTGTGTCAACGATAAGCCTATCGACTTAGAACTATTTCCAGAGCAGCTCAGCCTTTTGCATTTAATATGCACTAATTTGATTATAGGCTTTACCCCATATAAGCACACCATTGCTTATGCTTTGTATTAAGATTGCGACATTTTTCATGAACCGATCTATAACCATGAGGCTTTCAAGGTGAAATTAGACAGAAAATCGCCGATAGAGCATTGATATTTTTACAAACCAAATAAAACTCGATGAACTAAGCTTGAATAGATGAGTTTGTTATAGATACCTGATAATCAAATCGCTATAATTCGCGCTCCCTGGAACAGAGAGCAAAATATGACCAATAACATCACTCCTATTCATGAGTACAAAAAATACTGGGCAGAGTGTTTTGGTACGGCACCTTTCTTGCCGACCAGTCGCAAAGAAATGGATGCCCTAGGATGGGATAGCTGTGACATTATCATTGTAACCGGTGACGCTTATGTGGATCACCCAAGCTTTGGTATGGCTATCATTGGCCGCCTGCTAGAAGCACAAGGTTTCCGTGTCGGTATCATTGCTCAACCAGAATGGCAAAATAAAGATGCGTTCATGCAACTTGGTAAGCCAAATCTGTTCTTCGGGATCACTGCGGGTAACATGGACTCCATGATCAACCGTTACACCGCGGATAAAAAGCTTCGTCACGATGACGCGTACACACCGAATAACGAAGGTGGTAAACGCCCAGACCGAGCAACGTTGGTTTACTCTCAACGTTGTCGTGAGGCATACAAAGAAGTACCTATTGTTTTAGGTGGTATCGAAGCTAGCCTACGCCGTGTGGCACACTACGATTACTGGTCAGATAAAGTTCGCCGTTCTGTACTGTTTGATGCAAAAGCAGACATCCTACTTTTTGGTAACGCAGAGCGCGCACTTGTCGAAGTAGCACATCGCATCGCAAACGGCGAAGACATCAGCACCATGACCAATATTCGTGGTACTGCCGTGAACTTGCCAGCGGCGCCAGAAGGCTACACGGTTATTGATTCTTCTCGCATTGAAAAACCTCGTAAAGAAGCGTTCGTACCAAAGAACCCATACGAAGTAGAAACTCAGTGTGAAACTAAAAAAGACGAGCCAGTTGCACAACCAATCACAATTCGCCCATCACGCCACGATGCTGCGACGACTGCGGTCCGTTTACCTTCGTTTGAAAAGCTAAGAAACGATCGCATTCTTTATGCGCATGCAAGCCGTGTACTGCATTTAGAAACGAACCCGTACTCTGGTCGAGCGTTACTTCAAAGCCATGGTGATCGTGAACTTTGGGTAAACCAAGCTCCAATTCCATTGACGACCGAAGAGATGGACTTTGTGTTTGGCCTGCCTTACGCGCGTGTTCCTCATCCTATGTACGGCAAAGCAAAAATTCCTGCGTACGACATGATCAAGACGTCTGTGAACATCATGCGTGGTTGCTTTGGTGGCTGTTCTTTCTGTTCGATTACCGAGCATGAAGGTCGAATCATTCAAAACCGTTCGAAAGAGTCTATCATCAACGAGATTGAAGAAATTCGCGACAAAGTTCCGGGCTTTACCGGCACAATTTCCGATCTTGGTGGCCCGACTGCAAACATGTACCGCCTGGGCTGTAAAGATCCAAAAGCGGAAGCGAACTGTCGTCGTCCTTCTTGTGTATTCCCGGGCATCTGTAACAAGCTAAACACAGACCACAAACACACGATCGATTTATACCGCGAAGCGCGTAAAGTTGAAGGCGTGAAGAAAGTGATGGTTGCATCTGGCGTACGTTACGACCTTGCGATTGAATCACCAGAATACGTGAAAGAGCTCGTGACTCACCACGTAGGCGGTTACTTAAAGATTGCACCGGAACATACTGAGAAAGGTCCTCTTGATCTGATGATGAAGCCAGGCATGGGTACGTACGATCGCTTTAAAGAGATGTTCGAGAAATACAGTGCAGAAGCAGGCAAGAAGCAGTACTTAATCCCTTATTTTATCTCTGCGCACCCAGGCACAGAAGACGAAGACATGCTGAACCTTGCTCTGTGGCTGAAAAAGAACAACTTCGAATGTGACCAAGTACAAAACTTCTACCCTTCGCCAATGTGTAACGCAACGTCGATGTACTACTCAGAGACAAACCCTCTGAAACGCGTGAAGTACAAAAAACGTGAAGATGTACCTGTAGCAAAAGGTGAACGTCAACGTCGCCTGCATAAAGCGCTGTTGCGTTATCACGATCCAGCAAACTGGCCAATGATCCGTGAAGCCCTAGTCAGTATGGGTAAAAAACATTTGATCGGTGACAAACAAGGCTGTCTCGTTCCTGCAGAAGACATTGAAGCACAAACACCAGCGCAACGTCGTAAATCTGGTCGTCACGGGGCAAACCGCTTTGCAACCAAACATACCAAAAACCAACCAGGCTTCGGTGGTCATTTGAACAAACGTTCTGAAGGCGGTTCAAAAGATGGTAAACCATCTGGCAACCGTAACGGTTCGGGTAAAGCTACAGGTGGTCAACGCCCTGCAAGCAACGGCCAACGTCCTAGCGGCAACGGTGCAAACCGCCCTGCAGGTAGCAAGCCGCAAGGCCAAGGTCGCCCACAAGGACAAGGCAAACCAGCTGGTCAACGTAAACCAAAGCGTCGCTAACTCTTTAGCACTTAAATACTAGAAAGGGCTCCAGAGGTAACTCTGGAGCCCTTTTGTTTTGTCGGCTCATTGAGGCATCACTCACAACTCAAACTTTGATTCAATCAATACAAAAAATGGTAAACACCAACCAACTTATTGGAAAAACAAACAATTATTTGATTGACGCAAAACCATAAAAATCTAACTCATTGATTTTTAATCACTTTATTTTGGTGCGATATTTGCGTAACAGAGTAAAACTCTTAAACATGGGCTAACGATGAATAATCCACTTCCCCCAAAAACTTCTATGTTCTGGTATGACAACAGCTATACCTATGAGGAGGCCGTTCAGGCATTTGAAAGCGATGGTACACTGAAATCGCTGAATATCGTTCCAACCACGGAATCCGATGATCTTGCTGGCTCCCCCCCAGAGCGCAGTATGTTTTGGGAGGGAGAAACAAAAAAAATCGATCCGCCACCGCCGTCTGAACCAGAACCTCTCAATTTAAAAACTGAGAAAGAAGCAACGGAAGCATCACCTGCGCACTTTATCCCAGTCCGCTATGCCATCGATCAGCTAGAAACAGAAGAGACACAACCTTTTGGTTTGCCTGAAGAATGGAAAGGCCAAGGCCCAGCCAAACTCAATACCGTTGGTTACACCCTGCGTCAACTGCGCGACGGTTGGCTGTATGTCTATGATGCAATCAACAAAAGCTTAGACGAATACGAAATCAAAGGAACGCAATTCACGCTCTATAAGTTGGGAGAATCAGAAAGCCCAAAATCAGAGCAGCGTGGGACACCACAAGATGCAAAACCCTTCCTTACTTACATCAACGGAAGCGTACTATCGATTTGCTTCTCTGAGCACCGGTGGACATGGCACACGTTCATGCGCGTACTTAACAATCCGAGTAATCATATCGATCGCATGCAAACCATTGTTCTGTCCTCAAACGAGAATCAGCACAACATTGCACCAATAGATAAGTTAACCCAAGTCGCTGATATTGAATCTTCTGCCGTCGATGATGGTCGCTTTGCGGATTCTGGCATCGCCACCAAAGCAGATGAAGATGGTTCTGTCTTTAAACCTGTCGCAGTCAAAAGCGATTTAACCTCTGCGATTCCAGAAGAAGAATCAGGCTACTTCGTCGCGATAAAAGATTACGCCGCAGACATTCAAGATATGTCACTGCATTTTGTTGGTGCCGCAAGCCCTTACCGCCTTTTCACTGACCAGTTTTCAAACCAGTGGAACTTGATGCAGACCGCCATGCAACTGTGTATGTTTGGTGCAAGTGACGAGATAGACATGCCAGCTAGCGTTAAGCGTAACGGCGAAGAGCTGTCGTTTTATACCGACATGGCTGACTATTATGACTCTTCTCACCAACTTGATTTGGCAGAGCAGAACAAAAGCTCAGTTCAGTCCGGCTATCCTGCTAAATTTTCCGCTGGAGCGATTGAATCACACCAACATACCCAAAGTGACATTGCTAAAGCGATACAGGACAAATATCGAATTTCTGCGAGCCGTTTTGGTAAATACGAACAATGGATAGCGACTGAACGCTGGCGTCAGCAGCTCAACTGGAAGCAAATGCTGAGCGAGATGCAAGAGCTGTCAGAACAAAAAGAAACCATGCTAGCCCAAGTGGTTTCGGTCAAACGCGACTTTATCGCAGTAATGGAGTCCTTAACACCTCATCATCTTGAGAGAACCTTCGACCTATACAGCGAAGACACGCAGTACAGCTTGTATCAACTGCACAAGCAAGCGGTTGAGTCATTTACTTTGGTGATGCAAGAAGAAGACCGCCAATGGGCAGAAAGCCAATGGGAGAAACCAACCAGTTTACTAGCTCTCTATGCCTCTGGGTTTAGTCGTAGTTTATTTAAAGTGATGGAGAAGAATATTACTGAGGCGCAGAATGAACAGTCGATCGTCTCAGACAATCCTGAACCTGATAATCAGTTGATGGACCAGATATCTGATACCAGCAACCGCGTGAATATGTACTCTAAGATCATGGACTTTGTTTCCAACCCAAACACTGCGGAAACAGCCTTTCTCAAAGATATCGCCAAAGGTTTCCAAGAGCTGGATATTATTTTTAAATCTGCAATAGGTGCGCTTGCAAAAGGCGTTGTAGAGTTTGGTGTTAGCATGACCTCACAAGTATCAATTTCGCTGATGCCTGTTTTCGCTAAACCTCTGAACCGTCATAGCTATTATTTATTTGCCGTTATTGCAGAACATATGGCACACAATATGCCCGTAACAATAAAAGAAGGTTACGCTCACGATTTTAAAAAATGGAAAACACGCGTAAGTGATTATCTGATTAAGCTCGAAAAAAACGATGCAATCATTGCTGACTTCCAGAAAAATAACCGCAAAGCTGACTCTAAATACACAACAGCTTTAAAAAATAAAAAGACTATTAAGAAGGCTCTCGCTGTAGCTACATTGGAGTACCCGCAGTACATTGAGTTACCTGATGATCTACCTCAAAGAACCATCGAGCTTAGAACGCGGATCGTGATGAATAAGCTCAATGATTTGAATAAACTGTTCGAGAATGCCGGTGGTCTAGGCTTTCTGGCATTAGTATTTAACTGCATCGCGCTTGGTGATGCCATGAGCAGTATCCAAGACACTGGATTAATGTCCTCAGATGAATTTTTGGATATCCAACAAAAGCTTTTTTATACAGTCAACGCTTGGACGGGTATTCGCACCGGTAAACTTTGGGACAACGTAAGAGTAGATAAAACGCTACGAGCACGTTCTTTATCTGCCCTAAAAGAAATGGCGAAACGTGATACCACAATACCTATTTCTTCTTTGAGTGATCTTAAAATTTTCAACAAATGGCTTGCGGTAACAGGAATAATAGGTGCTTTAGCTTCAGGGATAGAAGCTTACCGGTCGTTACAACAACTTGATAGTTTGAATGGCACTGCAAAAATTGCGGGATACTTCAACTTTTCTTCTTTAGTTGGACTTACAGCAGTAGGGACCTTTCAAGCTGTAGGAGGAATAACTGGCGTATGGTCAGCAAACGTTCTTTTCGGTGGGCCAATCATGTTTGTCATTATGGGGCTAACTGCAATTTACCTTTTGAGCAACTATGTAATGAGCAAGTTCAAACAAGACGATTTTCAAAAATGGTTAGATAAATTACCGTGGGGATATAATTCCGCCAGAGCACAATGGAGTCAGTCTCCAGATCTGTTAGAACGAGAAAAACACAACTCTTCATTAGTACAAAAGGCACTATTTGATTTACAAACCATCATAGATAAACCATCAATCTACCAAGTGCCAATGATGCGGGTTGTTCCCAATTCATCAACGCAATACCCATCAGCAATGCAGGAGCTGTTTGGTATTGAGTTGCATATCCAAGTTCCTACCAAAATAGCAAGAGATGGAATTAAACTTCGGACAAATACTTCTGTAACTAAGGGAGAATTGATATCAGGAACTTGGTACACCGGAGTAGATCTAGAAACCTTGAATAGCCCGATGAACTCCGCAAACTCTCAAAGCGTGTATAAATTGAGTTTACCTATGAAAGACTCAGCTGACTATCTAGCATTTGAGATAGAATACATCCTCGATGATGAAAACGAATTAAGCCGTAAGTACTGGTTCCAAAATAATGCAAAACAGCGTGCAACTTATACGGCGATTTCAGACAATACTAAACAAGCAACGATCAGAAGTTCATTAACTTCAGATACTAGTGAACTTAGCTTACAGGAGTAACCCTTGGCTTATTTACCTTTTTACATCACGCCAGACGAGTTTTCGGCTTATCAAGAAGAACAAGAGCAACAAATTCTAAAAGGGAAAGAGCTCACAACCTGGCACAAGCACGATATTGAAGAGCCTTTTCGATACTTATACTTATCAATTGCTATAGCCGCAGTCAGCCCGTTATTTTTCCTGACCTACTTTCTCCACGATAGTAGTCAGATGCTCTTGACCTACATATTATCAGGCTTAACGATAATCATGTCCGGTGTTTCTTATCTTACATTTGGTTTAGACAATCGTTATGACTACACCATATCCGAGCAAGGCATGGTCTTGAGAAAGAGACGTGATCTCCCTACTTGGGTGAACTCAGCAGCGCAAGTGATGGGTTGGTTTGGAGCAGTAGTCTGCGTATTTATGGTAATCGCAGTAGGACCAATGGCTCTAGTCGGTGCTGGTGGATTTATTTTAGTTTCATTTCGCATGCTGAAGCGCCAACCTGAAGAAGAAACTGAAGTACGAGTGGGGCTTCGCAAAGATTCATTGTTTGCTCAATACAACAAACAGCGAAAACTCATTGTGATTTATCACAAATTTGACGACTGCTATTTCTTTGACATTGAGCATAAAGAAGTCAGTCGAAACCAAACTCGTGGTCGAAGTTATATATTTTGCAAAACTGAATCAGAAGTGAATTACTTGTTGAAGTTGTTAGTTAACAAGTGGAACATCGAATGCTCTGAAGAAAACAATATTAAACAGCTTTTCAATACAGACCTAATGTACGAAAAACTTCAAGATGTTCCAGTAAGAGGAACTAAATATCTACTAAGCGAAGTAGATAGCCTGAGAAATAAGAATGCCACATTACCCGAACTAAAATACTTGCGTGGTGACTTATGGCTAAGCGAAGCGGAAATCGACCAGCGCAAAGCAGAACTGAATACAACCAAGGAGTAACCCTTGGCATATTCACCATTTTACGTCACCCCAGAAGAATTAGCAGTTTATCAAGAAGCGCAAGAGCAAGAAATACTCGCAGGCGATAATGTCAGAACATGGCACAAGTATGATGTAGAGGAACCATTTCGCTATTACTTTAAACTTTTTGCGCTTCCCTTTGTGATCGCCCCATTCCTATTAACTTTGTTTATACACACGAGTGACACGGTTGGCGTAACTATTTTTTCTTTTATTTTATCGGTGATGGTGTCTGGTGCCTTTTACCTTACGATTGGCCTCGACTATCGCTATGACTATATTTTTTCTGACAAAGGCTTTGTGATGAAGAAACGTCGCAACATGCCTAAGTGGGTGAATACCGCCACGCAAGCCGTTGGCTGGATAGGTGCAGTGGTATGTGTGGTGATGGTAGCGATGGTTGGCCCGATGGCGTTAGTAGGTGCAGGTGCTTTTATATTAGTCTCCTTTAAAATGCTTAAACGCCAACCAGATGAACCAACAGAAGTGAGAATCGGAGAGCGTGAGGATTGGCTGTTTGCGGACTACAATAAAAAAAGGAAAGTGATCCAGTTCTATTTTAAGCATGACATATGCAGATATCGAGATACTGCTCATAAGACTATCTTTCGCTCACAAGATAGATCAGATTGTTATGTTTTCTTTAAAACTGAAGCGGATTTAGAATCCATGGTCACACAACTGTCAGAGGTCTACAAACTGGATTGTAAAGAGGTCGATGATCATAAAAAGCTGTTTGAAGCAAAGCCAGAATCAAGGCTCTTTAGTATTCCAGTTTGTAGTAGAGAATATCAAACCGAAGAGGTATTTGATTTAAGGGCGTCAAATGCCCCACTTCCTGAGCGTGAATACCTTTACAACGGCAAGTGGCAAACGGAATCTGAAATCGAACAATCAAAATCTGAACTAACGGCAGCCAAGGTATAAACCTTGGCTTATTTACCTTTTTACATCCCCCATGAAAAGCTTTAGGTTTACTCTGATGTACAAAAAGAAAAATTGGTTCAAATAACGAATTTTTAACTCGAGGATAGGAGAGTAAGCCCGAACCTTTCTATCCTCTACTAAACACCCATTTTGCACTGAGCAAATAATTGCTCACCATGCCTGCCAATATGCCTAAGCTCAAAGCCAAATAGACCATCAACCCTTGCGTTCCTAGGGCGAGCGTTACGCCTTTGAACACAATAAAGTTCGGCAAAGCACTGATACAGGCACTCGCCATAAATTTTTGCCATTGAGCGAAAGGGTTGGTTTTTTCTGCTTGAGAGAAAGTCAGCCAGCGATTGCCAAGCCAAGTCGTGGTTGCTGCAAACAAAAATGCTATCCCACGAGCCAGCATCAGATCCAGACCAAACCAATGGAACAACACAGAAAAGATAAGGGTGTCGACCATAAAGCCGACACCACCTACTAGAGCAAACCTTGTTAACGAAGCAAACCTTTCCAGCGAAGCAAATTTTGGTAATTTGCGCATTCCGTTACCCAACCACACAAGTGTAGAGTGAGCGTTTCGATTTTGCTGTGAACTCATTGGTACAACTCAACGCATTTTCATGAATCATGCTATCCACTTGCTGCGATTTACCAATCAGGTGGAATTTCTTCAGATTGTTTAAGTCATTCTTATCTTCAAGCTTTTTCGCCTGACCATGACTATAGAACTGACCTGAGAACGGGCGCTTACCAATGTAGAAGACCGGAGCGTTGTCATTAATTTGCGCGAAGATGATGCGATCGCTGCGGCTATCTGCTTTGCCCATATTCAAAACCAACATCGCAATCATAAGCAGGGCTGGCAACACCGCTGCCGTTCCGGTCAGCCATTTGAAATCGTGTTTATCCACCAGCATTGCAATCAAGATACCCAATGCAGGCACACCCGGTAGCACGTAAGCAGGCAAAATATTCCCAGCCATGGTGAACAAGATCATTGGTGAAATCAGCCAACACATCAGGAAGCTAAATAGACCTTGATGATCCGTTTCAATGGCTTTGAGTACCTTACGACGTTTCCATGCCAAGATAGGCAATACAATTGACCAAGGCGCAGCCGATTGCAGCCAGAATACCCAGATCATCCCACGTGGTTGATCATGAGCAGAGCCATACAGGTCCCCTTCCCAACCGCTGACAACAAAACGCTTAAAGTGCTCGCCAACAATAAAGTAATCAATAAATCCAGGCGTCGCCATTTCAGCCATGATGTACCAAGGTAGAGCAATCGCCAGCATGAGCGCCACCCCCAACACAATTGGAAAACGCTGCCACAAGGCTTTGAAGGCACCGAAGAAACCATGCTGAATCACAAGCCAAGGAAACACTGCGATGCCCATGATCACGATCGCCACCGGACCTTTTGCTAACAGCCCGCAAGCCAAGCCAAAGAAACCGAGATAACCCCACAATCGGCTGTGTTTGTCTTTGCCAAGCCAGCAGTAGTAAAAGCCGACCATCGCCATGGTCATTGCCAATGTCAGTGCCATGTCTGTCATCACTGCACCCGCCGCAATTGAAAAGATGCCACACGTCGCCAATACCAACGCTGCGATGACTGCGTTAAAGCCAGCGCGATGCGCCATGGCTGCAACAAAAATAATAGTCGCGACACCCGCCAACCAATGAGGCGCGCGCACTGCGAATTCATTCAATCCAAACAACTCAATGCCGTAAGCACTCATCCACGTGAACAGGGGTGGCTTCCCCCAAAAAGGCACGCCATAATCAAACTGTGGGGTAAGCCAATTGCCTGTTTCCACCATTAAGCGCGCCATTTCGCCGTAGCGGGCTTCGGTGGTGTCCATCAAAGGGTAAGCGGCAAGTGAAATAAGACGGAGTAAAAGAGCAAACGCCAACAACAACCACAGATGGGTTTTATTAATACTCATGATTACGCGGTTTCTCCCAGTTTAAACTTCATGGTTTGGATGGATTGATGTTTTGCAGGCTGCTCGTAAACAGACTGAACAAGATAAAGAGGACGTTGCTTGGTCTCGATAAAAATGCGGCCAATGTATTCGCCCAAAAGGCCAATCGACAGCAGTTGCACACCGCCCAATGCAAGTTGGACGACCATCATGGATGGGTAGCCAGTGACAGGCTCACCAAATACAACAGTTTTCATCACTATGAATGCGCCATAGATAAAGGCACTGAACGCCACCAATGCACCGGCAAGTGTCGCTAAACGCAAAGGACGAATGGAAAACGAGGTAATGCCGTCCATTGCAAGGCCAATCAGCTTGAGGTAGTTCCATTTGGTTTCACCACAGAAACGAGCGTCACGCTCAAACTGAACCGTCACTTGCTTGAAACCCGGCCAAGAAAAAATACCTTTCATGTATCGGTTACGTTCTGGCAGCGCATTGATGTGTTTGACCACTTTTGCGCTCAGTAGACGGAAATCGCCCACATTCTCAGGCACATCCAATTTCGCCATGCTATTCAGCACTTTGTAAAAGCAAGCGGCCGAGAAGCGTTTGAACCAAGTTTCGCCGTGGCGTTCACTGCGCTGCATGTTCACCACGTCATACCCTTCACGCCATTTTGATACCATTTGCGGGATTAACTCCGGCGGGTCTTGCAAGTCAGCATCAATCACGATCACCGCTTCACCTTGGCAGTGTTCCAGCCCCGCACTCATGGCGGACTCTTTGCCGAAGTTACGGCTTAGTGCAATACAACGAACGTCGCTAGAAGATTGAGAAAAGTTTTGCGCGATCATTAGGCTGTCGTCTTTGCTACCGTCGTCGACATAGACGATTTCGCAGCGTTCTGGCATTTCATCCAAAACGGCGGCTAAACGACGATGAAATTCAGGCAAGACTTCTTGCTCGTTAAAGAATGGCACCACAACAGACAAAACTGTTTTAGGCTCAGTGTGTTGGCTCACCTTTGAAAAGGTTGCAGCGTGAATGTTGAAGGTTGACATGCTACTCTTCCACTAAATCCGATGAATGAATCCAGTCTACAAACATCAATGTGAAAGAGATGTTGTTGACATCTTTTTCACGTTCTTAGTGAATAATGTTCGGTTAAGACGAAGTCTTATTTTCGAAAACCCGCCCACTTGGAGAGAAATACATGAAACGCGTACTTTTAGTCGAAGATAATCGAGAAATCGCAGGCATGCTGTTCGATTATTTTGAGTGTGCAGGTATGGAACTCGATTATGCAGACAACGGCGAGCTCGGCCTGAAACTGGCGATGGAAAACACCTTCGACATCATCTTGCTCGATCTCATGCTGCCACGCATGGATGGCCTGACCATGTGTAATAAACTTCGCGACGCGGGCAACAACACACCGGTACTTATGCTGACTGCACTCGATAGCCGTGACGATATGCTCAAAGGCTTCCAACACGGCGCCGATGACTATCTGACCAAACCTTTCGATCTGGATATTCTAGAAGCGCGCATGATGGCACTGATCCGCCGTTACCGTGGCACTGTCGCATCGAGCAAGTTGGAATACGGTGAAGTGTCTATCGACCAAAAAACGCGTAAAGCTTATCGCCAAGATAAACTGTTGGCGCTAAACCCTACCACTTACACCATTCTGGAAATGCTTGTGAAAAGCGCGCCAGACGTAGTGACACGCGAAGAAATTGCCTTCCAACTTTGGCAAGAGAACGAGCCGAACAACGACGTTCTGCGCAGCCACATTTACCAACTTCGCAACCAACTTGATAAGCCATTTGAACAACATGTGCTTATCACCGTGCCGAAAGTTGGCTTCCGCTTGGAGACAGGTGCATGATCAATCGCTTACTTGCTAGCACGCAAAGCACACAAAGTATGACAGGGCGACTCGCTCTGTTTTTCTCTTTTGTGTCGGTCGTGATTGGCATCTTCTGCTTTTTGTTGATTACCGGCTCCCTGCTTTGGTCTGAAGACCGCGTGGGCGAGCGTCGTATTATGGTCGACAAAAAAGAAGCAATTGAACATTTCCAGTCCCACCCAGAGCAAGGCAGTATTCAGCTTGACCTGCTCACCACTGCATACAACGACATCTCATTGGTTGCCGAGCGCTATCAAAAATACCTGATTGGTCAAAAGCACTTTCTTGATGAAGTAGAAGACGGTGAATACTCGCGCATGGTTTACATGAGCACTTACACCTACAAAGGCGTTGAACATCCCGTTATTCTGGTTTCCTTGATTGATGAAATCGAGATCACCTCAGAGGAATTCATTCTCGTCGTCGCTATGGTGCTGTCCATTGTCGCCGTGCTGGTGTTCCTGTTTGGTAGCCTCCTGCTGCGCTTATCACAACGCTTGATTGAACCCGTCAATGCGCTTAAAACTCAACTCGACCATCATCAAGGCGATGCTACGCAAACTTTTAGCGTGCCAGAGGGCTCGGCCAAAGAGTTCCAAACCCTCGCGGATGAGTTGAATGAGTATCGCCACAAAATCAACCAAGTCATCAAGCGTGAGCAAGCCTTTGCACGATACGCAAGCCATGAACTGCGTACACCGTTAACCGTAATGAAAGGCTCAAGCAGTTTACTGGCAAGAAGTGCGAACACGGATTTCCAGACCCGCCAGGTGAACCGAATTCAAGATGCAACGCAGCAGATGTCGACTATGGTGGATGCCCTACTCGGCTTAGTGCGTTACGAGCGTAATGCAGATGATTCACCAGTGCGCAGCATCACCGAAGAAGAACTCATCCAAATCATCTTCCAAAGCCAAGCTCAGGCGGATGAGAAAGCACTCAGCTTTGATGTACAGATCGACGGAAACCCAAAAACGCGCGCTACCAATGCTGTGTTGACCATTATTCTTGGCAACCTGATTCGCAACGGCATCGCCGCGACACCATCGGGATCAATTCATATCAGCATCGGGGAAAACACCATCTCGGTACGTGATGAAGGCGAAGGCTTTTCGACCATTCCACATTCTGATGGGCACGGATTGGGTTTGATGATTGTGGATGATTTATGCCAGCGTTATGGCTGGCAATTTAAGATTGGTACACATCCAGAAGGTGGTTGTGAGGCGGTGATTGACCTTACGTCAGAGCATCAGGAATAACCGAAATGGTTGTACTGAAACCCAGACTTTTTATCTGGGTTTAATGGCGTTACACTACGCGCCCTTTTTAACGGCAAGGTCGCGTGGTTGGACACGTCAGCAGTAGCATGAAACTCTCTGAAAGCCCGATAACTCAACACAACTTCAACGGTCATACGTTTTTCCTTAAGCGTGATGACATGCTGCATTCTCACTTTTCTGGGAACAAGGCACGTAAGTTTATGGCGTTGATGGAAACGCAGAACAGCGACATCAAAACCCTCATCAGTTATGGCTCTGCTCAATCCAACGCGATGTATTCGCTTGCCGCTCTGGCGCAAATCAAAGGCTGGAACTTCGAATTCTACGTTCAACACATTCCTTCTTGGCTTAAAGACTCCCCTATCGGCAACTATCGTGGTGCGCTTGATTTGGGTATGAAAATCACCGCCATGCAAGACATCGGTAGCGAACTCCACCCTAGTGAATACGTCCACCAGGTACAAAGATTAGATGAGTCGACATTGCTTATTCCAGAGGGTGGACGTTCCCACCTCGCTGAAGCTGGCATCAAACAGTTAGCACGAGAAATTCTTGATTGGACGCGATTGAGAGGTAAAGAACAGTTTACCGTCGCCCTGCCATCAGGCACTGGCACGACCGCTTTATATCTTCATAAACATTTAAGCCCACACGGCATAGAAGTGCTAACTTGCCCTTGCGTAGGCGATGCAGATTACTTAACTGAGCAGTTCAACCAGCTCGGTGAAAACAGCCACCCAACCATTTTAACCGTGCGCAACAAACACCATTTTGGTCGCTTGTACGAAGAAGATTACATCACATGGAAAGCACTCTTTGAGCAAACCGACCTCGAATTTGACCTGTTATACGACCCGTATATGTGGCAATGCCTCACCCCTTGGTTGGAAGAGAACACAGATAAAACGGTGATTTATATTCACCAAGGCGGGTTACTTGGCAACGAGTCGATGTTGCCAAGATATCAACGAGAATTTGAATAGCGTGTTCAAATAAAGTTGTTGCTGATTACAGTGATTCCACTATTTGATGAGCGCCAGAATTTCTTTGAATTCAGGTGCTCGGCAATCTTCGACCATTTCATACAAGCACATTTCTAACCCAGTGAGCACCACACCGTTAGCGGTTAACTTCGCAAGAGCGAGCGCTTTATTGGCAGCGGTTCGGGAAGAGACACAATCCGTGACTAATTCAACGCGATAACCGGACTGGCGCAGAGAAACCGCGGTTTGATAGACGCAAATGTGGGATTCAATACCGCAAACCAACCAGGTATCAACTTTCGCGTTCTCCACCGCGACCTTAAACGTCGCCTCTTTGCAACCATCAAACGTGTACTTGGTAATAGGTAAATGCGTGCTTTCAAGCACTTCACGAATCGGCTCCGCGGTTGGGCCCAACCTTTCTGGATTCTGTTCTAGCCACAGAATAGGCAAATCTAGTGCTTTGGCGCCCTTTACCAGTTTCGTGATATTTTCAATCAGTGCGTCGCTTTCATGCATTAATGTAGCGAGTTTGCCCTGAACATCCACCACAATCAGGCCCGTGTTTCCTTTCGATAACATTTCCATCTCCTATCTTGTGCGACCACAAACCATACTCAACAAGTTGAGCAAAAGTTAATGTATCAGAACCCTTTCATGTTAGAGCAATAAAACCTAGAAAGATGACCTTCGCTCACACATTTGCCCTTAGGTAAGAGTGGTTTGAACTGACTATTTAAATTTCTCTCGAATTAGTTCAATCAAGGCTTTGACTTTATTGGGCAGAAATAAGGCCGAGGGATAAATCAGAGTAAGATGCTGCTTCGGATGCGCGAATTGAGGCAGCACCTCGACCAACAAACCGTCTCTCAGTGCAGGCTTGGAATGAATTTGAGGAATAAACGCGATGCCGTTTCCTGCTATCGCCATCGAGCGCAGCAAGTTGAGGTCATCCGAACGCAACGCCACATGCAGATCTGAATCGAGCAAATCGGCATTGTAACGATTAGTTAAAAGGCGATGCTGCTTAAGATCTTCCACCGTTTTTACTGGCGGATGCGATTCTAGATAGGCTTTTGACGCAACAAAGTGACTACGATAAGGCAAAAGACTGAACTGCACATAGCTGTCATCGGTGACTTTGACCACGCTCGGAAGAAGCTGTAAATCAAACGATTGACGCTTGAGATCGACACTCTCTTGATGGTTTTCAATCTCGACCGAAATCTCCGGATACCGCGTTGTGTACTCGGTGATGATCGCGTTAAACGCGGCAGAGCTCATCAATGCGGAAGGAATGGCTAAACGCACCTTGCCCGTCAGCTCTTGTTGATATTCGTGCATGGCATTTAAACCTTGCTGAATATGGTCAATAGGCTGCCCCACCAACTCAAACAAGCGTTTCCCGTGCTCCGTCAACTCAATGCTGCGTGTTGTGCGAATCAAAAGCTGTACCCCGAGCGATTTCTCTAATTCTTGCAGACGACGACTCACTTTTGAGCGTTGTAGTTGATTCGCCTCTGCCGCTGCACTTATACCGCCGTGAACCACCGTCTGAGTGAATAGGTAAATATCATCAAAATTAACGTTCATTGTCCTATTTTTAGGTCATTTATGTTCGTATTATCATTCTACTGAATTGTGAGTGACTTCTCTATAATCCGCTATCCAACATGTTTAACGGAACTTGTAATGACGGCTGACCAAAAATTCAAACACTGGATGCGAACTTTGATTGTCCTGTTCATCGTACTATTTTTGTACATTATCATTGCTGACCGCCACGCCCCCTTAACGACCGAAGGACGAGTGCAAGGATACGTTGTCCAAGTCGCACCCGAGGTATCTGGTAAAGTGACCGACGTTCTCATCGAGAATAACCAGTCCGTTCAAAAAGGCGATGTGTTGTTTACGATTGATGATCGTAAATACAAGATAGCGCTTGAACAGGCGGAGCTGTCTCTGCAATCCGCTTATGAAAAAGAAGCAACGCTGTATTCTCAACGCGAAGTCGCTCTTGCCAATATTGCCCGCGCACAAGCGACATTTGATAATGCACACCGCGAGTACAACCGCTTACTGACACTATCGAAGCAGAAAGTCATCTCTCAATCGACACTCGATAATGCCTTTGCCCAAAATCAGGTATCACGTGCAGCGCTTAAAGCGGAACGACAAAACTTAAAAGTCATTGAGGCGCAATTAGGCGATCAAAAAGGTCAAAGCACCGCCGTTCGAATTGCCAAAAACGGCATCGAAAAGGCGCAACTTGATTTGGCAAATACCGCGGTACTCGCTCCCAGTGATGGTGTCGTGACCAACCTGCAACTAGAAGTTGGCACGATGGCAAACACCAACATGCCATTGCTGACGTTTGTACCAACAGGATCACTCTGGGTAGCCGCTGATTTTCGTGAAAAGTCCGTCGCGAACGTAGACAAGACTTTCCACGCCTTGGTCACATTTGATGCCAACCCAGGTTCGGTGTACGACTTTGATTTAGCTAGCCGCGATTACGGTGTAGCAGCCGCACAACAAACGCCTAATGGCGCACTGCCCAAAGTGGAAGTGAACAACCGCTGGGTACGTGATGCGCAGCGTACACGAGTGAACCTAACCAGCAGCGAAGAGTTACCACCAGCACTGTTTGTCGGCTCTCGCGCTACCATTGTTTTGTACCCAGACAACAGCATTTTCTGGCAGTTGATGGCGCAAGCACAGATTCACCTCGCAAGCTGGTTCCACTTCATTTACTAGGCGGCGACAATGAAAACCTTACGAATTTGGTTCGGCTGCTCTTTAGGGCTCGCGCTAAGCATGATCTTCGGTTGGTCTTACGGATTTTTTACCATCATGATGCCGCTGTTTATATTGGGCAGAATGGACAACTTTAATATTTCGGCTTTATTGATCGTGTTTTTCTCTGCGGTGTGGACAACCATACAAGCCACATTTTTGCTGGAATACTTGCAGTTTCATCCAACATTAATGACCGTTGCCGTCGGAATCATGATGCTGTTCAAGTGCATTGCAATGATGAACCAGAAAACCTATTTGTTTGGTTACATGGGGCTGTTGGTGGGTTCAATTGTGTTGAATTTTGCCAGCTATAACTTCATGGATATTGAAGAGTTCAACGTCAACATGTGGGTGATGGCGTTCAGCAATATTTTTGTTTGCGCATTCGCGTATTGGTTGTTCCCGGAGCCAAAATCCCCCGCCGAGCACATTGAGATGTCGACCCCAGTAAAAAGCGATATTGACTACATCAGCCAAGTTGCTATGGGTTGGGTAGTGGCGATGGCGGCATTTATCGTATTCCAAGTAGCGGACTTATATGACTCGCTGTCCGCACAAGCTTCCATTTTGATCATCCTAACCCCAATGACTTTAGCGGGCTCGCTCGCCATGGCAAAAATTCGCATCATCGGCACCGCACTAGGCTGCATCGCAGGGATGGCTGTTCAGCTGATATTGGGCAGTTGGTATGGGCATGGGCTACTCTTTTGGCTCGCCTTTACCATTGCAATGGGGCCATTCTGCTTGTGGCTCACCAAGGGGCAAATTAAAGCGGCTATCGCGTTTTCTGCCATGTCTGCCCTATCGGTTCCGCTGACGACTTCATTGGTGCCAGAACAAAAAGACGCGTTCTTTTCGATCTTGTACCGTTTCAGCTCGATTTTCGTCGCGGTTCTGCTCACCGCGATGGTGATGTGGGTGGTGCATCACTGGATTCGTGTGATGTTGCTAAAGCATCCTGAGATTAAGAACGTAGAGTTGAATTAAATCTGGCCGAGGCTGGAAACGGGAAATGTATGCCGCTCACTATACTGTGAGCGGCATTTTTATTTAAAACGGTCACCCTGAACAACGAGGGACGAGGTGATTCAGGAGCTACCCACCGAGTGCTGTGAAGTTCTAAGGTTATCGCCATTTTCCAGTGAGTTGTTAGTATATTCCTAGTCTCGTTTAGACTCGCTGGAATGACCCAACTTTGGATACAAACCAAATAGTTGTGTACATGAGTAACGTATATCTCAACAACCGTCATCCTGAACAGCGAGGGACGAGCGTGATTCAGGATCTACCCACCGAGTGCTTTGAAGTGCGAAAGTTATCGTCATTTCCTAGCGAGCTGTAACCCGATTCCTAGTCTCGTCTAGACTCGCTGGAATGACGCTATCCTGAAACTGCTCTAATAACTAGGGTTGTGGCGAGCAATATATCTTCCAACATCCGTCATCCTGAACAGCGAGGGACGAGCGTGATTCAGGAGCTACCCACCGAGAGCTTTGAAGTGCGAAAGTTATCGCTATTTCCTAGCGAGCTGTAATCAGATTCCTAGTCTCGTTTAAACTCGCTGGAATGACTCTAACTTTAGTTCATGGTGCGGAGCCTAAGTATTAATATCAACCCACCAACTCTTTACGAATGATCTCCGCACCCGCACTTAACGCATTGAGCTTAGCGGTCGATACTTCACGAGACAAAGGTGCCATACCACAGTTGGTACATGGGTAAAGCTTGTCGGCATCAACGTACTTCAACGCCTCTCGCAATGTGTTCGCTACTTCTTCTGGCGTTTCAATTTCGTTAGTAGCGACATCAATCGCACCAACCATCACCTTCTTACCGCGAATCAACTCAAGCAACTCAATAGGCACTCGCGAGTTATGACACTCAAGCGAGATAATATCGATATTTGACTGCTGCAATTTAGGGAATACTTCTTCGTATTGTCGCCATTCAGTGCCTAGCGTTTGCTTCCAATCCGTGTTCGCTTTGATGCCGTAGCCATAGCAGATGTGCACTGCAGTTTCACATTTCAGCCCTTCAATCGCACGCTCTAAACACGCAATGCCCCACTCGTTCACATCATCGAAAAACACATTGAACGCAGGTTCATCGAATTGAATAATGTCGACACCCGCCGCTTCAAGCTCTTTCGCTTCTTGGTTGAGGATCTTTGCAAATTCCCAAGCCAGCTTTTCACGGCTACCGTAATGATCATCATAAAGTGTGTCGATCATCGTCATAGGGCCTGGCAGCGCCCACTTGATAGGTTGCTTAGTTTGCTGACGCAAGAACTTGGCATCTTCAACAAACACGGGCTTTGTGCGGCTTACTGGGCCAACCACCGTCGGAACACTTGCTTCATAACGGTTGCGAATGGTCACCGTTTTACGGTTTTCAAAATCTACGCCGCTTAAATGCTCAATAAAGGTCGTCACAAAATGTTGCCGAGTTTGCTCGCCATCACTGACGATATCAACGCCTGCCAGCTCTTGTTCTTGCAAAGCGACACGTAGCGCATCGCGTTTGCCATCAATCAGTTCTTCACCTTGCAGTTTCCACGGTGACCAAAGTTTTTCTGGTTCGGCCAGCCAAGAAGGTTTCGGTAAGCTGCCAGCCGTTGAAGTCGGTAATAGTGTTTTCATCGTCATTCCTTTCTAGATTCTCGTTATCGATTACGCGTAGCTTGCAGACCATTGTTCAAGCACAGATTGATAAGGTTTGATGAAATGCTCCTCGGCAAATTTCCCTTGTTCAATCGCCAGTTGGCTGCGCTCTTCTCGGTCGTAAACGATTTGAGTTAGCGAGTGGTCTAGGTTTTTTAAGTTTGGCTGGTAGCAATTACCGGCAACCGCGTTGGCATTGTAAATCTCAGGTCGGTAAATCTTCTGGAATGTCTCCATCGTGCTAATCGTACTGATAAGCTCTAGGTTTGAATAATCGTTCAACAAGTCACCGAAGAAGTAGAATGCCAATGGTGCAACACTGTTTGGCGGCATAAAGTAGCGCACCTGTAAGCCCATCTTTTTGAAGTACTGCTCCGTCAACGAAGATTCGTTCGGCTGATATTCAAAGCCCAAAACAGGATGTTGGTTTTCGGTGCGTCGATATACCTTGTTGTCCGATACGCTCAGACAAATCACTGGCAGCTTTTTGAAATGCTGTTTGTAAGACTCAGAATTAACGAAAGCTTTGAACAGTTTGCCATGCAAATCACCGAAGTTCGCTGGGATACTGAACTGTGGCTGGTTTTTGTTGTGGTCCAACAGCAAAACGCTAAAGTCGTAATCACGCACGTATGAAGAGAAGTTGTTGCCCACAATGCCTTCGATACGCTCGTTAGTGTTGTGGTCAACAATGTTAGTTTTGAGCACTTCAATCGATGGGAATGCTTCTCCACTACCTTGGATATCCATATCAACAGAGATGATTTCAAGTTCAACTGAGTAGCGGTCACCTTGCGCGTTATCCCAATATGCCAACGCATTAAAACGATTATCGATCATTCGGAGCGCATTGCGCAGATTCTCTCGGCGGTAGTTTCCGCGAGCCAGATTAGCAAAGTTGGTAGTGATTCGCGTGTTGTCTGATGGTTGGTAATTCTCATCAAAGCGAATGCTTTTGATAGCAAATGTGAAATCGTTATTCATCGTGAGTTGGTATCCTATTTCCTTAGATAAAGCAGACTTTTCCTAACTCTGTGCATGGGGACATTTTTTGTTTTTTGGTTTTCCCAATCGTTAGGTTGCACAGCACTTACGACGAACGGTTCGTACAAAAAACGACCGTCGCAGTGCCTAACACCAGAGCAGTCCTTTTTTTATACTTGCTTCACGAGTTGAGTAATATTGGTATTGTTTCACATTGAACATGAAGGAAATTCATAGTGGCAGTTCCAACCCTGAGAGAGCTATCGTAGATACTGTTTTTCATTGACACCAATACACGTAACTTGGCGAGCATATTGCCAATATGTGTAATTAAGAAACGGATAAGAGATTAGCAGTACGTAAACCAGTTTAAGCCGAGAAAACGCATTGTATAAACAAGACGCCAACTAGAATATAGGACAGCGTAACTTAAATAGCACGTTTCACATCCCATCGTTTATTCAAGCATTCGTTTAATTAGAAGTACGTTACATTTTATATTCTCGAAACATGATTATTTAATTATCTTATTTATTTCTTTTTCTATCTTTATCATCTTAAACGTAAAGTTTAATTTCCTGCTGTAAAAGCACATATAACTTCATACACGAACATGACAACTTCATTGACGGACTTTATCACTCAACTATTACATTAAGCTCTAAAAAAATAATAACAAAAAACATAAACCACTGTTTTAATTTGAATTGAACTCATAAACCCGAGATAACCACATAACGATACTTTACTTAGTTTGGTATAACAAAAACCCTAAAAATAACATGGCTAACATTTATAAAATTCACTTTTATCAATAAAAAAGCTCAATATAACATTAGAAAGTTAAAATTAAGCAATAACTTAAAAAGGCAAGACTTAATAACCAAATTCTTATTTATTATAGTTGAGAGGTAAATTTAAAAACTATGAGACATTAATCCCACGAATCTATCCTTTTTCTTTTTTTAATAAAAAACAAGATGCACTATTTCACCGCTCATTTATTGAGCTTGAATTTATAACCTGTCCATAATTATAAAGTGCCCATCAAGATAGTTTAAAACAAAAGTCTTTATGGGCTGACTAATAGGAAACAATAATGGAAAAACAGCATCTTTCCGCGAGTATTATCGCACTCGCTTTACTTGGTTCTTTAGCACCAGCACATGCTGAAGATACATTGAAATCTTACACTTCGACGTTGCTTCAGCTTGATGATGGTGATGCACGCTCGAAAAAAATCCGCTTAATTTATTCTTTAGAAAATGTCTGGAACCAATCTTTGCTACCAAATGGCGCTAAAGAAGCCAAGTTGATCCTAAATGGCGGTTCTGGCTTCGACATGACTAATGTTCCAAACAAAGAACAAATCTATGGTTTTGCCACTGGGGGAGATTACCGTTACACCGTTCCAACGGCTTTTAAGCTGGCACTGAGCTATTTAAATGGCGCCCCTTTACGCCACATGAGCCATGCTCCCGAAAACACCATTGCAACGGCATCTGTCAGTGAGTCTCTAGATTTTAACCTTGGATTTAGTGCTTCTACTTCTCCAAATATTAGTGGGGGAATCTCCTGGAGCAACCGTGTAACGTACGACCAGCCAGAGTTTCAAACGGTTGCCGATTTTAACCAAGCTAACGAAAGCATTAATTGGTTAATTGAAAACAAGACTATCCGCCATAATACGCCAGCTAAAGACTGGTTATTGTATCGTTGGACCAGTTGTGACATGGGTAATTTGATTGATTACAATGAGTTACCTGTCGTTATGCGTTCAGATTTTAAACCACAAGTCGGCGTCGTATATAGAAAAAATGACATTCAAGATGGCCTAGATACATCAGAGGTCAAGCTGGTTGCTGGTTGGCGAAAAACCAATTACTACTTTGGTCGCGACTGGTGTAGCTGGTATACCACACCAGAAAATACCTGGAAGAAAAATCGTGATAGCAGTCAATGGACAGAGACTAGCCGAGCCGTAACTATCTCTTGGAATGACGATCTCTACCACTAACTTATTAGCCTGCGGCCACGGAATAAATAAGTGGCCGCCGTATTTACTAATGAAATAAACGGTAAGACATGACACATGACAAGTAACAAAAAACTCTTGACTGGATCGGCGCTAGCACTTGGTGCAGTACTCGCCATATTTCTGATTAATTCAAATAACAAGAATGCCCAGACCGAACCTGTTGCAAGCCTTGACGAGCAAATCAAGACAGAAGACGCTGCGACAATAAGTGTAACGCCTCCTGAGAGCAATGCTGCTCAAAAGGTGGTTACCACTCCAACACCACAAAGTGGCAATGATGATACTTCCGACGTCATTCCAGCTACACCTTGGATATCTGCCCCATTAAATGAACTGAGCAATGAACTGTACGATTTTATTGAAGCTGAACAGGTAAGTTACATCAGTACGACCGACTATCCATTCGACGAGCAAAAGCAAAAACAATTGCGAACATTAGCTAGGCAAGGGGTTCCTATCTTGTTTGACAATACGGAGTCATCCTATTTGGATAGCTACGGTGTCAGCGAAACCAAAGTCGTATCAGAGTATTTTGGTACGGCGTCTGAAGGTGATGTCATCATCGCTACCGGAGTACAGAATGCAGATGGCAGCATTCATTATCTAGTTTTGCCTTTGAAGAGCAAAGATCTCAACGATAACAGTAAATTGATTGAGGACACTAAGCTCGCAATCACTCTACTTAAAGAACAAAAGCATGACTTGATAAAAGAGAGACAAAACGAACATCGCGAATAAAAGTAAAGGGAGATAGCCTCTGTATCGCTATTTCCCTTAAAACTCAGTTCTCAATTAAGAAAAGCTCATCTCTCCCTACTTACCGGCGCTCTATCCGAAATCACCTTGCCATCTTTGATCGTGATGATGCGTTTGGTGCGTTCTGCGAGGGCGTTATCGTGCGTCACGATGATCAATGTTCTGCCTTCAGCGTGAAGTTGATTGAACAAGGCTTCAATCTCTGCGCCGGATTTTGAGTCCAATGCACCCGTTGGTTCATCCGCTAAGATGATTTGCGGATCGTTGACCAAGGCTCTGGCGATAGCAACTCTCTGCTTTTGACCACCAGAAAGCTGGTTTGGTTTATGGTCTAAACGATCCCCTAGCCCGACTTGCTCTAGCAATTTAGCTGCGCGCTGGCGACGTTCTTTGGCTTTGATGCCAGAGTAAACCAACGGCAGTGCCACGTTATCAAGCGCCGTCGCGTATTCCAATAAGTTAAAGCTTTGGAAGACAAACCCGATCTTTTGGTTACGAATGCCAGCCAACTCATTCGCACTTAAACTTGCTACGTTTTGGCCGCCAAGTTGGTACTCGCCATAGGTGGGCTTATCTAAACAGCCGAGCATGTTCATTAGCGTTGATTTACCCGAGCCAGACGGGCCAAGAATCGAAAGAAACTCACCTTGATTGATGGTTAAGTCTACGCCGTCGAGCGCACGTACTTCCGCCTCTCCGCTTGAGTAGTATTTGCAGATGTTGGTTAGCTCAACAAGCGGCTGGTTCGACATGTTCTCTCCAGAGTTATTGTTGTTATTCACTTTGTAGCGCCTCCAATGGGCTGACTTTTGCGGCTCGGTTTGCAGGTAACCATGCAGATGCCACACCAATTATCACTAAGGTGAGGATGACAATCGCGACAACGACCCACGACAACTCAGGGACAGGTTTACCCAGTTGCTCATAAAAGGCATTGCCCTCTAAAGGAATGGAACTGATGGCAGACACCAGCGCGTACGTCACGCCTAAGCCAAGCGCGCCCCCCATCATCATTGTCAATAAAGACTGCACTAAATAGTGCATGCGAATGGCCGTTGGGGTTGCACCGACCGCCATGCGCACGCCGATATCACGCGTAGATCGCTTTACGGTGGCATACATCACATTGGCGATGCCAACGCCAGCAACAGCTAACGTCACGAAGCCGATAATGCCAAGAAAACTCTGCAAACCTATCAGAAACTGCTGCATACTCTTTTGTTTAAGGAACATATCATCGACTTGGACGACCTGTTCATCACTGACACTTGCCCCGTGCTTACGGGCAATCACTTGCCTGATCGTCTTTGCTAAGGCTTCTCGGTCTACATCTGCTTGTGGTTGCACATTGATGCCACCAATTTCACCGTTGACATGAAATCGCTTCCACGTCGCTAACGGCACAAAGCTGGAATAGTTGATAAGATCCCCCAGTTCTATTTGGGCGCTGTTTTTCTCCAATACGCCCACAACGGTGAACTGCTCATTGCCGATTTTTACCTTTTGCCCCACAGGGTTGACTTGCAATGTGACTGTCGCAAACCAACTAAAGTCCTCATTCGGGTTGAATAAGTCGGCTGCCAGTTCATAACCCAGTACAACGACTTTGCGCGTCTCTTTTTGATCGAGTGGATTTAACCATCGTCCCCCCGCCATCGGCACCAAATTGGTCATGGATTGAAACTCGCTCGTGACTGCTAACGGCTCTTGCCACGAGCTTCTGTCACCAACGGTGATGCGCTCTTTCCACTTCGCCGTTGGCGCAACGCTTTTTACATCGGGTAACGCTCGAACAACCTCTGAATCGTCCATTTTTAGTGTCAGAAACTTACCTTGGTGAAAAGCACCGTGGTCGACGGTGGCCATCCCTCCGGTCAAATAAATCAAGTTGCCGTTACCATTTTGTGCGGTTTTCAATACGCCCTGACGAATACCCTCACCTACCGCCAACATAGCAGCGATACAAAGGGTCGCCCACGCTACTGCTAGAATGGTCAAACCCAGTCTCAGCTTTTCTGCGGCCATTTCTTGGAAAATTTGTCTCATCGGTAACAACATGGCTAAGCCCTCGCACTCAAAGCAATGACTGGCGTGAGACGTGATGCTCGCCTTGCTGGGAAATACGATGCCATCAATGCCAAGATAAGCGTCACAAGTAAAGACCAAGCAATGGAATCTGGCGTGATCACAGGCAAACCAATCCATTCCGGTAATCCCATGCTGCTTAGGACAGATACCACGGCATACGAAAACATCAGACCTAATGCCGTGCCCACAGCTACCAAAATAAGCCCCTCAAGAATAAACTGACTGAGTATGGATTTTTGAGTCGCCCCGATCGCCAAACGCACACCGATTTCACGCGTGCGCTCAGTGACGGATAAAAACATGATGTTGGCAACACCAAGCGCACCGACCGCCATGGTCATCGCACCGCTCGCTCCGAGAAAAATCTGAATGCCACGCAAAATTCCACTGATGACCGCCGCACCTTCACTAAAATCGGGTAATTCGACCGCATCTTTATCACTTGGGTCAAAATGAAGCTGCTTGGCGAAAAAGTTCACGATATTTTGTCGAAATGACGATGCATCCATCCCGTCTCTCGGCTTCATCAATACCATCCAAGGTTTCGCATCCCACAAATCGCGGTACGTTGTTTGAGGAATGAAAACCGTGCGGCTATCGCCGAATGAAATGCCAGTGTCCTCACCAACGGTTATCCCAATCACCAAAAACGGAATGCCGTTGACTTTGAGCCTATCCCCGATTTGGATTCCGCCCATTTGCGCAATTTGATCGCCTAACACTGCCACGCGAGTGTGGTTTTTCATATCACTTGGTGACAGGTTTCTCGAACCGGATTGCAGCTTGCGTTGCATTAAAGGAAAGTAAGACGTATCAATACCGCTGACCGTACTCGATAAGTTCTGTCCTTTGAGATTGGTGATATTCGCATCCCATTTGGCGTAAACGCTCGACGCCTGTTGCACGAAGCCCGACTGTTTGATCATGTCGACTTTTTCTTGTGGAATATCAATTTGTCGTCTTGAAGGTAACCCTTGCCACGGTTTACTGGTACTCGACGGAAACACCACTTGCACATTGTTGATCATAAATGAAAACGACTGGGTCTGATGGCGATAAAAGCCTTCGCCAAGTGCGATTAACACCACCACAGAGATCACGCCCCAAGCAATCGCGATAATGGCTAGCACGCTCTTCATGCGGTGCGCCATCAACGTTTGCCAAATTTGCTGCAACAGGCTGCTCATGAATGAAAAGCCCGAGAGATCAACACCATGGTATCGTCATCGAGTTTCCCTGCGGTTTGCAGTAAGCCGATTCTCTTACGCCAATAGCTGTACAAGTTGGTTTGCAGACTGTTTTTCGCCTCAAACAAGCTGTTGTGTGCACTGATAACTTCCGACACTTCAAGCAGGCCAGCGTCGTAAAGTTTCTCTTTGCTTTGCAACACTCTGGCGCGCGACTCAACTAGCTCGTTCGCTATTAAAACTTGATTCCAGTTGATATCGACCTGCGTAAACTGCTGAATAACTCGTTTCTGAATATCAATTTCCACTCTACGCATATCTTGCTTGGCGCCTAAAATGTTCAACGATGCTTCGTCCACTTTCGCTCGCACTGCACCATTTAGGTCAATCGGCAAACTCAAACTAATCCCAGCGTTAAACTCGCCGTTTGAACGATTGTCACCATCGCTGTAGCCCACACTGCCTTTGACGGTCGGGTAGTATCCACCTTTAGCTGAATCTTTCGCGAACTCGCTCGCTTTCACCATCTGCGCCGCCACCAACAGCTCTGGACTGCTGTCTTTCGCCAGCTTTAGCCATTGCTCCTGAGAGTCCACCAGCATCGGTGGCTGAATCAAAGAATCCGTTCGAATTTGGTCGACACTCTCGGGCATTTGATTGATTAACGCCGCAAGCTCTGCTTTTTTAACTTCGAGATCGGCTTTTGCATTGAGGATACTTGCTTGCTCAGAGACTTGATTCGCTCGCATCTCTTCAACATCAACCGACTTCACTTTGCCTGCTCGATAGCGTTTCTCGATGATGTTGAGAAGTTCTTTCCCCTCCTCCAGCTTGGACTGCGCCAATTTGAGGTCGCCCAGTGCGCTTGCCACATCTAGGTAAGCGGTGAGCAACTTTTGCGCAAGCTCGTTATGCGCTTGAGATAACTCTAACTGTACTTTGAGATAATTGGCATTCGCTTGATCCAGTTCCGACCACAAACTGCTATCCCAAATAGTTTGAGTTAAGGTAGCGCCGTAACTGTTGGAATGGCTTGAGGACTCATTCCAATCCGCTGACGCACTGGCACTTAAGCCCGGCAATAACGCACTGCGGTTACTCTGTACGCCAACCTCGCCAAGCTGGACGCCGATTTTCGCTTTTTCGTAATTTGGATCGTTCTGCTTTGCTTGTTGCCAAGCTTGTTCAATAGAAATTGCGTAGGTCGGCAAACTGAGCGTGGCAGCCAACAATGCAAAGGCGATTGTTGATCGTTGCAGCTTAACCATGCGCCGCTCCCATCATGCTGTTGTCGATAACCTCTTCATCAAGCTCCACGCCGTCAAGCACTTCGACATTGATGCCATCTGACAGACCGAGTTTCACAGGTTGTTTATGAAACCCTTGTTCTGAGCTGTCGGGGATCAGAACATTCGGTGCGTCACCATCAAATTGCAGAGCGCGCTCCGGTAGAGTGAGCACGTTTTCAGACTTCTTCAGAATGATTTGAGCCGTCGATGAAAAACCAGAACGAAGCAACACATCTTGTGGGATCTTGAGTTCTCCCACTTCAACCTCAAAACCGTTATCAAAACTTTTTGCCGAAGCATTGCCCTCTGGTGAGTTAAGGTTCTCAGATTGAATCGCCACTTTGGTTAGCACACCAGAAATCGCCACATCAGGATAAGGCGCAACCGTCAACATAACGGGCATTCCCGGAGACAACTGCGCAGCATCATGCTCACTGACGCTACCTTTAAAAATCAGACTGTTCATGTCGGCCAATGACATCATTTCAGTCGCGGCTTGGCTTGATTGAGTCGAGATGATCGGCTCTCCGACCTCTACTTTCTGGTTGAGTACTGTGCCATCAATTGGCGCGTAGATCGTCGACGTTAAACGCGCATCGCCGATAGACGCCTCACCACTGCGGATGAGTTCGAGATTCTGGCGCTTTTGCAATACGTCCGCTTGCGCAGATTTGACTGCCGAGCGCGCACTTACGTATTCGTCGTAGTTACTTGGAATAATGTCCTGCTTGACCAAGCTTTCTAAGTTGGACAGTTTTTGTTTGGCGGATTCCAGATCGGCTTCGCTACGCATGAGTTCTGCCGATGCATCCGTTAATGCTTGGGGTGTTGGGTTTGGACGCACTTTGATCAGCGGCTGGCCTTGCTTCACCTTTTCACCAACTTTCGCGTAAATTTCACCGACGATACCGTCGATTTGTGACTTGATAGACACAGAGTGTGCAGGGACAATTTTACCAACAGCCACCGCTTGTTTTTCAATCGTGCCTTTTTCCACAATCAATGTAGGCAGCAATTCTGGTTGAGCAGCAGATTGGAGATAGAAATACGTACCACCGCCGAGCAGCGCGATGCTCACAGCGGAGACAAGCCAACGTTTCGTCATTATTTATTCCAACAATTATTGGGTAGTCTAATGACTACTCCTAAAACACAAAGTTGAAGGAATAATATCCTGCTTTAATAGCGGTTTGGTTGTCACAGTTGGTATGGTTTTGTCAGTCGCCTCTGACAATCAAAGACTAAAAAATCTCGACGAATCATTCAGCAAAGACGCTGTCTACGATGGCAACTAACATGCTCTGTAACCGCTCATTTCAACCGCTATCAATTTCATTCTGAACAATGTGCAAAATGGCGCAGTTCGATATCCTCCAATTGCATATCCATACAGTCTTGCGCCTCACGTCCTAGAGCAGGAAAAACTGCATGCGCTTTTAAAATGCCTTGGCTGATAAAGCCGCATTTCTCCAACACACGGATACTCGCGTGGTTGCCAATATGCGGGGCGGTGCGAATGCGCGTTATACCCAAGCTTTGCAGGTAGACAACGCCAAGTTTGCAGGCTTGGGTTGCATAGCCTTTTCCCCGATAGCGAGCAGAAATACCAAAATGGATTTCACTGCTGTCTTGCTCAGGTATCAGCACCAGACAACCAATAGGAGTTTGAGAAGTGAGTTCTTCAATAGCGAAGACTAATAGATTGGGAGACTTTTGATCATATTGAGCACACCATCTTTCGATGGCTTCAAGGGTTTGATTAACATTTTGGTGGGCTTGGCGATTGAGGAAGCGGCATGCTTGCTCATCGCCTAAATAGTTTTCAAACAGAGGAGCAGCGTCTGTTGTTTTGAGGTATCTGATTGCCACTTGTTGAGATTCAACTCTCATCATGATTTAGCTCTGATAAACATTCGGTTTCCAGATTTGCATGAAGTTTTCTACTGGAGCAATAGGAGTGAACCCAAACTGTTCGTACAACCCATGAGCATCGCGGGTTGCAAGCATCATACGGCGTAAGCCTTGTAGTTCTGGATGAGCAACAATTTCTGATATCAACCACTTACTGATGCCTTTACCACGGTGTACCTCCACAACAAACACATCGGCAAGGTACGCAAACGTGGTACGATCGGTAATTAACCGAGCAAAAGCAACGAGTTGATTTTCATCATCCAAAACCGCGAAACAGAACGAATGGCGCAATGACTTCTCAAGGCGTTCTCTTGGAATGCCCTTTACCCAATAACTGTTTGAAATGAACTGGTAGATAACGTCTAAATCCATGTCATCTAACAATGTAGTAATTCGAAACCCTTGCATTGTATCCCTCAACATTGGTTTATATTTTCTCAGCCACACAGACAAGCGAGTTGGCATTCGCCTCAAATACTTGCGCTGACCAAGATTGGTACTTCTCTGTAATTCTGAATCCCGCTTGTTCAAGGAAAACCTCTATGTCTTCCAGCGGGCGATATTTTAAATCAATGCTGGAATGCTCAATCGTTCCACTTTCAAAATGGCGCTCTTTGTTCAAATACATGATGGACGTTTGCAAGTCATACTCGGCCTTCATACCGAAATAATTCACTTCACCATAGGTTGGAGAAACATAGGTTTGCCACAGCGCCATCTCATGATCCAATTCTAGATTCTCTGGCGTTGGTAACCGCGTATCGAAGACAAATCGCCCACCTTTTTCTAGGTGCTTTGATATTGAGCTCAGTGCGCCTGCCAGCATGTCGTCACTTAAAAAGGCTTGGAATGCATTCCCTGTCATTATGGCTAGGTCAAACTTCTTACCTAACGAAAACTGGGTTGCGTCTAGATGAAGAAAACGCAAGTTACTCCTGCTTTTGGCTTTGTCCTTTGCGTGTTTGAGCATCCCTTCAGAAATATCAATGCCAATGGCTTCGTTGAGTTGCTCAGAGACTGGAATCGTGACAATGCCGGAACCACAACAGACATCCAATACATTTCGAGCATTGGTTTCTTCGATTAACCTTGTGATGAAAGCAATGTCGTGATGGTAATGCTGGTCGTATTGAGCATCGTATTCAATTCCAGACCCGAACTCGGTTAAATCTTGTGTTTTCAAAAACAATCCTTGTTTGTTACTTATTTCAGCGGTGTGACTTTTTCAGCTCTAGCATCAAGTATCGACACACATAACCAACACCAGATACGTAACCAATCACGTTTTCTAGTGAAACCACTTCCAACCCAGCTTGCTGACAGAGTTGCTCAACTTCACTTTCGGTATATGCCTTATGCACGACCGATCCACTATAAGTATTTCGAGGCAAATCTTGTCCATCCGGATCGTGGTATTGAAAGCTGATAAAACATCGTCCATTCGCAGTTAGCTTATGCGAAATACACTCCAGAAGTTGTTGAGGCTCGGCTAGAGACTCAGTAAAACCAAGTGCGGTGATAAGGTCGAAGGTTTGCTCAAACAAAGGGGAAAATGGCTCATCGAGGTTATGAACCGCGACGCTTTGATAGAGGTTAGTTTGGCGCGCTTTATCAACCATTTTGGACGAGATGTCTAAGCCATGGATGGCGAGTTCTGGATAGTGACTTTTTACGACATGTCCGATACTGCCAGTCGCACAGGCTAGGTCGAGAACCGAGCCTTGCTCGATGGGAGAGGTTTTTAACTTCTCAGAAATCCAACGTGGACCGACGTAGTGACTGTCATCCACCAACTTTTGATAGCGATCCGACACATCATCATACATTTTTGCTACGTTCATCGTTTCCTCCTTGATAACCAGAACGATGCTCGAATGTAACACGCAATAAGCATCTAGACACTTATTGATTGACTAGTTCTTTATGGTATGTGACCGACTGGTTGTTTAGGACAACAAAAAAAATCCGATACTCAATATTTTGAATATCGGATTTTTATTGCGTTATCGAGCTAACCAAACTCTCGCTAGTATTCCTATCGGAGTGGTAACGCCAGTTGTGACGGAGGAAATTTCACCATTTCTTAAAATATAAATGGTTGGAGTCACGCTAATTTTCCATTCACGCATAATATAGCTTGAAGGATCGTTTATGTTTTCAAAACGATATTCTTTTGCCCTCATAAACTGCGCCACACGCTCATTCGGTCCCGACGAGCCAGAAACGCCAACTACGGTGTAGTCATCACTCAGCCAGCTCACGCTTGGGCTTACAAATTTACAAGCGGGACACCAAGTCGTCCAAAAGTAAACAACGACAGGTTGTTCATGACTTTGCGCGATTGCATCGAAGTATTCACCATCGCTCAATACGGAGCTCAATGGTGGAGCCTCCTGTTTAGGAATATCTTTGGTGCGATACCAATCCATCGCGATAGAAATCGCGGTGACAATGAGCACCATCTGTACGATTTGAACGAGCCAATATCGGAATGTTCTACGCCGCTTTGTCGAACTCATTGAATAGCTCCCCCACTCGCTTGCTTCACCGCACTTAAAACAACATCATCAGTCAGAATCACAGGTAACGGGATACCTTGTGGCGCTGCCGGGCCATAGACGATGTTAAACGGCACACCGTAACGCCCATGAGCTCGTAAAAAGTCAGTTACCGAGCCGTCCGGATGTGTCCAATCCCCTTTTAACGTCGCTACATTAGGGCTTTGCAGCAATGAGTAGACAGGATCTTGCCAGATCACACCGATCTTGTTCGCTTTACACGTGACACACCAATCCGCAGTGACATCCACAAACACCACTCGCCCATTATTGACGTGATCTTCAATCGCCGAGTTAGAAAGCTTCTGCCACGCTAAGTCCTCAGGAAGCGGTGTCGCCCATTGGTCGGCAGTGACACTACCAAGTAACAGGCCACCAGCTATCAACACTAATGACGCAGTTCCGGATACAGCAAGCGCTTTCTCACCATACACTTTCTTAACTCTTGCCATCATTACAACAAAAGCAGCCACAGCGATAAGTGCAATCCATAACATCGGAACATGATTTGCCATTAATGAAAGTAGCCAAACGCTGGTTGCCAACATCATTATGCCAAACACTATTTTAACGACATTCATCCACGAGCCAGGCTTTGGTAGTTTCAGCGCGATACTTGGAAACACAGCGACTAAGATCCAAGGCAGTGCCATACCCAATGCTAATGCTGTAAAAGTTGCAAATAACGTTAATACGTCGGCACCCAAGGCAAACGCCACGGCTGTTCCCAGGAAAGGCGCGGAGCAAGGCGTCGCAAGCAATGTGGCAAACATACCTTGAACATAGTGACCAACTAGGGAGTTATCACCTTTCGAGGCCAGCCATGTATTGGTACCCGATGATAGACGGATTTCAAACAGCCCCAGCATATTGGCCCCAAACAAAGTGGTGACCAACACCATAAAACCTAAGAACCAAGGGCTTTGAAATTGCACGCCCCAGCCAATGGCATTACCTGTTAGCTTGAGCACCAAAATAAAACCAGCGAGAATCCAGAACGACGTTAATATACCAAGTGACGAGGCAACAAACTGAGCGCGAATTTGACGACGCTCGATACCTTGAGCGGCAACAATACTACTTAGCTTCATCCCCAAAACCGGAAGAACGCAAGGCATAATGTTAAGAATTAAACCGCCGAGCAACGCGAATAGAAAAACACTCGTTAGAGACGTGCTCGGCAACGGTTCAACTATTGCCTCAGCAGTTGCTTGAGTGGTTTCTTCTGCTAGTAAATTGGTGTCTTTGATGGTCACAAACAGCGACTGATCATCTAACTCCACATCGCCCAGCCAAGTATCAACGATATAGCTCGCGGTGACGATGTTTCCTTCTTGATGCATTCCTTCAAGCTTGAAGCTATAGTCTCGCGTTGCTTCATCGACACCATCCACCAGCACTTGTGGTTGTTGCCAACCCTGACTGTTCTTTAGCTTGATTTGTAGTTTCGATTGGTTCGCATCCCAACTCGCCTGAGTAACATCAATAAACGGCGATGGCTGCGGCACGTTACTCACTGCTTGAGCGTAACTGAACATCACGTCTTCATCGACTTTTAGATCAGAAGGCAAGAACGTCAATTGAATTTTATAGTCGGTCAGCACACAAATCGTCGTACAAGAAGAAAGTGTCAGTACCGCATCAATCGTGACAGGTTTTGACATGTCTTCGACGTGCAGCGTCATGGGGAACAAAGTATCGCCTTTATACCCAAGAGTCTCGATACCTAATAGTTCGAATTTTTGTGGATGCGGCCATTGCCAATCCACTTTGGATAAATTTTGTGAATTTTGCCAATCAATAGATGGCGCTACGCCGCCCTCACCAGGTGAACGCCAGTAAGTTTTCCAGTCTCCGGTTAACTTGACATCCAAATAACCTGTAAGTGTTTTGGCTTGCGGATCTTGTTGACCAGTGAGCACAAAGCGCGTTTGCACTGGAGGATGTTGTGGGTTGGTTAGCCAACCTGTATCAGTAATTTGAGCTAAAACACTCAGAGAGAGCAAACTCAAAGCAAGCGTAATAAAAAACATGGACGCAAACTGAGTCAGTTTAGTAATTTGATTCATAGTGATTCCTAGTTAAAAGACAAAGGTGCTAAATAACTGACGCTAGTGGTCAGAAAGCACGCTTTTATTCTCGGAACACACAGAAAGTCAGATGGACTCGATACTTACGGCCTATCGGTTCCGTCCAATGTTGCGCACCAATATAGGCACTGCACAACCAAATTGCCGAAGCAAAAATACCCACAAACAGAACAACAATAAATACATCGAGTTGATGTTGAGAAAACTGAATTAACTTTTCAGACAATTCGCACTTGCTGGTTTCTTTAGTATCAATCGACTTGACGCTCGAACGCTCATCAGTAAGTGAAACCGCGGGCGATTCCGTCTCATATTTCATAGAGCATGACGATGCAAAACCTGAATTTTGCATCAGACACACAACCACCACCCAGCCAATAATCGCTAGTAGCCATTTTGCCCGCTTATGTGGCGTGTGATGTCGTTTAGTCAACAAACTCATAAGAATTCAGATAAAGTAAGAACGAAGAAGATAATACGCGAGTCGTCATAAAGCTCAAGTTGTATCCTCTAAATAGCCTTAAGAGGCTTCACTCGGTAAGCTTTAATCTAGCTTGCCATAAATATATGCCAACTCTGCAACGGTTTTTGCCGAGAACTTCTTCAATAGATTAGCTCGGTGTACTTCAACCGTTCGCATTGCTATGCAAAGTTCGTCAGCAATACGAATGTTGCGCTTTCCTTCAATGATCAAACGTAAAATGTCTTTTTCTCTAGGTGTGAGCGATTCATAAGCCGATTTTGCTGCTGCCATATCGAGGTTTGTGGCAGACTGCGCCTGTCCCTGCAAAATAGCTCGTGCCAGTTCATCGCCTTTGACTGGTTTTTGGAAGAAATTGACCGCCCCAGCTTGTAATGCATCGACCGCCATCGGGACATCACCATGCCCTGTCAGATAAATAACGGCCAACGGGCTGTTGGCTTGATTTAAAATTTGGTGCACTTGCTGACCACGAAGGTTGGGCATTCGACTATCAAGGATCACGCATCCGGCCTGATGAATGTTCACTTTATCGAGAAAAGATTGCCCATCAGCAAAAGTCGTCACGTTGAAGTCATGCTCTTCCAGCATAAAAGCGAGCGAGTCACGCACCGATTCATCATCATCGACTACAAAAACAGGTAGCTGCTTTTCACCGCTGCTCATTGAATGATCCTATGTCTAGTTCAGATTAGTTTTGATATGGAAACACAAGCTCAACCAAACAACCATGTGGTGCTATCGAGCTGATGACAAACTCGCCACCATGCATTTCCATCACATCGCGACAAATGGCCAACCCCAGCCCAAGCCCTTCTTCTTTGCTACTCACAAACGCTTGAGTCGGATTCTCTTGCTGCAACCCTGTACCATTGTCTAACACTCGAATAGAGAGTTGACTGATTTGGTAATCGCAATGCAGGGCAATTTTACCTTGATAACCTGATGAGTGATATTTCTCTTGGAACAAAGTACACGCATCAATCGCGTTGCTGATCACATTAACTAAAACCTGTTGTACGCCAACTGCATCGACAAGTAACGGACGAATGTTCCCTTCTGTACTGGCCACAATAGAAATGTTTTGCTTCTGCATCCGAAAATGGAGTAACTCAATCGTGTCATCAATGAGTACTTGAAGATCGCACGACGTTTTGTCGACACTGCGCTTGCGAATCAACGTTCTTAATCGCTGAATAATTGCATCGGCTCTTTCAACTTGGCCCTGTATTTTCTCAAGCACAGGGACAATATCTTCATGAGGGCGCTTTTTGGCCAAGCGAAGTAAACCGCCTTCACTATAGTTGCGAATGGCTGCCAGTGGCTGATTGAGTTCATGGGCAAGACTAGTGCCGATTTCTCCGACAATCGCGACCCTTTGTGAATGTTCTAACTGTTCACTTTTCTCTTTTAATCGCAACGATGTCTGCTCCAAAGCTTGCTTACTCTTGCTAAATCGATACTCAAGCCAAAAGTGGTACGCGTTCAACACAATCACAAACATGAACAGCGCCCATGCCCATTCTTGATGACTACGCAGCCAGCGTAGAGCCTCACTCCACCAAGGTTGTTGCAACGGATGGAGATCCAACGCCTGATAAAGTTTGTCGATGCTCAGCAAGCTGACGGGGGACGTCCAACCTGACGCGCCTGCCGCAATAACCGCAGGGTGTTCAGGTGGCATCGCTAACAATACTTGCGCAATCTGTTTGGCGATCTGAGCTGAGCCGCGCTCTGTTTTGGCAAATGACCAGTTAGGATAAAGCGGTGTGGAAACAGCGCATAACGAGCGCTCGTTCGGCTGTTGATTTAAAACTCGATAATTACTCGGTTGTAAAAGCCCTTCACTTAGCATCTGTTCCAATAAACAAGCAGGGACAACGGCCGCTTCCACATTGCCATCACGTAATTGATACAGGTTGGCATCAATAGGAAAACCAAGATAGCGGACATCAGAAAAGAAATCGTTTGGATTAAGCCCCATTTTGACTATTTGATAGCGCATCGTTAGATAACCACCAAACGCTTTTTCTGATACCGCCGCAACAGGACGTCCTGAGACATCTTGCACCGTTTGATAACTTGAATTGGCTCGAACCACAAGCGCCGAACCAATGCCGTAATTCGAGTTTTGTGGTGCTCTGCTGGTTAGCGTTGCCATCCACGACAGCGCGTATTGCCTGCCCAACCGCACTGCCTGACCTGGGTTGGTTAAGATGGAATCCATGGTCTGAAACTTCACCGCTTCGCCCATTTCATCCAAGTTAAGGGGATGAAGGACAAAATGCACATCGGAAATTTGCTGATTGAGCCAATCAATGGTCGGTTGCCATCTCTGCTCGGCATAAAGATGACCACGTATCGCTAACACGCCCACTTCGACTTTTTTCTTGACCTGTGGCTGCTCTGCTTTTTGCTCTTGCATTCCTTGCAGATCTGCTTGTTCAGAAACTGCGCCCTGAGCCAAAGATGCAAAGGCAACTAAGCAAAGAACCCAAAACTGAAGCAACCGTGGCGTTTTGTTCATGATGAGTAGAATCGTTCCTTCGAAAGTAATGGAGCAAGAATAACAGCTACCCTTGGTAAACCACATTTGTTTTAGATCAAGTTTGATCTGGGTATGTGGAAATCCACAATATAAGCCTCGCAGTGCATTTCTCACAATGGAATCAGTCAATTCAAATACAACAAAAAAAGCAGGTGAGTTATGGATTCCACCAAACGTCGCTTTCTCAGCGCGGTCACAGCCGGAGCCGCGTTAATTCCAGTCGCTGGCATTGGCACGGCAACTGCGGGAAACATTATTCGAAATAACCAGTCCGCTGACCGAAAAGGACAAGTCGGCAAGCGTTATGCCATGGTGATAGATTTGCGTAAATGTGTCGGATGCCAGGCTTGCACTGTGGGTTGCAGCATCGAGAACCAAGCGCCAATCGGTCAGTTCCGAACCACCGTAAAGCAGTACGAAGTTACGTTAGATGATGGCTCTACAGCCACGCGAGAAGCAAAAGCCTTTATGCTACCGCGCCTTTGTAACCACTGCGAAAACCCACCCTGCGTGGCTGTCTGTCCGGTTCAAGCGACCTTTCAGCGCGAAGACGGCATCGTCATGGTGGATAACAGTCGCTGTGTCGCCTGCGCGTATTGCGTACAAGCTTGCCCTTACGATGCTCGTTTTATCAATGAGGACACCCTCACTGCAGATAAGTGCACCTTCTGTGCTCACCGTCTAGAACAAGGCCTATTACCTGCTTGCGTGGAAACCTGTGTTGGCGGTGCACGTGTGATTGGTGATTTAAACGACCCAACAAGCGAGATTCGCCGCTTAATCAAAGAACATCAGGACGACATCAAAGTATTGAAACCCAATGAAGGTACCAATCCACATGTATTTTATATCGGCATGGATGAACGCTTTACCAGCCATATCGACGGGCAGCCAGCTATTTACGACCCACAAGGAGAGCACGCATGAACATCACCGAAGTGTTAGTCCAACCTCAAGCGATGGCTTGGCTCCCGTGGGCGGTACAGTATTTCTTCTACATCGGTTCGGCTTATGCTGCCGCTATTTTATTCCTAATCGCCCTATTATTTGAAAAACACACCAGCCACAGACTGCGCGCTGCACTTGTGCTGACGCTGGCCATCGGTGCCATCGTGGGGCCATTGGCGTTAACTGGTGATTTACACCAACCGGGACGCGCATGGCATTTTTACGCGCACATCACGCCGTGGTCATGGATGTCTTTAGGGTCGCTTTTCTTGCCTGTTTTCTCAGGTTTAGCGGTAGTGACTGCATGGCTGTATCTCCGCCAGGATCTGATCAACTTACGTAATCAGCCAAGGAAAGTACTGCCTATAATTTCAAAGCTGTCACTGGGTGAATGGGTGCTCTCTCGTAGAGCCATGCTTATGGTGTCCGCCATCACGGTGCTATCAGGCATCACCATTGCAGTCTACACTGGCGCTGAAATTGCGGTCGTAAAATCACGCTCGTTATGGCACCAACCAGCATCACCGATTCTTTGGTTTGTTACTGCTTTTATGGGCGCGGTTGGCTTCTCTCTGCTGATTTGGCTCTTGCTGCCTAGTCAGTCAAAGACGCTAACATCTGGCGATACTAATTTACTGAAAAAATCGGTGGTTACCAGCGGTGTATTAACGCTGATACTGCTACCGATTTGGGCATCCAACAATTCCGCATTTTCGCTCTATTCTAGCGAACGATGGATGCACAACATTGCCTTGCTCACTTTTGTCGTTTTAGGTTGTGTTTTGCTCGCTTTCATCTTCTTCTTGCGCGATCCCCAAAAGTCCGCATCAGCCAGATTTCGTCACGTCATAGGACTCAGTTTTGTGTCTGGTGCCGCACTGGCAAGTGCGTGGCTGATACGCTGGTTTACCATCATGGAAGTACAAACCATCGCCAAGTTCGATGCAGGGCTGTATCCATACCAACTCACTATGGATGGAAATGGCTTGATAGGCATTATCGGCATGCTCGGATTATGGCTTGCACTGGCATTGCTCGGATCAGAGCTGGTTCAACCAAAACCAAATATAGAAGCAAAAGCATCATCACTCACCTTAACTGAACGCTAATCAAAGAGGATCTCATCATGGATAACAAACGCCGTCAGTTTTTGAAATCAGGCATTGCAGTGGGTGGGCTTGGCGCATTCGCTGCGGGTTACGCCACCACAACCAAACATATGGTCGAGGGTGCGCTCGAAGGCACCGCAGGAGAAAAAACGCGTGATATTCACAATGGTAATTCTCTTGAACCAGAGTACACGGTCAACAACAAAGGCAACCTGATCCCTAATCCAAATCAGCGCGTTGCGCCATCCATGTGCTTTGGCTGTTGGTCACTGTGCGGGTTGCGTGTGCGCATTGATAACCGTAACGATGAGATTTTGCGTATCACTGGCAACCCATATCACCCATTGTCTCATCAGCAACACATTCCGTTCGAAACGCCAGTCAAAGATGCTTATTTAAGTTTGGCTGGAGAAGCGGGCCTTGAAGGTCGTTCAACAGCATGCGCACGTGGCAATGGGATGCTAGAAATTCGCAACAGCCCGTACCGCATCACTCAACCGCTGAAACGAGTTGGCAAACGCGGCGAAGGAAAATGGATTCCGATCAGCTACGAACAATTGATAGAAGAGGTCGTAGAAGGCGGAGATTTATTTGGTGAAGGCCATGTTGATGGCTTGCGCGACATTCGCGATTTAACAACGCCCGTTGATCCTGAAAACCCAGAATATGGCCCGAAAGCCAACCAACTGTTAATGACCAACGCCGGTAACGAAGGCCGAGACGACATCTTCAAGCGCTTCGCGTTCAACAGCTATGGTACGCGAAACTTTGGGCACCACGGTTCGTACTGCGGCTACGCATTTCGTGCTGGCAGCGGCGCATTTATGAACGACTTAGATAAGAACGCACACTTAAAGCCAGATTTCGATAATGCGGAATACATTATCTTCATCGGTATGTCGCCAGCTCAAGCTGGCAACCCTTTTAAGCGACAGGCGCGCCAACTCGCCAATGCGCGAACAGAAGGCAGCTTGGAATACACCATCATCACGCCAAGTTTGCCTGCGGGTTCATCGAGCTTGGCAGCCGGTGACAACAACCGCTGGATACCAATCAAGCCGGGCACCGACTCTGCCCTCGTGCTTGGCATGATCCAATGGATCATCGAAAATCAACGCTACAACAAAACCTTCTTAGCCCAACCGGGGGCGAACGCAATGAAACGAGCAGGCACCGCGCACTGGTGTAATGCGACACATCTCGTGATAAGCGATGAGCAGCACCCGAGAAACGGCACGTTTTTACGCGCGTCGGATCTGAATCTGCCATTCGAGGGCGAAGCGTTGTCTGATTCCGATCCGTACGTCATCGTGGATGATCAAAGCGGCGAATTTGGTGTGCATACCCAGACAGGAGAAGCGGCACTGTTTGTCGATAAAACGGTTTCGCTTGCATCAGGCGAAGTACGAGTAAAATCGTCTCTACAAAGGCTCAAAGAAGAGGCGTTCAAATACAGTTTTGAGTTCTACAGCCAACAATGTGAGATCCCTGTTGAGCAAATCGCAGAACTAGCAAAACGCTTCACCAGTCACGGAACCAAAGCGGTGGTCGATACCCACGGCGGCAACATGCACACCAATGGGTTCTATAACTCGTTTACCATCATGATGCTCAATGCGTTGATTGGTAACATCAACATGAAAGGCGGCGCGATGGCGAAAGCGGGTGGCTACCCAACTTCCGCTGCGGGTCCTCGTTACGACTTCACCAAGTTTGCTGGCAAAGTCGGCCCGAAAGGCGTCTTTTTATCGCGCAGTAAATTCCCATACCACAAAACCAGCGAATACAAACGTCGCGTTGAGGCAGGAAAGTCCCCTTACCCAACTCGCGCACCTTGGTATCCGTTTGCAGCGCCACTGCTGACGGAGCATCTGTCTGCGGCTATTGATGGGTATCCATATCGCGTTAAAGCGTGGATCAACCACATGGCGAACCCGATGTATGGTGTACCCGGTTTGAAAACACTGCTGGAAGACAAGCTTAAAGATCCAAAACAACTCGGTTTGATTGTGTCTGTTGATGCGTTCATTAACGAAACCACCGCGTTGTCGGATTATATTGTACCTGACACGGTCACCTACGAAAGCTGGGGTATGGCAACGCCTTGGCACGATGTTCCGGTGAAAACCGTCACCGCTCGCTGGCCGATTGTGGAAGCGCGAACAGAGAAAACCGCCGATGGTCGTTCGATTTGCTTAGAGAACTTTCTGATTGATGTCGCTAAGAAAATACAGCTGGGCGGCTTTGGTGACAATGCAATTCAAGATGCACAAGGCAACTGGCACGCTCTCCATCGCGCCGAAGATTTCTATTTGCGAGCTGCGGCAAACTTGGCTTATGTGAAAGGCGGCGTGCCTGAAGTTTCGGCAGAAGACATTGCGTGGTCAGGCTTAGAGCGTTTAATGCCAGCGATGCAAAGCACGCTAACAGCGGATGAGATGAAACGAGTGGCGTTTATTTTTGCTCGCGGCGGACGCTTTGAAAATGCAACCGAAGCGTATCAAGGTGAGCAAATGAAGCACAAATGGACACGACCAGTTGCGATATGGAATGAACGTGTCGGCAGCGCAAGAAACACCATGACCGGTGATTTCTACACCGGTTGCCCAACATGGCATCCACAAAAGCTGGCCGATGGCACACCAATGGAAGAACAGTTCCCAAGCTCAGAATGGCCATTCAGCTTGACGAATTTTAAATCCAACATTCACAGTGCGGTATCCAACCTATCGCCAAGGTTGAACTCGATTAAAGGCGTAAACCCAGTGTACATCCATCCAATCGATGCCGAGCGCGCAAGCATTAAAACGGGTGATGAGTTTATGATCGAAACCCCATCAGCAAGCACCAAAGCACTTGCGATGATAGTCAGCGGGATTCGCCCTGGCACACTCGGGTTTGAACATGGGTTTGGCCATACCGAGCTAGGGCAACGCTCACACTGGATCGGTGATCAACAGCAACCCGTAAAAACGCGCAGCCAAGATGGCGTTAACATTAACGACATTGGCTTAATTGATCCTACCCGAGAAGGTAAAGGTGTATTGTTGGATTGGGTAGTGGGCGCGGCGGCACGTCAGTCCTTGCCGGCCAAAATCCGCAAAGCGTAACGCCGCACGTTAAGACGTCTCTACCACTTAGAGCTGCCGATTTGTGCAGCTCTTCACCACTTTGTTTTTATAGCTTATAGAACAACCAATAAAAACAAATACGGCCATTTACACTTATTAAATATGTGGAAATCCACAATACCTTTCATTATTGACAAGGCCGACAATATCGTCCGAGTGACTACCAAGTAGCACTTAGACATATTAATAAAAATTAAAGTGAGTCAGCATGTCAAAAATTCTTCCAGTGGTGGTGGCCTGTTTGTTAGCAACCACTATGGGCGCAAGCGCCTCGTCTATTCCGGAAAAAGCCAGCGTATGTAGCGGTTGTCACGGCCAAGATGGCATGGGACAGCCAAATATCGCGCCGATGATCGCTGGTTTAAACGCGAATTATCTCAACACTCAAATCGAACTATTCCTTAGTGGCGAACGCCAAAATGTGGTCATGCAAGGCATGGCGAAGGAACTCAGCGATCCCGCAGGCCGTAAGGAAGTTATGGAGTACTTTGCTAACCTCCCGAGCTATGAGTTCACGAATCCAGAACAACGCGGCGACCAAGCTGATATTCGTAACCCGTATCGTAAGTTAATTTTCCAAGGCGATTGGGATAGAAATATTCCAGCTTGCGCAACTTGTCATGGAGCCAGCGGTATGGGCGTCGACAAGTTCCCTCGCCTCGCAAGCCAACATGCTGATTACTTAAAAACGCAATTGATGGCATGGAAAAACGGCACTCGCAGTGGCGACCCGCTCAATATGATGGGGACCATCGCAAAAAATCTCACTGACAAAGAGATCGAAAATCTTGCTTACTACTTTGCCTCATTACGTTACTAGGAGCAGTCATGAAACGTTTCTATTCTTTGTTCGCACTGCCTTTCATTTCTACGCTCGTACTAGCTAACGCTCCATTACCGGACCGCCAGAAAGAGCTACCTGCGATAGAAAAAGAAAAGCACGGTGAATACTTAAAACCGCGTGATCTCAGCACAATCCCAAACACCGCATTTGGTGAGCAAGTAAAACGCGGTTACTCGCTCTTTGTTAACTCACAACAAATGCGCGGAAAATACGTTGGCAACGAACAAAACTGTGTGAACTGCCATATGGAGGCAGGACGAAAAGCAAACGCTGCGCCACTGTGGGCAGCTTACATGGCATACCCGGCATATCGTAAGAAAAACGATCGCGTAAACAGCTATGCTGACCGTATCCAAGGTTGTTTCGAGTATTCCATGAACGGTAAAGCGCCCGCTTACGATTCGACAGAAATTGTTGCCCTTAGTGCTTACGCCTACTGGTTAGCGATGGGCGGCTTGCTTGACAAACATGGTATGGCGGATGAACCCATTCCAGAACTAGACGCAAAAACGTTGCAAATTGGTGGAAAAGCAAAAGACTTCCCGTTGCCCGAAGCCATCGCACAAGCATTACCAATTGAAAAGCGGGGTAATCTCTCTGGGCGTGGCTACCCAAAAATCGCCGCCCCTGAGCAAGAACCATCAATAGAGCGAGGCGCATTGGTCTACGAAAAGAACTGTGAAGCTTGCCATCGCGCCGACGGTTCAGGCATCAAAGACACCAACGACCATTCATACATTCCACCACTTTGGGGCGAATATGCGTATAACTGGGGCGCAGGTATGCACCGGATTAACACAGCGGCCTATTTTATTTACGAAAACATGCCGCTTGGGAAAAGTGTGCAGCTGACAGAGCAAGAAGCTTGGGATGTCGCAGCATACGTCAACAGCCATGAGCGTCCACAAGATCCTCGATTCAAAGGCAATGTCACCGCAAACGCGGAGAAATATCACCAGCACCAAGGCTATTACGGCAAAACGCTCAACGGTACGCAAGTCGGCTCCAATGCCTTTAAGAGCGGAACGGTCAAGTAAAGTACAACTAAGTACCTTAAATAAAATGCTCTTTTTCTCTGCTCAGATTATCTGGGCAGGGTTACTTACCCTTAAAAACAAGTAGTTACCCCCTCCAATAAACAAGCAACATCATATTACTTTCGGCTTCCAACATATTCATCTTCGCCGTAAAATCTTGTACCAAACGCGACTTCGTTTATGTCTTAGATCTCCCATATCCTCTAATGCCAAAAGTAAGAAACTCGTAAACTCCTGAATCAAAACAAGCGTGCCTAGTGAAAAAAGAGTATTCTTAAAGCAAATGAATCTAAAACCTACCCGATGAGTATTCAACCTAATTCCCGTCAGTTAATTTCATGCGAAGAGTGCGGCCTTGTTGTTCGCATTCCCGATATCGAACAGGGGCAAAAAGCACAATGTCCTCGATGTTCGCATTCGCTGACTAAAGTGAATGCCAAGCCTTACCAAAGCGTGATCGCCATATCATCGGCATGTTTGATCATGTTAGTGCTAAGCATTTCTTTCCCTTTTATGTCGTTCAGCGTGCAAGGGTTGTCGCAAGAAATCACCTTGTTGCACGCTGCCAAAATGCTGGCTGAGTTTCAAAATGTGCTTTTGGGTGTGCTGCTACTCGCAACAGTTATCGTTTTGCCTGCAATCTATGTTGGTCTCATTCTCTTTCTTCACCTTGAAGCATTAAAAGCACGTAAACATACCCCCTCTAGAAAGCAGCAACGAATGGCAAAAGTTTTATGCCGTCTTCTGTTTCGAGTCGAACCCTGGTTAATGGTGGATGTCTTTTTGATTGGCGTGTTGGTCAGCTTAATTAAAATCGCTTCCCTCGCAGACATAGGAATGGGCACTTCATTCTGGGCGTTTTGTGTATATACCGTTCTGGTAGTCAAATGCATATCAATGGTCGACAAAAGCTGGCTCTGGGGGCACTTTATTCCAGCTATCGAGCTATCTGATGTAAAAGAGGGTGATACGCACCATAACCACAACCATATTGGTTGTCATACGTGTCACCAGCTCAACCCTATTGAAGCTAAAAAACACCAACACTGCATTCGTTGTAAAAGCCCTATTCACAAATACAACCCCGCAGACAACTTACAAAAAGCTTGGGCGCTTTTGTTTGCTTCAGTCATTTTCTATATCCCTGCAAACCTCTACCCTATGATGTACACCGTAAGTCTTGGACATGCAGAAGGTTCAACTATCATGGAGGGGGTAATATTGCTTTGGCATTTAGGTTCTTACCCTATTGCGATGGTAATTTTCTTTGCTAGCGTATTTATTCCAATGGCGAAAATGCTGGCACTCGCGTGGCTGTATTACAATGCGCAAAAAGCGCGATATCTTCCGCACGAAGAGAGTATTTCACGCTTAAAGATCTACCGTATAACTGAGTTTATTGGCCGTTGGTCCATGATCGATATCTTCGTCGTCGCGATCTTAGTTGCACTGGTTCAACTGCAAAACTTAATGGCGATTTATCCAGGTCCTGCTGCGCTCTCTTTCGCGGCAGTGGTCATTTTTACTATGCTTTCTGCAATGATATTTGACTCACGTTTGTTGTGGCAATTGCCACAAAACGAAGTGCAGGAGCCGATTTCTGACAACTTAAACGAGAAAGCCAAATATGAGTGATGAGAACAACGTAACCGCTCAAATAAAACCGCAAAAGCAGATTTCTGCGATATGGATTGTCCCGATCCTTGCGCTAGCCATGGGAGCGTGGATGCTGTTCCAATATATCAACAGTACAGGCCCACAAATTACTCTCCAACTGCCAACCGCAGATGGGATTGAGGTTGGCAAAACCGAAATCCGAGCATTGAATGTAAAAGTCGGACTGATTACTGAAGTCACTCTCAGTGAAAATTACGATCACATCATCGCTAAGGCACAAATGAACAAGGATGCAGAACGCATGCTGCGAGATGACACCATGTTTTGGGTGGTGAAGCCTCGTATTGGCCGTGATGGCGTTTCAGGTTTAGAGACCTTGCTCTCTGGCGCTTATATCCAACTTCAACCGGGTAAATCTAAGATAGAGAAAGAGCGCTTTACGGTCTTAGATGTTCCCCCAGTGGCCTCTCCTGATGCAGAGGGGTTACGCCTTGTGTTAACACACCGCGAGGCCGGTAAACTAGGCGTTGGTGACCCCGTCATTTATAAAGGCTTTACGGTTGGTCGTGTAGAGAAAACCAGCTTTGATGTTGACACTCGCAAAGCGTTATACCAACTCTTTATTTTCAAGCCTTATGACAGCTTAGTGCGCACTCGTACCAAGTTCTGGCTGAATTCTGGCGTAGATTTACAGCTCAATGCTGAAGGGTTCGAAGTCAAGTTTGGCTCATTAGAGAGCATGCTAACGGGTGGTGTTACCTTCGATACCGTTCCAGGTCTTGAATCCGGTGAACAGCTCACTGAAAATATGGTCAACTTCCGCTTGTACGATGATATTAAACAACTTCGAGAAGGCATGTACGATGATTATATTGAATTCGTTATGCTTTTTGATGAATCGGTACGAGGACTTAAACGTAAGGCACCTGTCGAATATCGAGGCTTGAGAATTGGTACTGTGATGCGTGTACCAATGCGACTTCCAACCCCAGAAGAGAACTTTTCTGCGAAAAAAATTCCTGTATTGGTACGTATCGAGCTCGGCCGTGTTTATGGCGATTTCCAATCCCAATCTTTACCAATGTTAAAAGATAAATTGAAGAGTGAGTTTGCTAAAGGCCTACGTGGTACTTTAAAAACAGGTAACTTATTAACAGGCGCACTATATGTTGACGCCGACTTCTATCCAAATGACGAGCCTTACGTACCGAGTAAGTTTGCTGATTTAGATGTTTTCCCAACCATGCGTGGTGGTTTTGCGCAGGTTCAGCGCCAAGTGAACGACTTCCTAAATAAGATTAATAACTTACCGATGGAAGAAACGCTAGATTCTCTCAATTCAACGTTAAAAACGTCTGAAAAAACGTTAGCTTCAGCAGAACGCGTGGCGGACAGTATTGATAAACTTTTGAATCAAAAAGAGACGCAAGAGATCCCAACAGATATTCGCCAAAGCTTACAGCAATTACAAAAAACACTCGATGGTTATGGGCCCAACTCAACCATGTACAGCGAAATGGAAGCCACGCTAAAAGAATTAGAAAGCGTGATGACAGAGTTTAAACCCGTACTTAAACAGCTAAACGAAAAGCCAAACTCTCTTGTGTTTGGAGAAGATGAAATCAGTGACCCAATACCAGTTAAAGGCCAAAACTAATGAAACGAGTATTCTTTCTGTCTATCGCGCTATTTGTCGGTCTAACGGGTTGCAGTAGCGCTCCGCAAACTAAAGGAGCTATGTACCTTCTACCTAAGGTGGAACCAGTGACGCTGAGCTCTTCTGATATCGCTCAGCGCCCAACTTTAGTTGTTCGTCCAGTGACATTGGCGAGTTATTTGAATGATAGTGGCATTGTTTATCGAACCTCTGAGACCCAAGTTATTCAGGCGAAACACAATCAATGGGCGCACAGTATTTCTGAGCAAATCACTCAGAGAGTCGTCGCGGAGCTGCGTCACAAGCAAAGTCATTACTGGCCGGCTGAAATGAATAATCTGTTGGATCAAAGCGGTGAAGCCAAACTCCAGCTTACGTTAAATAAATTTAATGGCAGCTACAAAGGTAATATCGAAATTGAGGGGGAATGGTTACTCATTAATGCCGAAGGTAAGGTAGAAAACAGCGCGCCAATACAAATCTCTCAGCCGCTTCAAGATGAGGGCTATGAAGCGCTCGTCAACGCTTTATCCATAGGCTTAGAAAGCCTAACCTCAGACATTGCCAAACAACTCTAAGTCAATGTTAATTACAGGGAAGCAAGTTGCTTCCCTTTTTTATGCAGAGTGTAGCGACTTCTACTAAGCTGAAAGCTGACGAAAAGCCGAAAAGGAAATTGGATGAAACCATGTAACCTGCTATCACTCTCCTCACTCATTCTTGTATTACCTACATCAGTAGCGCTCTCAGCCGAGACACAAGAATCTCGTTGGCGAAATAGCATAGAAGTGTACATGCTAGGACTGAATATCCACGGGGATACCAGTATTGGTCGCTTTTCATCAGAGGTGGATGTCGATCCTAAGTTCATCGTAGACCACCTCGATATTGGGGCGATGTTGCGATTCGAGAGTATTTACCAAAGTAAGTGGGGCTACTACATAGATTATAGTTTCATGAACTTAAGTGGTGATGTTAATAATATCAAGGGCGCTCTGCCTAACGCTCGTTATCGTGCGGACATCGAAATACGGCAAGGTGTTCTAGAAGCAAAGGCATTCCAACGCGAACAATATTCATTTGGTAAACTGGATTATATGTTTGGATTACGTTGGTGGGACAATGACATCACCGGCAAGCTGTATCGTAATGATAACCGGGTACTAGAAGATAGACTGTCATTACAAGAAGATTGGGTCGATTTTTTAGTTGGCTTGCGACTCATTGATGAATTGAGCGAAAACTGGCGACTTCATGCCAGCATCGACGCCGGACTTGGCAACGATACTCACTTCACTTATGCCATTCAAACTGGTGTTCGTTATCGCTTTAACGAATGGTCTGATCTCAACTTAGCTTACAAGTCGACCTGGGTCGATTACAAAAATGAAGAGGTATTTGAATATGATACGGCTTCTCAAGGGCTTTTAGTCGGACTTGGCTTTTACTTTTGATCAGGTGAAACCCTAGCCTATATTCAAGCGTTGTAACGTGTACTAGCTCTAGGTACACGTCTAGTGCCGCGTTACAGATGCTTAAATAAGGCAAATTGATCTTCATCAGACTATAAATTGCTCTTCGGTGTTACTCTCTGTCGCAAAATATAAAACCCCACTCTATGACCTCATATAGGTCTTGTTGATAAGGTTCCCGAGTAGCAATGTCGATTAACATTTCCGATTTAACCACCGCCCTAAATAAGGTGGAGCATATTCATAAAGTGCAGCTTGAAAACATACATCAGTTCTTCAAAGCAAACGAAGCTTTCTCGTTGCAAACATTCAGCCAGCTGATATCCAGCGACTCGCTTGATGATCGATTTAAAACCATCGATAAAGCGTTCTCTTTGCTTGGTGATGCAAAAACCTACCTTTTAGAAGTGTCTTACCTTATTAAGTAAAAAAAGAAAGCCCCGATAAAATTCATTACCGGGGCTATCATTTTCTATCTAAACTAATGACTTACAATTTGTAACGATCATCAATTACCGTTAATTCTGGGAAGGTTTTACCCTCGGCCATCGCTTCTTCTGTCTCTTCTTTTACTTGGTTATCAATCCAGAAATTACCGATATCCATTGGATGAAGCACCCATTCTGTCGCTTTTGTCATGCCGTTTTTAGGAATTTTAACCCAGCGCCAATGAGCAACTCGAGAATAAGGCACCATGTAGCCAGGAACGATGATATTCGCTTTGCTGACATAGTTTTGGATTTGATGCGACAAGTCATAACGCTTCTCCTGATCAAACTCAGAATCATACGCTTCAATTAACTTGTCTAGCTCAGGGCTGCTGTAGTTGGTGTGAGCATTCGTTTGTGGTCGATTTGCATTATCCGAGTGTAGGTATTCCCAATACGCAGGGATCTCACCAGAGCCCATATTCAAAAACGCTAACTGATGCTTTTTCTCAAGAATGTATTTAAACGCAGATGAGCCATCCACCAAGTTTAACGTGAACTCAAGACCAGCAAGTTTCGCTTGCTCTTTCAGGTATGCAATACGCGGTGTCCAAGAGTTGTATCCGTAGGTGATAGCAAAGCTCAAGCGTTGGCCCTTGTCGTTAACACGAATACCATCTGCGCCCACTTTGTCAAAGCCCGCTTTTTCGAAGTGTTTAACCGCCGCATCAGCATCAAACTTTGGCGGTGTATTGTTAGGATCATCGTATTCGCCATGACCAAAGCCGAGTCCATGCGGTTTACGTGAATAATCTCCACGCATGATGTTTTCAATCATGCCGTCATAGTCAGTGGCTGCCATAACACCTTTACGCACTTCTAGGTTATCCAACATCGGCATCACTGTGTTCATCCAAAGACCACCAGCTCCTTGCGGTGCTTCGTTAAAGCCCCAGTACTTTTGGATATAGCCTTTTTTGTACACATCACTATTGGTTTTGTCATGCCAAAAGCTTGGTAGCACCATCTCAAAGTAGTCTAAGTTGCCTTTCTCAAAGTGCTTCATGGCAATATCAGGATCGCGAATTACCTTAATGCGAACCTTTTCAACGTTATAACGGTTTTTATAGTAGCGGTTGTTGTATCCCCACCAATCTTCACCGACATGTTTGAATGTCACGCTCTTACCTTTCTTCACTTGATCAATGTAGTAAGGCGCTGCGGTTGGCTCAGATTTAAAGTTAAACTTTCTGACGAAGTTATCAGGCATGCCATCGTTATTTGCGTCCTTTTCTCCTTCAAAGAAGTGTTCAGGACGAGGCTGAAAACCATTACTTGGCATGTTAATCATAACCATAAGTGAGTCATGACTTTGAGCTACAGCAAGATTGACTTTGATCGTGTAGTCATCAATTTTTTCAACACTCACAATACTGTTTGTGAAGAAGTCGTTATACCACGGGTCGATAATGTCTTTTGACGTGTAGTACTTCATCATAAAGACGTAATCATCTGCTGTAATTTTTTCACCATCTGACCACTCGGCCGTTTCGTCGAGTTTAAAGAATACGGTTTTGTTGTCTTCTCCAAATGCCCATGACTTAGCAAGTTGAGGGATCCATTTGCCAGTATTTGGATGACGCTGAGCCAGTTTTGGTGAACCATCCATTAAGTATTGGCGCAAACCTGAGTTCGCATCTGGACCAACACTTCGTAATGTTTGCGGAAAGCTCTGAATGTAAGTGCGATAGGTGCCACCTCGTACCGCTTCTTCAGAGGCAAATAGAGGTTCGTTGTTGTTTGAAATCCATTCGATATCAGCTGGCAATTCTGCCGCACTCAGTTGAAAACTGGCAGCGGTCAGTGTTGCTAGTACTGAAAATGGCAGTTTTTTAGTCATGTTTCTTCCTTGTTGTGTTTGCGCACTAAGGTCGTAACAAGGAAGACAGCGTGTGAAAGCTCACAGAAAGCTGCGATTTAAAATACGCAGATAGGAAATAATAGGAACGTAATATGAAGTGACGTCCTGCCAGCTTCTATATTAATTTCAAAGAGTTTCACTAGGTCATCCTAGACCTTACAACGCAGTGAATGCATCTTCGCCATAGTATTCTTTAGACATTTGTAACGCAAGCCATCAATAACACATGGTTGCATTTTCGAGGCATCACAGTGAGTTATGTTACAAAAGTGTGATCGGCATAGTACCAAGCCCTACTTTACTCAGAATAAACCGCAGAACCTTTATCTCAATTGGCCCCGATATACCAGTTAAAGCGAGTAAATGATCAGACATAGCTGGTTAAAAGGAATGGTTGTTTACCGCGATCAGTATTTTCATTCGATGTAAAAAGTGAGGCATCTTAGCCTCACTTTTCTCCATACAATCGAGACAGTGCTTACATGTTAGATAAGCTCTCATTGATCGACTTCAGCACTTCTGCAGGATTTGACGCTTGAGTGATAGGGCGACCAATCACAAGATAACCTGAACCTGATTGGATAGCGTCTACTGGCGTCATGATACGGCGTTGGTCACCTTGTTCTGAGCCAGCAGGTCGAATACCAGGGGTCACTAACTTAAATTCTTGGCCTAGTTCGCTCTTCAGTAATGAGGACTCTTGCGCTGAACATACCACACCATCTAAGCCTGCGTTTTTGGTCAAGGTTGCTAGACGAATCACTTGCTCCTGAGGCGCAACATTCAAACCAATACCAGCTAAATCACTTTGTTCCATACTGGTTAGTACCGTTACACCGATAAGAAGTGGACGATCTTTACCATATGGCTCAAGAATTTCACGTGATGCCGTCATCATACGCTCACCACCGCTCGCGTGTACGTTCACCATCCATACACCCATTTCAGCCGCAGCGCGAACTGCTTTCGAACAGGTGTTTGGAATATCGTGAAATTTTAAATCTAGGAATACCGAGAAACCACGTTTATGGAGTTCACGTACAAAATCAGGACCAAATAGCGTAAACATCTCCTTGCCAACTTTTAGTCGGCATGACGCAGGATCAATTCTATCTACAAACGCAAGTGCATCTGCTTGGTTATCATAATCCAGTGCGACAATAACTTTTTGGTCGATCATTTCATCTCCTAACTGTTTTGGTTCTTATTAAATAAAAAGTTAAAAAAATACAGCGGACAGAAACTCTGCCAGCTGCATTAAGAATTATTCACCATCCAATCCGCGGATTGGCTTGATCGTCCCCCATCCTTTACAGGACGGACAATGCCAATAAAGGGAATGGGTAGAAAATCCACACTTCCGGCATCGGTAATGTGGTTTCACTTTTAACTGTTCACCCACCATCGCTTGTAGTGTTGATAGGCTGTCTTTCGCTCGACCATCTTCTGCTTCTGCAATGTGGTAGTCAATTAAACGGTAGAAGCCCTTCATGGTTGGGTTTTTCAGCAATTGTTTCGTCAGTAACTCTTGAGCAGCCCCAACGTTCTCGTGATGAGCAACTAATTGAGCCAACATCAACTCGGCTGATACGCCTGCTTTCTTATCAATACAAGCTCGCAGAAACTCGACAAGTTCATCTTCCTGACCCAGATGATGATAGCATTCTGCAATAGTTGGCAAGACATCACTGATAAAGTCTTTATCTTGCTCAAGTACCCCTGTCAGATATTTGATGGTGTGCTTATAGTCTTCAGACTCTAGATAAATTCGTCCCAAAGCAATACTTGCTCGAACACACTTCGGGTCTTCCGCTAACGCTTTTTTAAAATGCTGTATTGCCTTATTAGTATTCCCATCAGCTTGGTCGAGCATGGCTATTTCACACCAAAAATGGGCAATATTTGCACGCATCCTTGAGCGTTTATTACCTAACTTAGCCAATTGGTTCGCGTAATAAATCGCCTTTTCCCATTCTCGTGTTTGCTGATAAATGGTCACTAATTGTTGAAGAGCCGCCTCTTTGTAATCTGGCTCTTCGACTAACTGTTCGAAGATTTTCTCTGCACGATCAAGAAAACCTGAGACCATGTAGTCTTTCGCTAACTGTTGAAGGGCGAGGTTCTTTTGGTCCAGTGTTAAGCCTGAACGAGAAATAAGATTTTGGTGAATTCTGATTGCGCGGTCGACTTCACCACGAGACCGGAACAGGTTACCCAACGCAAGGTGAGTATCGATGGTCTCGTTATCAACTTGGAGCAATTCAATAAAGTGATCGACAGCCTTATCTGATTGGTCAGAGAGCAGCAGATTAAGACCCGTCATATACTGACGAGAGATTTGATGAGATTGCTTCTGCTTGTCTTGCTGAGCGCTGCGATGCCCCATATACCAGCCATACGCAGCAGCTATAGGCAACAACAAGAAGAGTAGTTCAAGCATTAAAGTTAAGCCTTATCCTTATGCCTGTTTTTCAATGGCTGGCTTATCAGCAGCGTTGTTTGATTCAGTTGGTTCGTACTTTTTCAGTTTTTTCTTTAAACGACGGACCTGTAGCTGAGTTTTCAGTTGGATGCTACCAAAGATAACCCACGCTAAAGCAAAGCCAACCACAAATACTACACCTAATAGCGTAGATAAGTGGAACTCTCCTTTTGCTAGAAGATAGTTAAAAGTCACGAGCTCTTGGTTTTGGGAACCTAACGCCAATGCAATTAAAAAGAGAGCTAAAACAGCAACGATTTTTATAATTTTCATGTTACATCACCCTTCTAGGAGTAAGTCGGTAAGATTATGCAGGAAAATGCTTCTTCAGACTACGTATATTAGCAATAATCTATACCCAAGTAACCTCAAGATGCTTAGTTTGTAGACATGCTTAGAAGTTAAAGTTATTTGGGTATAGAAAGCAGCAAAGAAAACAGCCGAATCCACAATTAGATTAGTAAACGATCTTGGATGTATGACTAACTTGGATACATTACAAAAAAGCGGCATACACAAACGTATGCCGCTTTTTTCAAACTAATAAGAGTGCATTAACCAATATTTACACGCTCACGAAGTTCTTTACCAGGTTTGAAATGTGGAACGTATTTACCTTCCAATTCCACTTTATCGCCCGTTTTAGGGTTACGACCTACGCGAGGCTCGCGGTAATGAAGAGAAAAACTACCAAAGCCACGGATCTCGATACGGTCACCGCTCTCTAGTGTAGAGGCCATGTGCTCTAAAATATCTTTTACAGCATCCTCTACCTCTTTCGCTGATAAGTGTGTTTGCTCAGCGCAGAGTCTTTCAATCAGTTCAGACTTAGTCATAGTTGCCCTCTTTGAGTATCTTTATCACTTATTATAGTAAGTAATACTAATTCCAACAAACACTTGCTGACAATTCTAGACAAATTTTATGCAAAATGCGCAATGAAGAAATGCCTTTTATTAAGATAGTTTACTGTCATTAGTATTACTACTTAAATATGACCAAATATAAAAAAGGAGCCTTGCGGCTCCTTTTTTGCTTAAGCGAGTATATTATTCGCCTTTAGCAGCTTTGAAAGCGTCAGCCATTGCGTTACCGAATGCATTGTCATCTTGCTTGTTGATAGATGCCATTGCTTCTTGCTCGTCAGCTTCGTCTTTAGCTTTGATAGATAGGTTGATTACGCGGTTCTTACGGTCTACACCTGTGAACTTCGCTTCAACAACATCACCAGCGCTTAGGATTAGAGAAGCATCTTCTACGCGATCGCGTGATACTTCAGAAGCACGGATGTAACCTTCAACGCCTTCTGCGATTTCAACAGTAGCGCCTTTAGCGTCAACAGCAGTTACAGTAGCGTTAACTAGAACACCTTTCTTGTTGTCAGCAACGTAAGCATTGAATGGGTCATTTTCCATTTGCTTGATGCCTAGAGAGATGCGCTCACGCTCAGCGTCTACTGCTAGAACAACTGCAGAGATCTCGTCGCCTTTCTTGTACTCACGTACAGCTTCTTCGCCAGCAACATTCCAAGAAATGTCAGATAGGTGAACTAGACCGTCGATGCCGCCTTCTAGACCGATGAAGATACCGAAGTCAGTGATAGACTTGATCTTACCAGTAACTTTGTCGCCTTTAGCTTGTGCTTCAGCGAATGACTGCCATGGGTTAGCTTTACACTGTTTCAGACCTAGAGAGATACGACGACGTTCTTCGTCGATTTCAAGAACCATAACCTCAACTTCGTCGCCAACATTAACAACTTTAGAAGGGTGGATGTTCTTGTTAGTCCAATCCATTTCTGAAACGTGAACTAGACCTTCAACGCCTTCTTCGATTTCAACGAAGCAGCCGTAGTCAGTTAGGTTAGTTACGCGACCAGTTAGTTTGTGACCTTCTGGGTAACGCTTAGCGATTGCTACCCATGGATCTTCGCCTAGTTGCTTAAGACCTAGTGATACGCGAGTACGCTCACGGTCGAACTTAAGAACTTTAACTTGGATCTCGTCACCAACGTTAACGATTTCAGATGGGTGCTTAACGCGCTTCCAAGCCATATCAGTGATATGTAGAAGACCGTCAACGCCACCTAGGTCAACGAACGCACCGTAGTCAGTAAGGTTCTTAACGATACCTTTAACTTCAGAACCTTCTTGTAGAGTTTCTAGAAGCTCGTCACGCTCAACGCTGTTCTCTGATTCGATAACTGCACGACGTGAAACAACTACGTTGTTACGTTTTTGGTCAAGTTTGATAACTTTGAACTCTAGCTCTTTGTTTTCTAGGTGAGCAGTGTCGCGGATTGGACGTACGTCTACTAGAGAGCCAGGAAGGAAAGCACGGATACCGTTTAGTTCAACAGTGAAACCGCCTTTAACTTTACCGTTGATGATACCAACAACAGTTTCAGCTTCTTCGTAAGCTTTCTCAAGTACGATCCAAGCTTCGTGACGCTTAGCTTTCTCACGAGAAAGTTGAGTTTCACCGAAACCATCTTCAACAGCGTCTAGAGCTACGTCTACTTCAGCGCCAACTTCTACTTCAAGTTCGCCAGCAGCGTTCTTGAACTGTTCAGCAGGGATAGCAGATTCAGACTTAAGACCAGCGTCAACAAGAACGAAACCGTTCTCGATAGCTACTACAGTACCTTTAACGATGCTGCCTTGTTGGAATTCTGTTTCGTTTAGAAACTCTTCAAAGAGTTGAGCAAAAGATTCAGTCATTTAATTAATCTTCAATAAATTAAACTTCCACGGGTATCCTACCGCATGGGGTTATTAAATTCGCCAGTCATCATCCTTGCGACCAACGCTCTTAGCCTAGTCGAGTATTATTACTCAGCTAGCTTCGATTCGATATATTGTAGTGCCTTTTCTACTACTTCGTCGATACTCATCAACGTAGAATCTAGCACAAGCGCATCCTCAGCAGGGCGTAATGGCGCCACTGGGCGGTTACGATCTCGGTCGTCACGCTCTTGGATCTCGCTTAAAAGGTCAGCAAATCTAACATCTAACCCTTTCTCTTGCAACTGTTTAAGGCGTCGATTTGCACGCTCTTCAGCACTCGCATCAAGGAAGATTTTTGCTTGCGCACTCGGGAATACAATTGTGCCCATATCACGACCATCAGCAACCAGACCCGGAGCGGTCTCAAATGCACGCTGACGACGTAGTAATGCTTCACGAACACGTGGCAAAGCCGCAACTTTAGATGCTGCCATGCCTGTTTCTTCTTTGCGAAGCTCCCCTGACACGTCTTCGCCTTCTAGAATGACCTTAACTAAGTCACCTTCCGCGATAAATTGAACGTCTAGGTGGGTTGCTAGTGGGACAAGAGCATCTTCTGACTCGGTGTCGACACCGTGGTGAATCGCAGCGAGTGCAAGTACACGATAAATTGCGCCAGAATCTAAGAGTTGGAAACCCAACTTTTTCGCCAGCAACATACATAAAGTGCCTTTACCTGCACCACTAGGTCCATCTACGGTTACAACCGGAGTTTGAGAGGACATGTTCTTCTCCACCAATAGTTTCTTTTCAGCAATTTGCTCGGTTTTCGAGGCGCACATTATACGGGTAATCAGTCTTTGGAGCGAGGAAAAATGTCGTGTAAAGCATTACACCTAATGCGTAATTGGATTCATCAATAAACATAAAGTTCAACAAAAACGGCGAGGGCTTCCGCCCTCGCCGTTTTAAATGTCATGAACTTAAGCTCGATTAAACAATCGGCTTTTGACCACGCTCAGCTAACTTTAAAATCACACTATCAGCGACTTTACCCGCCACACCTGCTAGCTTGTCGGCCAGTTTTTTCTTTTGTACATAATGCACAGAAAGTACAGTTTTATCTTTGCATGCTGCAACAACGATATCATCAGATGTACTAATGTCATCCACCAAACCAAGCTCTTTCGCTTGTGTACCGAACCAGTGCTCACCAGTGGCTACTTTGTCTAGGTCCAAACTAGGACGACGCTCACGGATGAAGTCTTTAAACAAGACATGTGTTTCTTCAAGTTCTTGCTTAAACTTATCGCGCGCTTTATCGGTATTCTCACCGAACATCGTTAGCGTGCGTTTATATTCACCCGCTGTTAGTTGTTCGTACTCAATGTCATGTTTCTTCAACAGTTTGTTGAAGTTAGGAATTTGTGCGATAACGCCAATAGACCCCACAATTGCAAATGGTGCAGAAACAATCTTATCTGCTACACATGCCATCATGTAACCGCCACTTGCCGCAACTTTGTCAACAGAGATGGTCAGAGGAAGACCTGCAGCTTTGATTCGGTCCAGTTGAGAAGAGGCAAGGCCGTAACCATGAACCATACCACCGCCAGACTCTAAGCGAAGTAACACTTCATCACCTTCACGTGCGACAGCCAAAATAGCGGTGATTTCTTCACGTAGAGACGCGACTTCTTTTGCGTCTATGCTACCGTTGAAATCAAGAACAAATAGGTGTGGTTCACGCTTGCTATCTAATGAACCGTCTTTGCTCGCTTGTTTGATTTCTTTCTCGCGAGATTTGTTCTTCTCTTTTTCTTCTTTCTTGACGGCTTTATCTCGAGCCTTGATGAAAGCATCGTCATGCAAATGATGCTCTAACTGCTCAACAGATTGTTTGTGTTGCTCTGAAAGGTTGGTAATCTCTAACTCCCCTTTCGCCGCACCCGATTTGCCACCAGCCGATTTTGCAATAATGAGCAGAACAATTATCGCAGCAACCACCGTGATAATTTTGGCCAGAAACAGACCATAATCTAATAAAAATTCCAACGAGAGCTCCTTTATCTCATTTCAGATGACGTTAGTATGTTACGCAGAAACATCAGCGAGAAGGCAGCGCGGTTTGTAACCACTTGTTCTGATTGATAGCATACCTAACGAAAGTTCTGGAATTGGTATAACACATGAATTGGTGTATTGTAACCATCTTGTCACGATTACCAAGATTTTCCATTGAGAAACAGGCGTTTTTTAGCGTCAATTAACTATCATGGACCCTCTTACAATAATAAGGATTTATCGCCGTGAACTACTCCGTTTCAGCTGATGCTCTAAAAGGTAAAGTCATTCTTGTTACTGGCGCTGGTAATGGCATCGGCCGTCAAGCCGCGCTTTCTTATGCCGAGCACGGTGCAACTGTTATTCTCTTGGGTAGAAATGTGCAAAACCTTGAATCTATCTATGATGAGATTGAAGCTGCTGGCTATCCACAAGCAGCTATCATTCCATTGGATCTCAAGGGTGCAACTCAGCAGAATTACATTGATATGGCAGAGACAATCGAAGGACAGTTTGGTCGCTTGGATGGTCTATTACACAACGCAGGTGTCTTGAGTTCGCTGTGTCCATTTGATCAAATCAAAGAGGAAGACTTCGACGATATCATGCAGATCAACGTGAAAGCCGAAGTGCTAATGACTCAAGCACTACTGCCTGTGATGCGTAAATCAGAAGCTGGGCGTATTATCTTTACCTCTTCAACCGTCGGCCACTCTGGCCGCGCATTCTGGGGGCCATACGCTATCTCTAAATTTGCCGTAGAAGGCATGATGCAAGTTTTGGCTGACGAGCTGAGTGATACACCGATCCGCGTTAACGCAATTAACCCTGGTGCCACTCGTACTCGCATGCGTGAAAAAGCATATCCGGGTGAAGATGCGAATACTCTCAAAACGCCACTGGATATCATGCCGCTATATTTGCACTTAATGGATCCTGCGGTTACCGATGTGAACGGTCAGTGCATCGACGCTCAACCGAAGCGTAAATAACTCATTCAGGTTACCTCACATAATCGATTGAAAAGGCAGCAAACGCTGCCTTTTTTCATTTCTCTCTTCATAAAAATCTTGCGACTTTCTCCCACAGAAATATACTGTATATATATACAGGTATTTATTATGCAAGATATTATTCAGAACTTAAAAAGCCAACACCTTGTTTGGCAAGCAAATTTAACGAAAGCAGATCCTCAGCAGTTGCAGACTAGTTCCGGTTTTTCTGAATTAGATGATTTGCTCGGCGGAGGCTTTCCACCTCATGGCGTAGTGGAGATGGAATCTATTGGTAGTATTGGTGAATTGCGTTTGCTCGCTCCCTATTTAAAAGCCACTCAGACCAATGGTGTGACCGCATTTATTCAACCACCTGCGCTAGTGAATTCTCTGTTTTTACACTACATCGGGTTGGATATAAACCAAGTGTGGGTCGTTACTCCAACTCACCCCAAAGACGCTCTTTGGGCTGCAGAGCAATGTCTGAAAAGTGGGGTATGCAGTAATGTTTTGTTATGGCAAGAAGAGCTTGAAATACATCAAGTGAAACGCTTACAGGTAGCAAGTGAACAAGGGAGTTGCCCTCTCTTTATGCTTAAAACAGATACTATCAACCGCTTGTCTTTGCCTGTGTCACTCAGTTTAAAACTGAAAGGCGACGAGCAAGGGATTCATGTTGAAGTGCTGAAAAGGAAAGGAGGCTGGAATAGAGGTAGCGTTAGTATCGGATTCCAACACCATTACCCGCAACTGGTGAAACCATCATCTGAAACTGTGCACTCGACTGTGGTCAACTTCCCACTGGCGAACCAAGGTTAGTGATATGTCTCTGTGGATTTACTTGCACTTCCCTCGCCTGCAGCTAGACGCACTCTTTGGTGATAACCAAGAACAACCCGTGGTGATTGTCGAAAGCCAACGTTGCCAGATTATTCAATACAACGAGATTGCCGAACAACAAGGCATTAAGCCTGGTATGGGCTTAGGCAGTGCTGCGTCCTTGTGTCGAGATTTACAAGTGCATCCTTATCATCCACAAACCGAATTAAATAAATTACAAGAGGTAGCTCAGTGGTTGTATTTGATCACATCTGACGTTGTGTTGATGCCAAACCAAGGTATTTTACTGCGTGCTACTCCAATGCTCGCTCTGTATGAAGGGCTTGAAAACTATTGGAATAAAGTCAGAGCTCACTTATCGGAGCTGAAACTGAGTTTTCAATTCGGATGTGGTTTTTCGCCTTTTGCTGCCAAATTGATGGCAATATCAGGAGCGAACGTCATCAGTGAAGACAAATCTACCATACAAAAAGTCCTATCACCATTACCGTTAACACTGGCAGATTTATCAAGCGCTACAGTAGAGAAGTTACAACGTGTAGGCGTCACCACATTGCAAAACCTGCTTGAACTGCCATTGCAAGACATCGCACGACGCTTTGATATCGATTTGGTGAACTACGTTGGTCGACTGACTGGGCAGTTTAAACACCCTGTCGACCTTTATCACCCTACCGAATCCTTCCGAGTTTATTTAGAGCTGTTGTTTGAGATCGAAAACGTTCAGTGGATTGAAAAACCGTTGGCCAAATTACTTCGTCAACTCGAAACCTTTCTTAAATTAAGAGATAAGGTCGCTTTTGAACTGTGTTTAACACTCCACCAGCGTGAGAAACAAGAGCAACACCTTCAACTCACTTCTGCGCAAGGTGATTACCTATGTCAGCGTTGGCAACAGTTAGCGAGTTTAAGCTTAGAATCACTCTCGCTTAATGGCCCAGTCACAGGGCTAACGTTAAAAGTCATCCGTCAAGGTGAGCCTCTTAGTGCATCACGCGATCTCTTTGCTGGGCAGAAAGGAAACATGAATGCTTTAGAGCTGCTCTCTTTACTGCAAGCTAAATTGGGAAAAAGTGCCGTTTTAAAACCCAATATTGCTTGCGATCCTAGACCAGAAAAGGCCAGTCAGTATCGCCCTGCTGATGCTCCGGATGAAAAGGGGCACGCCATACCATCCATACTACGCCCCGCAATGCAATTACCGACTCCCATTGTATTGCAAGAGCAAGTTTCTTTGGTCCACGGACCTGAGCGAATAGTTTCTGGGTGGTGGGATGGTGATGAGATCATGCGTGATTACTACATTGCACACACCAAGCAAGGCCGCTGGTTATGGATATTTCGCGATCAGCACAAGCACTGGTTTCTTCATGGCTATTTTTGTTAAATCGACAGTTATTTTTGTTGGGTCATTATGAGTTACGCGGAACTATTTTGTCAGTCTAACTTCTCTTTTTTGACTGGGGCTTCTCATGCAGAAGAGCTGGTACTCCAAGCTGCTTTCTATCGCTATCAAGCTCTAGCTATAACGGATGAATGTTCAGTCGCGGGCGTTGTCAAAGCCCATGCGACCATCGAACAACATAAACTCGATATCAAACAAATCGTTGGAAGTATGTTTTGGTTAAATGATGAATGCCAAATCGTACTGCTTTGCCCTTGTCGCAAGGCTTATGCCGAGTTGTGTCGTATCATCACAAACGCAAGGAGACGCAGTGAAAAAGGCAACTATCAACTGTTCGAATGGGATTTGATGTCGGTTCGACATTGTTTGGTATTGTGGCTGCCCACACATCAAGAGAGTGATCACTATTGGGGGCGCTGGCTCAATCAACACCACGTTAATCGTTTGTGGGTAGCGATTCAGCGCCATTTGAGTAACAACGATACTGAGTACATTGCGCACTGCGAGCAGTTAGCACATGAATTTCAATTACCTATAACTGCCTGCGGAGGCGTTCTCATGCATGATGTTGAACGCTTGCCATTACAGCATGTACTTACTGCTATAAAGCATGGGTGTAGCGTCGATAAACTCGGTTTTGACCGTATTTCGAATACTGAGCGAGCGCTTCGTCCTTTTAAAAAGTTGATTCGGATTTACAAACCAGAATGGCTGGAAGAAAGTACTTACATCGCCGATTTATGCGAGTTTAAGCTCTCCGATTTAAAATACGAATATCCTACCGAGCTGATCCCAGATGGTTATACACCCGACTCTTACTTACGTATGTTGGTCGAACGCGGTAAAAAGCTGCGTTTTCCTGAAGGCGTGCCAGCAGAAGTCAATCAAACCATCGAGAATGAACTGGCGCTTATTCAAGAGCTGAAATACCACTACTACTTCCTTACTATTCACGACATCGTAATGTTCGCGAAACAGCAAGGCATTCTTTACCAAGGGCGAGGTTCCGCTGCAAACTCTGTGGTGTGTTATTGCCTGGAAATTACCGCCGTCGATCCTCGACAAATCGCTGTCTTATTCGAACGATTTATCAGTAAAGAACGTAAGGAACCGCCGGATATTGATGTGGACTTTGAACACGAGCGCCGTGAAGAAGTTATCCAGTATATTTACAAAAAATATGGCCGTGAGCGTGCAGCACTTGCTGCAACAGTGATCAGCTATCGCTTTAAAAGTGCCGTGCGTGAAGTCGGTAAAGCACTAGGGATTGAAGAGACCCAATTAGATTTTTTCATTAAGAACGTTAATCGCCGAGATCGCAGCCAAGGCTGGCAAGCTCAAATTATTGAACTTGGCTTACAACCAGAATCTCTCAAAGGGCAGCAGTTTATCCAATTGGTCAACGAGATCATTGGCTTCCCACGCCATTTATCTCAGCACGTAGGTGGCTTTGTAATTTCATCTGGCCCTTTATATGAGTTGGTACCTGTTGAAAATGCCTCGATGGAAGATCGCACTATCATTCAATGGGATAAAGACGATTTAGAAAGCTTGAAGCTACTAAAAGTCGATGTACTCGCACTCGGCATGTTAAACGCCATCAAAAAGTGCTTTCAACTGGTCGAGAAACATCACCAGCGATCCCTCTCGATTTCCGAGATCACTCGCCGACAAGATGATCCACACGTGTACCGCATGATCCAAAAAGCTGACACGATAGGCGTATTCCAAATTGAATCTCGTGCACAAATGAGCATGCTTCCTCGCCTAAAGCCTGCTTGTTATTACGACTTAGTGATTCAAATTGCAATTGTTCGTCCAGGCCCTATTCAGGGTGATATGGTGCATCCTTTTTTAAAACGACGAGATCACAAAGAGCCTGTCAGTTATCCATCGGAAGAAGTAAAAAGCGTTCTGGAGCGGACTATGGGCGTCCCTATTTTCCAAGAGCAAGTCATCAAGCTAGCCATGGTAGCCGCAGGGTTTAGCGGCGGCGAGGCCGATCAACTCCGTCGAGCGATGGCATCATGGAAAAAGAATGGCGATCTCGCTAAATTCAGACCAAAACTGATCAATGGTATGCAAGAGAGAGGTTATGACTTAGCGTTTGCTGAGCGCATTTTCGATCAGATTTGCGGCTTTGGTGAGTACGGCTTCCCTGAAAGTCATTCAGCGTCTTTCGCAGTGCTGGCATATTGTTCTGCATGGTTAAAATATTATTACCCAGCCGAATTTTACACTGCATTATTGAACAGCCAACCAATGGGATTTTATAGCCCATCGCAATTAGTACAAGATGCTCGCCGACATGGCGTCGAAGTATTGCCGGTGTGCGTCAATCATTCAAAATATCAACATCATCTCGTCTCACGTCCGAATGGCAGGCTCGGCGTGCAACTTGGTTTTCGCTTGGTGAAAGGCTTTAACGCAGAAAGCGCACAAAGGCTTATTGAGCGCAAACCACTTAATGGTTACCGATCGATTCAAGAAGTAAAGCAGATATTAAGAAGCCGAAGTGACATTGAATTATTGGCTTCAGCCAATGCATTTCAGGCCTTATCGGGAAATCGTTATAACGCTCGCTGGGCAGCAATGGATTCCTTATCTGACCTACCATTGTTTCACAAGGTCGAAGAACCCAATGTTAGCTACCAGACTCAACCCTCTGAATATGAAAATTTAATTGAGGATTACGCAAGCACGGGACTATCTCTTAGCCGCCATCCAATTAAATTATTAGAAGAAACGGGCAAACTCCCTCACTTTACCCGCATGAGGCAACTGACAGAGAAACCGCATAAGTCACTGGTCACAGTGGTAGGTGTGGTAACAGGAAGACAATCTCCAGGCACCGCCGCTGGCGTGACATTTTTTACGTTAGAAGATGACACGGGCAACATTAATGTGGTCGTTTGGCAAGCGACAGCACGAGCCCAAAAGCAAGCGTATTTAGGCGCTAAAGTATTAATGGTGAAAGGCATTCTTGAAAAAGAGGGAGAAGTCACACACGTTATTGCTGGCAAGTTGATGGATTGCACGCACTACTTGAACAATCTACAAAGTAAATCTCGGGATTTCCATTAGTACAGAGGAATTAAGGAGAGAAATGTTAAAAATCAGAGAGAGGTGCGCTCCCTCTGATTTCACTAGATCTAATCATGCACTTTTAGAAAGCATCTGGCGTAACCGGTCTTGAGCAACTTCAACCAACAGATCTGGTTGGAATTTAGAGATAAAACGATCACAACCTACTTTTTGTACCATGGCTTCATTAAAACTACCGCTCAGAGAAGTGTTCAATGTGATAAACAACTTAGACATACGTGGATCTTGGCGCACTTCATGGGTCAGTTTATAACCGTCCATTTCAGGCATTTCAGCATCCGTAATCATCATCAATAGCTCTTTTTCTACATCTTTACCTTCATCACACCAACGTTTTAAAACCGTTAACGCTTCTAGCCCGTCACGACACTCGATGATATTCATACCTAATTGAGAAAGCGTATCGCGAACTTGATTACGAGCTGTAGAGGAATCATCCACAATCAGAACATTACGCCCGACCATTGCTTGGGCCAATTCTTGATCGAGAATGTCCTCCGAGATAGTCACGTCGTAATGCACGATCTCTGCTAAAACTTTTTCAACGTCAATAATTTCGACAATTTGAGAGGCATCCCCCTCTTTGATTTGCGTGATAGCCGTGAGGTAATTCGAGCGACCAGACGTGGAAGGAGGCGGCTGAATTTCAGTCCATGCCGTATTAATAATGTTTTTAACCGGACCGACTAAGAAGCCCTGCACCGTGCGGTTGTACTCTGTCACGATCAAATTTTCTTCTTCCGCTTCACCACGTAAAGCAGGAAAACCAATTGCGCCTCGTAAATCAATCACTGGTACCGCTTCACCTCGTAGAGAAGCAACCCCACGAATATTGTAGTGCGATCCTGGGAGCTTGGTTAACGGCGGAAGCTTGATGACCTCTTTCACTTTGAACACATTAATCGCAAATAATTGGCGACTATTTAAAGTGAACAGCAGAAGCTCTAGTCGATTTTCACCAACCAAGTTTGTACGCTGGTCAACCGTATTTAACACTCCGGACATACTACTACCTAAATTATGGATAATTCTTATTTTACTCGAAATCAGTACAGACACAGCAAGGTTATATAACCAAATAACCTTAAAATATTTGGCTTTTCGAGCACAGCTTTAAAGTACAACAGTTTTAGCGTATTACTTCTCTTTGCATCAGACGCAAAGTCACGCAGCACATTGAAAGCCATTTTGTTTATTTACTTGAGCTTTTTAGGAAATTACATGAATGGCGCAGATATAGCAATGCAACATAACTCAAATTCCCTTTCTAGTAATAGGCGATCAAAAAGGGTAAGCCGTTAAGTCTCACCCTAAATCACCTACAAATGCAGTCTCAACAGCCAGGCACATCATCATGTTAAAAAGTACTTAACCTTCCACAACCTTCATCAATAGTTGACCATCGTACAACGCTTGCTTAATCAACGCGGCACCAGGCATTGTGGCTTGCTTATAGAAACGAGACTCCACCAGCTCAAGATCTTGGTGATAAACAGGTAAACTCTGTTCTTCGATACAGCGACGAACCGCAGGATAAAGCACATCTTTTGCTTGGTTAATCACACCACCGATCAAGATTTTCTCAGGGTTAAATAAGTTGATCACAATAGCAATTGCAGAGCCTAAGTAGCGTCCAAGTTTTTCAATCACATCGACGGCCAAAGGATCACCGTTTGCAGCGGCTTCACAAATGCTCTCAATACTCATTTCCTCTTGTTTAGCAAGAATAGAGTCTTCGCCATCAGCGATTCGTCTTACGACTTCTTCACGAATTGCCTGAGAACTGGCAACGGTTTCCAAACAGCCTATATTGCCGCAATGACAACGTTTTCCATTTGGGTCAATTTGAATATGCCCGAGTTCACCAATGTTACCGTGACGGCCTTGCAAAACGCGCCCATCCAGAATGATGCCCGCACCTAAACCGTGGTGGATAGAGATAAGAACGGAGTTGTCATTATCTTGAGAATGACCAAAAAGCTTTTCTGCTAATGCCCAAGCTCGCGTGTCATTGGCAATGAAAACTGGCAAGCCCGTTGCTTTGTATATCTCTGGTCCAAGAGCAAGATTTTCGACATTGTAATGAGGCATCTGCAAAACGACACCTTGCTCTGAGTTCACGAGACCAGGCAGCGTAAGGGCAATACTGGTAACACGATCAAGTTGATCCGCGTAAGTCTGAAAGAATTCATCAATTTCGTAAAGCAGGCGCTCAAGCACATCGTCTTGATCAAGCTCGTGTATCTCGATTTTAGTATCGATTAGTACATCACCGCCTAACTCATGCAAAGCAATGGTTAAATAACCCCGCCCCAAACGCATTGACAAAAATTGCCAGCCTTCATTATTGACCTGCAAACCGACAGCAGGTCGACCACGACTCGTCGCTTCTTGTACTGTCGTTTCATGAATCAAGTGCGCTTCAATTAATTCTCGAGTGATTTTGGTGATACTAGCAGGAGCAAGCTCACTCTGCTTGGACAAATCAATTCGAGAAATAGGACCTTTTAGGTCAATTAGTTTATATACACGACCAGCATTGACCTGTTTGATATGATCAATATGGCCCGGTTGAGCCATGTACATCTTGCACTCCGAAATTCTATAACGGGACAATTTTTTTACTTTGCGAACTAATTGTGAAGTGAATTAATAAATCCCCGTGACAAGCATCACGTATAAACCTGTTTGTTTGTGTATTCAATCAAATAACGAAGAATCTACTCCTGTTAAATTGTTTGAAAAATAACTTATTTTTATTCACTAAATTATGAAGTAGTGCCTTTAAAGCAGCGTATTTTTATCAATAAGGCCATTGCCTGTCGAATATCTGTCTGTTTTACCGGGGTTACTCTTAATGTAAACATTCTGTGCATATACTTATATTCAAGTAGCTTTAAGGTGTGGGCTAAGCGAGGCTAACCTTGAGAGCGATTGCGTAAAGTAAGGATAGAGTTCAAGTTACCTGTACACACACATTCATCGGAGAATCTATGACTTCCAAATTAAGACGAACAAAAATTGTCACTACGCTGGGTCCTTCAACGGATAAGGACAATATACTTGAGGAGATCATCAAAGCCGGTGCAAACGTTGTCCGTATGAATTTTTCACATGGAACCAGTGAAGACCACATTCAACGTGCGAACAAAGTCCGTACCATTGCAGCAAGACTTGGGCGTCAGGTTGCAATTCTTGGTGACTTACAAGGCCCTAAAATCCGTGTATCAACGTTTAAAGACGGCCAAGTCATTTTGAATGTGGGCGATAAATTCACATTAGATAGTGATTTACCAAAAGGTGAAGGCAATCAAGAATCTGTAGGGTTAGATTATAAAGAACTACCGCAAGATGTTTCACCAAATGACATTTTATTACTCGATGATGGACGCGTTCAGCTGCAAGTTACCAAAGTAGAGGGTAATAAAGTTCATACCCGTGTGATTGTCGGTGGTCCACTGTCCAACAATAAAGGGATCAACAAAAAAGGCGGCGGATTGTCAGCCGATGCGCTCACAGAGAAAGATAAAGCCGACATTCTTACCGCCGCAGCAATTCAAGTAGACTACCTTGCTATTTCATTCCCGCGTAACGGCGAAGACATGCATTACGCTCGACGCTTAGCCAGAGATGCAGGCCTTGAAGCCATGTTAGTGGCTAAAGTCGAACGAGCAGAAACCGTCGCGACCAATGAGTCTATTGACGACATTATTCTCGCATCCGATGTAGTGATGGTTGCACGTGGTGACCTTGGTGTAGAAATCGGTGACCCTGAGCTCATAGGTGTCCAGAAAAAACTGATTCGCCGCGCACGCAGTTTAAACCGTATCGTGATTACTGCGACACAAATGATGGAGTCCATGATTACTAGCCCAATGCCAACGCGTGCTGAAGTGATGGATGTGGCCAATGCGGTTCTAGACGGCACTGACGCGGTGATGCTTTCTGGAGAGACCGCTGCAGGTAAATATCCTGTAGAAACGGTCAAATCCATGGCCGAAGTATGTGTGGGGGCAGAAAAAATGTCGGAGGCAAGTCTATCAACCTATCGCTTAGATAGAACCTTCGAAACCGCTGAAGAAACCATCGCAATGGCAACCATGTACTCTGCGAATCACATGGAAGGAATTAAAGCGATGATCTCGTTAACTGAGTCCGGCAGGACTGCGTTGATGATGTCTCGCTTAAGCTCTGGCTTGCCAATATTTGCCTTATCACGGAATGAATCGACACTAAATCGAGCAGCATTATACCGAGGCGTGACACCTGTATATTTCGAGTCAAAAAGTGATGCGGGTTTACCAACGGCTCAAGCAGCTATTACTAGCCTTAAAGAGCAAGGGTTCTTGCACAAAGGTGATTTAGTCATTATTACTCAAGGCGATGTAATGGATGTTGTTGGCTCAACCAACTGCATGCGCATTCTACAAGCGTAGTAGTTATACTTAACCGGAGTTAACCACAAGAACCCGCAAATAAGGCTCCGAAAATGGAGCCTTATTTATATGCTTTGTATATTGCGCACATCGTGAACGTAAGAAGGTTTATGCACTCTCTCTACCATCAATTTCAACATCCAGCTGGTCATAGAGTTGAACTAGGTTAAACCCAGCTTGAAGCCCAAGTTGATAGTCATGCTCTAGTGACTCTTGGTCACTTAACAAAGAAGAAGAACGAAGTCCCTCTTTAGGCGCAACTTGTAAAATAAAAGTGTCGTCAGGTGGAGCAGATATAAAGGCCTGAGTGAGCTCAAATGTTTGATAATGAATCATCAGCATGTCGGCTAAACCTGAATCAAAATTCTCACCAATCAGATGACTTAAACGATACAAGTTATCGGCACCGAACAACCAACGACCTCCATTTAACAGCATTTTCCCTGCAAGCTTCGATTGATGTGCTGCATTAATTTTTTGTTGGAAGAACGACGCCCAATCCAGCTTCCACTGATTCACTTTTTGCTGCCATGATTGCTGTACTGAGTTGATAGACTCTCGATACCATTCGACAGGCACATCCCCCACTTCACTTTGGGCTCTCGCTTCAATCTCTGAAAACGGCTCTGTGCGAATGACAATAATGTTGCGAGCATTCTGACGCCACGCTTCTTGAACAGGGATAGAGGCAGACACGCCGCCATCAACAAACTTATTGCCATTTACGTCGACAGGTCCGTGGTACAACTTGGGAATCGCACATGTCGCTAGCATAGTGTTAAACCACGAGTCATCCAAGATTGGTAGATATTGATCTGATAGCGTCTCTATATTCGTTACCGCAGCAAACGCTCCTCGTTTTCCCAATGCACTACGACCTAAATCAAGGTCAAGCTTGTATGGGAAATCTTGAATCCGTTCTAATGCCCACTCTAAACCTAAGTACTGCTGCTTTCGGATATAGCGAAACAGATTAAAAAATTCAGGAGACGTTGTCAGCTCGGTAATAAAAGCTTTGCCCATGCCATGTTGACGACACAAGTAAGAACATAAGTTAAGTGCTCCGGCAGAGGTGCCATAGAATTCATCGAAAGGATCGAAGTTGGAAAGTAAAAAGGCGTCTAAAACGCCAGCGGTAAAAATCCCTCTCTGCCCTCCACCTTGCGTGACTAAAGCAGTTTTACCATGCCTAAAGTGCTCATAAACTTTTACATCAAGCTCTGCATGGCTTTCTGTGATTATACCGCTGTTACGTATCATAGGCTCACGCCATTTTGTTAAAACGTTTGGTAAAAGTGGTTATCTTAAGCTGTTGTAATAGCAATGATGCCAAATGACAAAAGCACTGCAAAAACAGTCACCACAATGATTAATGCGGATTTTAGATCGTGTTCCATAGACACCTCCTTAATATGTAACAAATTAATAACACCGGTGTGAAATATGTTCAAGATTTGCTTAATTTAGTCGCGCAATTTTGACTAACCCATCACAATTAGCTTAGTCATAATAAGGAGATAGGGCATGAACCAAAAACTCAGCTGGCTAGTAGGAATCATGATGATGAGTACTGCTATCAATGCACAAGCGAATATCATCGTTACACCATACATAGGCTATACAGGAGGCGGCCAAGTAGAGGATGAAAGTGGTAATACATACGATCTCGACCCCGCAGTGAACTACGCTCTTTCAGTCGAGACTCCCTTAGAAAAAGGAAGGATCGGATTGTTTTACTCCAATCAATCGACGGAACTTGAAAAGCTGTCCAACTCAGCAGATATACATTATCTGCACTTCCAAAGCAGCATGTACTATCCTGTCGCAGAAAATTGGCAAACCTATATCGGTGTAGGTTTGGGCGCTTCTTATGCCGATGTGGATTGGGTAGACAAAAAATACGGATTTTCGGCTAGCGCTTTTGCAGGACTGGAATATGAATTTTCAAAGAACTTTGCATTAACAGCCCAACTGAGATGGTTAGGTACGGTCGTTGATAACGATACATCTGGCGCCTGTACTCTACCTAATGACGGCTCAAGCTGTATCATTAAGTTCGATACTGATTGGATGAACCAATTCCAATCAAATGTTTTAGTTTCCGCTTCTAATTTTTATGCATGTTCCTTTGTAGGACTCGTCACAAAGAACGCTGAACGAGTCCTGCACAGAGCCGATAAAGGATATCGTCTAAACACCATTGTTTGGCAAAGTAACGAAGCATCATCTAGATAGGTGCACAAAAGATAGCCGTACGCCCTAATTAATCAAAATAGTCTTAAACACCAAAGCAATTATTAGATCCCAGTCATTTATTCCAGACAAACAACCACCCAACCACACAAAACCACAATCAAACTCAAATTTAACAAGATTAAAACCATACAACGCATCTGAATTAACATTTAGATTCTATTGCGCTAAGTATTATTAGAAGTTAGTCTGATCAGTGAAAACAGATAAATATTTCAGTTTTATCAAACACACATTAAAATTTTAAGATTAATAATCTACTTTCTCTTACAGTAGACAGAATATAGCTCTATAAAATTATAAGAAGTTAGAATTAAGGATAGAAAAGCTGATGGATAACAGCGGTCCTTTCTTCCAACTGTTTGCGCAATTATTACTGTGTTACGTAGAGAGCTTCATTCCTCAGGGAGTCTTATAGGAGTCAAATATGAAGCGAGAACAATGGGGATCCCGGGCGGGATTCATCTTAGCAGCAGTTGGGTCTGCTATCGGTTTGGGAAACATTTGGCGTTTCCCATACATGGCCTATGAAAACGGTGGCGGCGCATTTTTTATTCCTTACATTTTTGCCATGATCACTGCCGGTATTCCATTTATGATCCTTGAGTTCAGTATGGGACAAAAATACCGAGGCTCGGCCCCAAAAACACTTGCGAAAATTCATTCTAAATTTGAATGGCTTGGCTGGTTCCAAGTTGGTGTGGCTGCAGTTATTGCCGTTTACTATGTGGCTGTTATCGGTTGGTCGATTTCTTACTTTGGGTTGTCGTTTACTCAAGGTTGGGGAACCGATACCAACGCATTTTTCTTTAGTGAATACCTAAAGCTAGGTGACAACTCACCAACAGACTTAGGCAGTATTCAATGGAAGATTGCTTTATCCATGGTGATTGCTTGGGCAATTACTTACACCGCTATTGCCAAAGGCGTGAAATCAGGAATTGAAAGAGCATCTAAAATTATGATGCCAATCCTATTCTTGATGGTGATTTTCTTAATCGGACGTATGATTTTCTTGCCAGGAGCTCTAGATGGCGTGAACTACATGTTCGAACCCGATTTCAGCAAAATTTGGGATGTGAAAGTATGGGCAGCGGCATATGGTCAGATCTTCTTTACGCTAAGTATCGGCTTCGCCATCATGCTAGCTTACTCTAGCTACCTACCAGAAAAGTCAGACATAACGAATAACGCGTTTATGACCGTGTTGATCAACTGTGGCTTCTCGATCCTAGCCGGCATCATGATCTTCTCAGTATTGGGTTACATGGCTCAAGAGCAAGGTAAGCCGTTAACAGAGGTGGTATCTGCAGGCGTTGGCTTGGCTTTTGTTACTTTACCTGCGGCAATTAACCTACTACCTGCCCCATATATTCTTGGTCCACTGTTCTTCTTTGCACTGGTGGTTGCTGGTCTAAGTTCGCATATTTCAATTATGGAAGCCGTAACTTCAGCCATTATCGACAAGCTGAAGTGGAGCCGTAAAAAAGCTGCAAATGTTGTGATTGGTATTGGCTTCGTTGTCTCTATGGCGTTTGCTACCAATGGCGGTCTGCTGCTACTCGATCTAGTAGACCACTTTGCAAACAACGTTGGCATCATGGTTGGTGGTCTGGTTGAGATTGTCTTGATGGCGTGGCTATTGAAGCGCGTGCCAGAAGTACGTAATTACGTTAACGAGCGCTCTGATTTCTCTGTTGGTCAATGGTTCGAGATCTGCTTACGCTTCGTTACACCAATCATGCTCGCCATTATCTTAGCGACCAAGCTATACGCCCTAACTACTGAAGGCTACGGTGGCTATGATCTAACTTTAGGCTGGGCACTTATCGCCGCACTCTTTATCTTTGGTCTAGTGATCAACGCAGTGAACCGCAAGGAGACAGCAAAATGACAATCAGCGCAATTATTATGATGGTTATTGGTTTAGGTATCACTTGGGGCGGCGCTGCCGTTTGCATCAAGCGAGCCATGGATAAACAATAGAACGTTAAGTTCCACATAAAAAACGCCGGTAGTTACCGGCGTTTTTTTATACATACATTAGTTCAATTCTAGAAACTGTACTTGATGCCAACGGCGCCGCCAAGTTGCAAGTCAGCACCTTTGTAAAGATCTAGCTCTGGGTGTATTTGACCATAAAGGTCCCAGCCGCGTGATAAATCCCAGTTCACGCCAAGTGGTACTCTCACACCAAACTCGTCATCCCATTCATACCAGCCACCAACGCCGACATACCAAGTCACAGGCATGTTTTGATCGAATGTTCCACGCTTAGCGATGTAATCAAACGCCATACCATCGTTTCCGATAATGCCACGATATTTGTTATCTAACTCTACAACAACACTTAATTGTTGATCGACAGCCATACCAACTGATAGATCCGTTGGTTCGCTTGCCGCCATTGCCGTACTAGAAACTAGTCCCAAAAATAAAATGAATTTGTTCTTCATACACGTTATCAATTATTCAAAAAAACATTATTCGCTATTCAAACATAATGGCATATCAATATGTCAACGATGGGTAAGCTCGATGTATGAAAAAGCTGACAAAAGTAAAGATGAGTTTAGGATCACACTAAAAAAGGAACTGTCAGTTAATAAAATAGGAACTAAAAAAGGAGGCCGAAGCCTCCTTTTATGCATTACTATGAATGACTGCGATTAACCGTGGTTACGAATCCACTCATCCATTTCAGTTTTTAGGTTATCAGACTTAGTACCGAAGATAGCCTGTACACCACCAGCTACAACTACAACACCAGCAGCGCCTAGTTGTTTTAGCTTGTCTTGGTCAACAGCAGCTGTATCTGCAACTGCTACACGTAGACGTGTGATACATGCATCTAGACCAGTAATGTTAGCTTTACCGCCAAACGCTGCAACCAGTTCACCGCCCATATCAGAGCCAGAAGTTACAGCTGCACTTTCCGTTTCATCTTCACGGCCAGGTGTTTTTAGGTCAAGCGCTGTGATTACACCACGGAACACTACGTAGTAAATTACTGCGTAAACTAGACCAACGGCAATCATTAGCACCATCTTCTGAGCGTTACCAGATAGAACTAGGAAGTCGATCAGACCGTGAGAGAAAGAAGTACCGTGTACAAAGCCTAGAGTGTTCGAAACGATGTATGCAGAACCAGCTAGTAGAGCGTGGATACCGTATAGTAGTGGAGCAACGAATAGGAATGAGAATTCGATTGGCTCAGTAATACCAGTTAGGAATGAAGTCAGTGCAGCTGACGCCATGATACCCATTACTTTTGCACGGTTTTCTGGTTTAGCACAATGAGCAATTGCGATTGCTGCAGCTGGTAGACCGAACATCTTGAACATGTAACCACCCGCTAGCTGACCGAAGCCATTACCAGCAGCACGAGATGCTTCATCAGCAACTAGGTAACAAGTTAGTACACCATTTTGAGCTTCACCGGCAGCGTTAACACAAGAACCTGCTTCGAAGAAGAACGGTACGTTCCATACGTGGTGTAGACCGAATGGGATTAGAGAACGCTCAACAACACCGTAGATACCGAATGCTAGCTGTGGGTTTTGGTGTGCAGCCCAATCAGAGAATGCAGAAATTGCACCGCCAATTGGTGGCCAGATAACAGAAAGGATAACACCTAGGATGATCGCAGCAAAACCAGTGATGATTGGCACTGCGCGCTTACCAGCGAAGAAGCCAAGGTACTCTGGAAGTTGGATTTTGAAGAAACGGTTGAATGCCCAAGCAGCCACACCACCGACAAGGATACCACCTAGTACACCTGTATCGATTTTCTCAACACCCATAACGCCCGCCATTACACCTAGCGTTGCCGTCATGATGCCGTAACCAACGATAGCTGCAAGACCTGCAACACCGTCGTTGTTAGTGAAGCCTAGAGCTACACCTACTGCAAATAGAAGTGCCATTTGGCCGAATACTGAACCACCAGCTTGTTCCATAAGATTAGAAACGATCTCTGGAATAAAGCTTAGATGGGCAGCACCCACACCTAATAAAATACCTGCAACTGGTAAAACTGATACTGGAAGCATCAGAGCCTTACCAACTTTTTGCAGGTTAGCAAAAAGGTTCTTAAACATGTTTATGCTCCTGATAAATTTATAAGTATTATTTGGGCACTAACGGCACACCCCCGTAGCCTAAAGGTTAGCACCCAATGAAAATGTAACCACAACTGCATTATATTTTCCGGCTCTAAATATATATTGATGACCCTCAAACTTTCCACACAGTTACGAAATTTAGTTTCAAAACAAGTCTTGGATCACACCCAAAAACAGCCGATGAAAAGGTTTGCATTGCACTTATGTTGCTGTTTCATAAAGAATTAATTATTTATATAATTAATTTTAAGGCGTAAATAAAATACGCCTCAATGTTATTTTTAGTAACAAAATTACATTTGTGATTTTTGAATGTTATTAAATCAACATTTTTAGTAAACATTAAACTCGTGAGCGTATCTGTTGTTTTTATCAACAAAAAAGGAGCCTAAGCTCCTTTTTTATGCTCTTATTATTTTTTTATCGCAAAAAAAGATTTCGGAAGTTTTCGGTGGTTTTTTGTGCCACTTCAGAAAGAGAGCACGATTTGAGTTGCGCAATATAAGAAGCGACTTCGACAACGTAAGCGGGTTGATTCTCTTTGCCACGATGAGGGACAGGAGCCAAGTAAGGAGAATCTGTCTCAATAAGAAGCTTCTCTAAAGGTAGAGTCTTCACCACTTCTTTTAACTCTGTAGCTTGACGGAAAGTAACAATCCCCGAGATAGAAATATAAAACCCCAGCTCCAGTGCAGCTTCAGCAAATGGAAGATCTTCTGTAAAACAGTGGATAACACCACCACATTTCTCTGCCCCACCCTTACGCAAAATATCTAGAGTATCCGCACGTGCGTTTCTGGTATGGATAATTAAAGGTTTGTTGAGCTCCACTGCAAGATCAACGTGTTGCTCAAAGCGCTCTTTCTGTAACGCGGCCGTTTCGGGCTTGTAATGATAATCTAAACCCGTTTCGCCAATAGCGACGACTTTTGCATTCGACGCATGGTGGCGCAATACGTCCATCGAAAAGTCGCTTTCAACATCAAGTGGGTGCACACCGCACGAAGCATAAACATTGTCATAAGGCTCGATCATTTCCATCATTTTCGGGAAAGAATCCAGCGTTACTCCAACAGAAAGTAGTTCAGTTACGTTTGCTTGTTTAGCTTTGTTAATAACGTCTTCCACATTGATGTGGAGATCGTCGTAATTCAATTTGTCTAAATGACAATGAGAATCTACGAACATAATGCCTCTCGTGATTCAATTAACCAATTCATTGATAGTAGCTCAAGGTTCAGGCCAGGAAAGGCTTGCACCTGAGCTTTCAGGTTCATCAGCGCCTTCGCTGATGAGTACAAACCGTTATAGTTGTCCGGTTGAAACTTTGTCGCGCCCGGAAGCATTTGAGCTTCTGATACACCAAACTGCGCTTTCTGAGCATCTGTCAGTAAATACCATGCCCAGTCTAGTGATTGCTCTGAGTGTTTAGCGATTAAAGAAGCACACTCAGAAACGTCTGAAACAGGCGAAGACATTGCCTTAATAAAACTGCGTTCAAAAGCCAAGTAAGCTTCGAGATCGCCATTATTTAACGCATCCAATGTTTTTATTGGAGAGCCCATATTCAGTTTTAAGGCATAAGTAGGAACTTGCTTCGCCCCTTGTTCGTGCATCCATTGCATCGCTTGTTCCGCTGACGGAGGCGCAACAACCCAGTGTTGGCAACGGCTACGAATCGTTGGGAGCAGACGCTCCTGATTGTGGGTAACGAGCAAAAACAAGCACTTTGCCCCAGGCTCTTCTAGCGTCTTTAACAGCGCATTCGATGCCGACTCGTTCATAGAGTCCGCCGGTTCTATTACAAATAGGCGGTAACCATTAAGCTGAGATGATTCCTGAGCAAGACGGTTACAAGCGCGAATTTGGTCCACCGTTATCGCCTTTCCTTCTTTCTCTGGCTTGATCCAGTGTAAATCAGGGTGGTTTTGAGATTGATTTAGCTGGCAGCTATGACAAAAACCGCATGCTTCACTCGCGTAATTTTGGCAAAGAAGTGCTTGGCTAAAAAACTCGATAAGTTTTTCGATGCCCAAGCCCTGCTCGCTTTGTAATAAAAGCGCACCTGGTATTCTGTCCGACTCTAACCCTACTTTGAGGTTATCCCATATTGGCTGTAGCCATGGATAATCATTTAACATGAGTCACCTAAATTTACGTTTCACTTATTGACGATCTAGCCACTCGTTTAGAGCGTCCCGAATATCACGCGACACGCCTTCAATCGTCTGTTCTGCGTTAATGATAACGATGGAAGGATCGGCATGAGCAATCTCCAAATAACGCTCACGTGTACGCTCGAAGAAACTAATATCCATCTTCTCTATACGATCTAACTCACCACGCCCACGTGCACGCTCAAGCCCAACACGAGGGTCAATATCCATATAGAGAGTGAGAGCAGGTTTAAAATCACCAAGCGTTGTATCCCGGAGATTTTTCATTAACGATGCGTCAATCTGACGGCCACCACCTTGATAAGCTTGCGACGACATATCGTGTCGGTCACCAACCACCCACTGACCGTTTTCCAAAGCTGGTTTGATCACGTTCTCAACCAACTGAACACGTGCAGCGTACAGAAGAAGCAACTCCGTCATGTCCTTAAGTTCTTCGCCTTCGTGCTCTTCTTTCACCAGAGCGCGCATTTTTTCTGCTAGCGGTGTGCCTCCTGGCTCACGGGTATTTACGATATCCTCAATACCGGCCGCTTTTAGCGTATCTAAAACGGTTTTAATCGCAGTGCTTTTACCCGCGCCTTCTAGGCCTTCAACGACAATAAAGTTTGCTTTCATCATTTGTTCTTTCTTAGTTCTCTTAAATAGGCACGAACAGCACGGTTGTGCTCAGCAAGGGATTTCGAGAATACATGTCCGCCCTTTCCACTTGCTACAAAATATAAATAGTTGCTGCTTTCTGGATTCAAAGCCGCTTCAATAGAAGCTTCACCAGCCATCGCAATCGGTGTTGGTGGCAAACCATTGATGGTATAGGTGTTATATGGTGTCGGCGTACGCAAATCTTTCTTACGAATGTTGCCATCGTAGGCGTCACCCATACCATAAATAACTGTCGGATCAGTTTGTAACCGCATACGTTTGTTCAATCGGTTGATAAACACAGAAGCGACGCGCTCACGCTCAGAATCAATAGCCGTCTCTTTCTCGATGATAGACGCGAGAATCAAGGCTTCATATTTATCCTGTAATGGCAGCTTTTCTTGACGAGCTTCCCAGCTAGCGTCCAGTATTTTATTGAGTTTTCGATGCGCTCGTTTTAATAACTGGCTTTCACTCGCACCCGCTGTGTAATGGTAGGTTTCTGCTAAAAACAACCCTTCTAGCTTTTCTCTCTCAATTCCGAGCTTCGCAGCCATTTCTTTTTCTGAAAGATCGGTTAAATCATGCTTTAAATAAGGAGCACTTTTTAGTTGATCTACCCATTCAGAAAAGCGGCTGCCTTCAACAAAAGTGATCGCAAACTGGTATTCTTTTCCAGTATTCAGATGCTCCAATGTTTGCGAAAGTGACATACCAGGCTCAAGTTGGTAAGTACCCGCTCGCACTTGCAACAATTCTGGATATAAGTGAGGAATTAAACGGATGTACTCCGATGTTTCAATCACCTCATCTTCAACTAAGGCGCGCATGACATGATGAAAGCTTGTACCACTTTCTACAGTAAACAGCTGAGGTTGTTCCAATAGAATAGGCTTTTCAACGTATTGTTTAGCCTGTGAAATTATATAAAAAACAGCTGCTGCGCCTATCACTGCGATCAGCACAACAAAAGCCAACAGTTTTTTAATCACGTAGTTAAATTCCCTTGCAGTCGTTGAGTCAATTTTCCTATAGGAAATATAGTCTTAGAGTTCGATGTCACTATGCTGCGAATAGGTGCGACACCTAATATTGAGTTACACATGAAAGCCTCGTCAGCACTAAGCAAATCTGGAAGTATAAAACGCCCCTCGATGACTTCAATATGACTTACTTTAAGTAACTCAAGCACCTTACGACGCATTACGCCCGTAACGCCTGATAAGGTCAGCTCCGGCGTAAATACTTTATTACCTTTAACCCAAAAAAGGTTGGCCATTGTAGTTTCAATGACATGGTTTTGCACATTTAACGTTATTGCATCTGCAAACTCTGTATTGTCGATTTCAGCCTTGGCTAGAATCTGCTCTAAACGGTTGTTGTGCTTATGTCCCGCAAGTAAAGGTTGAATCCCTAGACGAGTATTGCAAACGCCCAAGTCCACACCTTGTTCTTGCCAAGATGAATAATGAGAAGGAAACGCAAAATTGGAAATCGTCACGATAGGGCCTTCAATCCCATTAGGGCTATACCCTCGCCCGCCAATACCGCGGCTAACGTGAATCTTCACCCCCGCTCGTGCGTCAGATAAAACCGCTTTGCTTGCCCAATCATGCACAACTTTCCAGTCAGGTGAAGAGATCTTCAAAGCGTCAAGGCAAGCACTCATGCGCTCAGTATGTTCCTGCCAGTAAACCAACTCTCCATTTTGGGTCAGGATGGTGGTAAAGCCTCCATCACCGTATTGGAATGAGCGATCACCTAGCTCTACATGCGTTTGCGGAACTCCATTTACCCAAAACATTCACATACCTTCAAATTAGCAGACAACAAATAAAACAAAACGGCTCAATGCTAAGCATCGAGCCGTTAGAATACAAGTTTCGCTTGTCTAAATTAGGTTAGATAGTGTTACTCAGCGAACTTCTTGAAGATCAAAGAACCGTTTGTACCACCAAAGCCAAACGAGTTACAGATAGCGTACTCCATACCTTCAACTTTGCGCGCTGTATGCGGCACAAGGTCGATGTCTAGACCTTCTTCTGGATCATCAAGGTTAATGGTTGGCGGAACAATTTGGTCAACCAAAGACATAACCGTGATAATTGCTTCAACAGAGCCAGCAGCACCTAATAGGTGACCCGTCATCGACTTAGTTGAAGACACAAGAACTTGCTTCGCACCTTCTTCACCAAGAGCACGTTTCACGCCCTTGATTTCTGCAACATCACCAGCAGGAGTAGAAGTACCGTGAGCATTCACATAACCTACTTGAGTACCTGTGATGTTAGCGTCACGCATCGCCGCTTCCATCGCAAGTGCACCACCAGAGCCGTCTTCGCTTGGAGATGTCATGTGGTAAGCATCACCAGACATACCAAAACCAACCAGTTCTGCGTAAATCTTCGCGCCACGTGCTTTTGCGTGTTCGTACTCTTCAAGCACCATCATGCCAGCACCATCACCTAGAACAAAACCATCACGGCCTTTATCCCATGGGCGAGACGCTTTTTGAGGCTCTTCATTACGAGTAGATAGCGCTTTAGCTGCACCGAAGCCAGCCATGCCAAGAGGCGTAGAAGCTTTTTCTGCACCACCAGCAACCATCGCATCTGCATCGCCGTAGGCAATCATACGTGCTGCATGGCCGATATTATGCAGGCCAGTAGTACATGCGGTAGAAATCGCGATATTTGGACCACGAAGACCACGCATGATAGATAGGTTACCTGCAACCATGTTTACAATGGTCGAAGGAACAAAAAATGGGCTAACTTTGCGAGGGCCTTTGTCTACTAATGCAGTATGGCCAGTTTCGATAAGGTCAAGACCGCCAATGCCTGAGCCGATAGCAACACCAACTCGAGCCGCATTTTCTTCGGTAATTTGTAAGCCAGAGTTATCAAGAGCTTGAATACCCGCTGCAATGCCGTACTGGATGAAAAGGTCCATCTTACGAGCATCTTTTTTAGACATGTACTCTGTGCAATCGAAATCTTTAACAAGACCTGCAAAACGAGTTGAGAAGTTCGTAGTATCAAAGTGCTCGATATTTACGATACCACTTTGACCTTCTAGCAGGGCTTTCCAAGATGATTCTACTGTGTTGCCTACCGGTGACAACATACCCATGCCAGTGACAACTACACGACGCTTGGACACGATATAATTCTCCGGGAATTGAATATTTCTATGAGAGGATAGAAGAAGTTAGAAAGAACACAGGCGGTCTAGGAGACCGCCTGGGAGAGCTAATTACTGAGCGCTGTTTACGTAGTCGATTGCAGCTTGAACAGTAGTGATCTTCTCAGCTTCTTCGTCAGGAATCTCAGTGTCGAATTCCTCTTCTAGAGCCATAACTAGTTCTACAGTGTCTAGAGAATCAGCACCTAGATCGTCAACGAAAGAAGCTTCGTTTTTAACTTCTGCTTCGTCTACACCTAGCTGTTCAACAATGATTTTCTTTACGCGTTCTTCGATGTTGCTCATTTTTCTTTTCCTTTACAGATTTCGCCTAATGCGATGATTCCGTAGTTTATTCGAACTATTGAAAGTTGCAAGGGGGTCCTTGCTGGTCAAACCACAAAATTAGCGAATTTAACCGAATTTCAATACATTTTTGACTTAAATCATGCACAAATCTTGCGCATAAGCATGACAAGTTCATGACAGTTAACTGCAACTATAGGCTATTTTTCACAATGTAAAATAGCTTATTTTGCATAAACTGTCGCATTAAACCATGTACATGCCACCATTTACATGCAAAGTTTCACCAGTAATGTACGCTGCTTCAGGAGAAGCAAGGAAAACTACTGCTGATGCAATTTCACGTGGGTCACCTAAACGACCTGCTGGCACGTTCGACAATGTTGCCGCACGTTGGTCATCATTTAGTGCCTTAGTCATGTCAGTTTCGATGAAACCAGGAGCAACAGTGTTCACTGTTACACCACGAGACGCAACTTCACGAGCCATTGATTTAGTAAAACCAATCACGCCCGCTTTCGCTGCTGCGTAGTTAGTTTGACCAGCATTACCCATGGTACCAACAACAGAGCCTACGTTGATGATACGACCCGCACGTTTTTTCATCATACCGCGTAAAACCGCTTTAGACATGCGGTAGATTGGCGTTAGGTTGGTATCGATGATGTCGTTCCACTCATCATCTTTCATGCGCATCAATAGGTTGTCACGAGTAATACCAGCGTTATTCACCAGAATATCGATCACACCAAATTCTTCGTTGATCGTTTTTAATGTCGCTTCGATAGACTCGACATCAGTCACGTTAAGCGCTAAGCCTTTACCGTTATCACCAAGATACTCGCTGATAGCAGCCGCACCACTTTCAGAAGTAGCAGTACCGATAACCGTAGCACCTCGCTCGACAAGAAGTTCCGCGATCGCGCGGCCAATACCACGGCTTGCGCCGGTAACTAGCGCGATCTTACCTTCTAGATTCATCATGTTGTGTTTCCTTTTCTTATCGCAAATTTATCGCTTTATGGATTACTTCGCAGCGTCTAGCGATGCGATATCATTCACTGCTGCTGCAGTTAGCGTTTTCACGATACGTTTTGTTAGACCTGTTAAAACTTTACCAGGACCAAGCTCAAGAAGATTTTCTACGCCTTGTTCGTGCATCAGTTCAACTGTTTCAGTCCAACGAACTGGGCTATGTAGCTGACGAACAAGCGCATCTTTGATTTTTGCAGGATCTGTCTCAGCAACCACATCAACGTTGTTGATAACTGGCAGCTGTGGTGAGTTAAATTCGATAGACTCAAGAGCTACAGCAAGTTTTTCCGCTGCTGGCTTCATAAGTGCACAGTGTGAAGGTACTGAAACAGGAAGAGGAAGCGCACGCTTCGCACCAGCTTCTTTACATAGCGCACCAGCTCGCTCTACTGCGTCTTTGCTACCAGCGATAACGACTTGACCAGGCGAGTTAAAGTTTACTGGAGAGACCACTTCGCCTTGCGCTGCGTCTTCACACGCTTTTGCAATCGCATCATCAGCCAAACCGATAATCGCGTACATTGCGCCAGTACCAGCTGGTACTGCTTCTTGCATAAGTTGACCACGTAATTCAACCAGCTTGATGGCTTCTTTAAAGTCGATAACACCCGCACATACAAGTGCTGAGTACTCACCTAGGCTGTGACCGGCTAGGTTTGCTGGTTGCTCTAAGCCAAGTTCCTGCCATACACGCCAGATTGCAACAGATGAAGCTAGCAAAGCTGGTTGAGTACGGAAAGTCTCGTTTAAATCTTCTGCAGGTCCATTTTGAACAAGCGCCCATAGATCGTAACCTAGTGCGTCAGATGCTTCTGCAAATGTTTGTTTTACCACGTCATATTGTTCGCCTAGTTCTGCAAGCATACCTACAGCTTGAGAACCTTGACCTGGAAATACGATAGCAAACTTGCTCATGTTGTTTTCCTTTAAGCAAAGTAAAAAGAAATAAGATGCACCAAGTGCACCTTAAATTTTGAATTCTTGTGAAACTTAGAACTTCACAAGGGCCGAGCCCCAAGTGAATCCGCCGCCAAACGCTTCAAGAAGCAGAGTTTGACCGCGTTTAATACGACCATCACGTACCGCTTCATCTAGTGCTGTTGGCACAGTTGCAGCTGATGTGTTGCCGTGTTTATCAAGTGTAATCACGACTTGGTCTAGTGACATCGAAAGTTTCTTCGCTGTCGCTGAAATAATGCGGTAGTTCGCTTGGTGCGGCACTAGCCAGTCTAGTTCAGACTTATGCATGTTGTTGGCTTCAAGCGTATCTTTTACTAGTTTCGATAGCTGAGTTACAGCGACTTTGAATACTTCGTTCCCAGCCATATGAAGCCATTTATCCGCATCTTGCCCCCGCACAGGTACAGGTAGGCTTAGAAGCTCTCCGAATTGACCATCCGAGTATATGTGGGTAGAGATAATGCCAGGCTCTTGGCTAGCGCCTACGACAACGGCTCCGGCACCATCACCAAATAGGATGATGGTTGAACGGTCTGTCGGATCACACGTTTTAGACAAAGCATCTGAACCAATCACAAGTACGTTTTTGCACATACCAGATTTGATATGTTGGTCTGCAACAGATAATGCGTACACAAAACCAGAACAAGCAGCGGCTAAGTCAAAAGCTGGACAACCTTTAATGCCAAGCTTTGCCTGCACCTGACACGCAGATGAAGGGAAAGTATGGCTACTGCTCGTTGTGGCTACGATAATCAGGTCGATATCGTTTTTATCAATACCCGCCATATCGATAGCGTTTTCAGCTGCGTAGAATGCCATGTCTGCTACAGTTTCGTTTTCTGCAGCAATTCGACGCTCTTTAATACCCGTGCGAGCAACGATCCACTCATCACTTGTATCTACCATTTTCTCTAGATCTGCGTTTGTACGCACCTGAGATGGCAGGTAGCTGCCAGTACCTAAAATTTTGCTATACATGAAGACTAATAATGCCTCTCGAGTAAAACCGCTTCCAAACGATCGCTAATACGGCTTGGTACTTGTCGTTTGACCTCGTGTACTGCCTCGCCAAGTGCATTGACAATCGCAGATACATCCGCACTTCCATGGCTTTTTATGACAATGCCGCGCAATCCTAGCAAACTTGCGCCGTTATACTGGTCGGGGTTCAGTGTTTTTAGTTCATTAAACAGCCTAGAAAACAACTTTCTAGCTATCCAACCCTTTATCGTTGATGCCATTATGCTGGTTTTAATTTTTTCGATAAAAAGTTGAGCTGTTCCCTCACTGGCTTTTAAGCATACGTTGCCGACAAATCCATCACAAACAATGACGTCCGCAACATCATGCAAAATTTGATTACCTTCAATATAACCGACAAAGTTAATCGCATCGGTCTGAGAAAGCATTTCTGCGCAACGTTTGACTAAATCGTTACCTTTAATCTCTTCTGCGCCAATATTGAGTACAGCAACGCGAGGAGGACGACCCAAGTGTTCTTCAGCTAATGCACTGCCCATTACAGCAAATTGGAACAAGCTATCAGCATCGCACGATACATTCGCCCCCAGATCTAGCATCCAAGTGCGCTTTCCGGTAATCGTCGGTAAAGCGGAAACTAAAGCAGGACGTTCAATGCCAGGAAGTAACTTAAGAATGAAACGCGATAGTGCCATTAATGCACCGGTGTTGCCACCACTAACACAAGCATCCGCTTTCTGCTCAGAAACCAAATCGATAGCCATACGCATAGAACTATTTTGGCTATTACGTAACGCCAATGAAGGTTTTTCTGAGTTCGAGATAACTTTCTCGCTGTGAAGAATAGTCAAGCGGGAACTGGTCGAGGTACCGAGTTGAGATAATTGAGACGTGATCAGAGATTGATCACCAATAAGAATCACTTTTAGCTCTGGGAAATGAGACAGTGCCTGCACGGCGGCAGGCACTGTTACGCGTGGACCGAAATCCCCGCCCATTGCATCAAGTGCAACGGTAATACTTTGCAAAGGTTCAACCTTACTTGTTGATAACCTTTTGACCACGGTAGTAACCTTCAGCAGTTACATTGTGGCGTAGGTGAGTTTCACCAGAAGTCGCGTCTACAGATAGAGCAGCTGTAGTTAGCGCATCGTGTGAACGACGCATACCGCGCTTAGAACGAGTTTTACGGTTTTTCTGTACGGCCATTGACCCTACTCCTATACTATTGGGTTAAAAACCTGAAGAAGAATCGGCTACCACACCTATTACTTTTTCAGACTTTTCAAAACGTCGAATGGATTCGGTTTTTCTTCCTCAATTTCTTCAGGAATCTCACCAAAAACCATGTTATTTGAATCAACGCTACAATCCGCTTCATCGTGCATCGCAATTTGAGGTAATGCTAAGATGAACTCGTCTTCAACAAGTTGTATGAGGTCTAATTCACCATATTCATTTAGATCTACCAAATCATAAATTTCTGGTGCTTCCTGTTCTGTTTTCTCACCGTAGTAAGGAGTAGAAAGGAATTCAACTTCGCACTCATGTGCGAATACCTCATTACAACGCTGACACTCTAAATCGACTTCGATGTTAGCTTTACCAGAGATAACAACGAGTCGCTGTTCATCCATCCCAAATGACAATGAGACTTCTGCGTCGCGTTTTACGCCTTCAGTTGTTTCCACTAAGCGCTTGAAAAGACTAGCTTGGATGATGCCATCGTAATCCAATCGTTTCTGTGCAGCTTTAGCTGGGTCAACCGTTCGCGGTATTTTTACCTTTTGCATAGGGCGCGAATATTATCTTCCAAATCAAAATTAGTCAAAGAAAAAGGCAAAAAAGTTGTACTTTTTTACGCTTAACATACAGAGCATTAGCCAGAATCATTTTTGATCGATTATCCTATTGGAAATGCTCCCACGAATTGTAATTCAAAATGAAAAATTACCAACTGGTTTTAGCCTCAACTTCCCCTTTTCGTAAACAACTGCTTGAAAAGCTCTCACTACCATTCGTTTGTTTATCACCTGATTGCGATGAAACACCTTTTGACCAAGAAACGCCAACTGAACTTGTGCAGAGACTGGCCCAAGAGAAAGCAATATCTTGCCAGACGGATACAGCAAGTTTAGTTATCGGCAGTGACCAAGTTTGTGTCATTAATGGTGAAATCGTTGGCAAGCCTTTAAATAGAGATAACGCGATAAATCAACTTTTGGCTCAAAGTGGAAAAGTCATCACTTTCTATACTGGTCTTGCAGTACATAACACCGTCACAAACCATACAGAAGTCGGCTTTGATTCTTTCGAGGTGCACTTTAGAGATTTAACGCTTGAACAAATCGAACGCTACGTCGACAGGGAAGAACCTTTTTACTGCGCAGGCAGCTTTAAAGCCGAAGGCATGGGAATTTGTTTGTTTACGAAATTAGTTGGTAAAGACCCGAACACACTTGTCGGACTACCATTGATTGATTTGATTGATATGTTGCATGTTCAAGGACTCGATGTCCTTTAACCCAAATACGATAAAAGGGAGCCTGTGGCTCCCTTTTGCATCCGCGAGGAAAACATGGTTACGCGTTTCTTAAACCCGCCAACACTTTTTCTAGTTTCGGTTCCATCGGTGCGTTGATTTCCATCCACTCATCATTTGATGGGTGTTGGAACTTAATGTTTGCCGCGTGTAGGAACAAACGATCTAAACCAACTTGACCTGTATAAGCATCAAAGCGGCGATCACCGTAGCGATCATCCCAAGCGATTGGGTGACCAGTGTATTGCGTATGAACTCGGATTTGGTGAGTTCGACCAGTAATCGGACTCGCCTGAATCAATGTAGCTTGTTCGAACTTTTCCAAAATCTTAAAACGCGTTTCTGACGGCTTACCATTAGGGTTAACACGAACAATACTGTTCACTTCGTTTTTGAGCAGTGGCGCGTTCACAACCTTACAACTGCTTTTCCATTGCCCCATGACAAGAGCTAAGTAAAACTTCTTTACTGTCTTTTCACGAAACTGGGCTTGCAAGTGACGAAGTGCAGAACGCTTCTTAGCAACCAGCAAAATCCCTGAAGTATCACGGTCAATACGATGCACAAGTTCAAGAAAGCGAGCTTGAGGTCGCAGAGCCCTAAGCGCTTCAATCGCACCAAACTTTAAACCACTGCCACCATGCACAGCGGTGCCAGATGGTTTGTTTAGAATCAACATATGATCATCTTCGAAGATAATCATATTTTCCAACTCAGCGACTTTGTTAAGTTTCGTACTTGGTGCGACATCGTCATCTTTTTTCTCGACGGTCACCGGTGGAATACGAACGAGATCGCCTGCTTTTAACTTGTACTCTGCTTTTATACGCTTTTTATTTACGCGCACTTCGCCCTTACGCACAATTCGATAAATCATGCTTTTAGGAATGTCTTTTAATTGGTTGCGCAAAAAATTATCAATGCGCTGACCCGCCATATCTTCGTCAATGTCGACGAACTGGACTTTTGTTCTTATTTCGTTCATGAGCCGTATTGTAAACTCAATTTCGTGCGACTTCACATTATTCTTGTCGTAAAAGAAACACTCGGTGACACATACTGGTCTAAATTTCGCCAAGCTTTTGTTTAAATTATTAAAACTCTCAATCAAGTTCTCAATTTGTTTTCTGTCCTGAACAGTTTGCACATCTCAATTGCTTATGAAACAGCCAGTTATAAATTAGAAATTTTGAGTTTAGCGGCAAATTTTCTATCGTTTGCGTGAAAGCAGATTGCTGATAGCCACGCGCACTGCTATAGTTCACAGCTGCTAAGGAAGGTTTGGTTACATTTTATTCATTACCAATCATTTATCCTCAAGCAATGTGAGTAGATCGTTGAAGGTCGAGTGCAGCATTGGCGTGAGACACATCGAATTCAACACTCTTGCCACCCTACTCCTCGCATATTCACGTTGAGTACCTACCGCCCAAATAGCGGGTCACAAGTCTACGTTTCCAACAGAAACCACAAGAGGCTTGTGATGACTGAAGTGCCCGAGAGCATCCCCTTCCAGCCGGGAGGCTGCAAAATACAAGCCATGGGATCAGGCACCGTGAAAGAGCGAAAAAACAGTGGCAAGTCGACAAGAAAGATATAAAAGAAAAGACAACGAGAATTTTCAATGAAAAGAATGTTAATTAACGCAACTCAAAAAGAAGAGTTGCGTGTCGCTCTGGTTGATGGCCAGCGACTTTTCGATCTTGATATCGAGAGTCCAGGGCATGAATCTAAAAAAGCGAATATCTACAAAGGACGTATCACACGTATCGAACCAAGCTTAGAAGCCGCATTTGTTGATTACGGCGCCGAGCGTCACGGTTTCCTCCCTCTCAAAGAAATTGCCCGCGAATATTTCCCTGAAGGTTACACCTACCAAGGTCGTCCAAGCATCAAAGAAGTGCTAACGGAAGGCCAAGAAGTTATCGTTCAAGTGGAAAAAGAAGAACGTGGAAGCAAGGGCGCTGCTCTTACTACTTTCATTTCTCTTGCTGGTAGTTACCTTGTTCTGATGCCTAACAACCCTCGTGCTGGCGGTATTTCTCGTCGAATCGAAGGTGACGAGCGTACTCAACTAAAGGCCGCATTAAGTACTTTGGAACTGCCTCAGGGCATGGGCCTAATCGTACGTACTGCTGGCGTTGGCAAGAGTGCTGAAGAACTTGAGTGGGATTTGAATGTACTACTTAACCACTGGGGTGCAATCAAAGGTGCAGCGGACTCTAACCCTGCTCCATTCTTAATCCACCAAGAAAGTAACGTTATCGTTCGTGCAATCCGTGACTATTTGCGTCGTGATATTGGCGAAATCTTAATTGATAGCAACACCATCTACGAACGTGCAAAAGAGCACATTCAATTGGTGCGCCCTGATTTCCTTAACCGCGTTAAGAAATATGAAGGCGAAGTTCCACTATTCAGCCACTACCAAATCGAAAGCCAAATTGAATCGGCTTTCCAACGTGAAGTGCGTCTGCCATCTGGTGGTTCTATTGTTATTGACCCGACTGAAGCACTAACGTCTATCGATATCAACTCTGCTCGTGCAACCAAGGGCGGCGATATTGAAGAAACAGCTCTAAACACGAACCTAGAAGCAGCCGACGAAATTGCTCGCCAATTGCGTCTACGTGACTTAGGTGGCTTAGTGGTTATCGACTTTATCGATATGACCCCAGTTCGTCACCAACGAGAAGTAGAGAACCGTCTACGTGAAGCCGTTCGCCTTGACCGCGCTCGTGTACAAATCGGTCGTATTTCTCGCTTTGGTTTGTTGGAGATGTCACGCCAGCGCTTGAGCCCTTCTCTTGCAGAAGCAAGCCATCACATCTGTCCTCGCTGTAGCGGAACTGGTGTCGTTCGCGACAACGAATCTCTAGCACTTTCTGTACTTCGTTTAATTGAAGAGGAAGCGCTAAAAGACAATACAGCACAAGTACTTGCAGTCGTACCTGTGCCAATCGCCTCTTACTTATTGAACGAAAAACGTCGTTCAGTAAACCATATCGAACGCATTCAAGAAGTGAAAATTACGGTTGTTCCTAACTCTGATATGGAAACACCGCACTTTGAAGTTATCCGTGTTCGTGAAGGCGAAGAGTTCGATCTGATTTCTTACTTACTTCCTAAGAAACTGGAAGCAATGAAAGAAGCAGAAGGTAAAGAGCCAGCGGAAGTTGACGTAAAACCAAAACGAATTGAAGAGCCAGTTCTTAAAGGCTTTGCTGCTCCGTCTCAAACCGCACCTGCACCAGCAGCTAAACCAGCTCCTGAGGCGAAGAAGAAAGAACAAAACGTTGAACAAGAAGAGAAACCTGGATTGTTCAGCCGTCTGTTTAAAGCACTTGGTAGCTTCCTATTCGGTGGTTCTGAAGAAACAAAAGAAGAACAGAAACCTCAGGAAGAGAAAAAACCAAATCGCGATAATCGACGTAATAAGCGTGATCGCAACGATCGTCGTCGCAATAACAACCAGCGCGATAATCGTGATAATCGTGATAACCGCGACAATCGCGATAACCGACGTCGTCGTAAGCCTCGTGATGAGCAAGCGAATGAGCAAAACGAAGCTCAACAACAAACCAATAAACAGCAAAACCGCAACCAAAAGCGTAAGCCTAAAGCTCAACAAGCAGACAAAGCCCAAGAGCAAAAAGCAAATGCAAAAGTAGCGGAAAAAGGCCTGCAGCTAGCGGCGGAAGCTCGAACTGAAACAAAACCAGAAGAGAGCAAACCAAAGCAACAAAACGCGAAAGCAGAAAAAGTGAAGGAGCGTCGCCAACGTCGCAAACTGAACAAGTCTGTACGCGTTAAAGATCAAGAAGCGATTGAGAAGAAAGCCGAAGAAACAGCGGTTAAGACTCAAGAAACGGTTGAAACTAAAGTTGAAAAGCCAACAGAAGCAGCGGTAGAGGCACAGCAAGACAACAAGCAAGCAGAGTCTAAGCAACGTCGTAATCGTCGTTCGCCACGTCACCTGCGCGCAAGCGGCCAGCGTCGTCGCCGTGGCCGTGATCGCCGCCCGAACCCGTTCCGCCTACGTAAGGGAGGTGTCGCTTCTCCTGAAATGGCTATGGGTAAAGTAATGCCACGTTACATTCCGAAACCAGCACCTAAGAAGGAAGAGCGAGTTAAGGAAGAAGCTGTAGCAGCAGTACCTGCAATCCAAGGTGGCTTTGCTTGTCCAGAAATGGCAATGGGTAAAGTGATTATTCGTCGCGAGCAACCTGTCGTAACAGATGCGCCAGTTGTTGAACACAAGGTTCAAGAAACCGTTGAAGCGAAAGTGGAAGCTCCAGTAGTAGAAGCACCTGTTGTTGAAACAGTAATCGCAGAAAAAGCTGAATCGGCAGTAGTAGAAACAGCATCGGTAGAGCCTATCGTTGAAACTCCTGTAACTGAACATGCTGAACCGGTTGATGCCATTGTAGAAACGGCACCTGCTGAAGAGCCTATCGTTGAAGCAGCAAAAGAGATTGCAGCCGAAGCGCCAGTAGATAAACCAGAGCCTAAAGTCGAAGCCATTAAAGTTGCGGCTAAGCTAAACGCTAGCGCACCGATGACGAAAGCACCTGGCCCTCAAGAGCTACGCGAAATCACGGTTGCAGCAGCACCGTTCAAAACCGAACGTTACCAAGCTAAAGGTGCTGGTAGCCAAGTGGCTAAAAACCGTGCATCGGCAGAGATGACAAAGCCTAACTTTAACTAGGCTAAATCATTACGTTCAACTGCTTAACGGCATAAATAAATTAAAGGCTACCATCTGGTAGCCTTTTTTATCTTCATATTTGCCCAATAAATTGTTCATATAAATACCAATTCGTGATCACATTTGTACGCCATTATTCGTATCATTCTTGAACTTAATCACACTTTTCGGTAGCATGCGCCGACTCAAGTTTTCGACACCATTCTGATGCTGCTCTTTTAATACTACGGTTTACACTGCAATGTTTGATTAAAAATCAACCTTCCAGTGGCTTGTGCAAATACGAATATGTGTCGGGTTTAACTCATTGCAAAGAGAACTTAAAAACAAACATGTTCGAATTTCCCCAATTTTCTAAGCACTCCGTAAAAAATGATGTGCTATCAGGCCTAACCGTTGCGCTAGCATTGGTTCCTGAAGCTGTCGCATTTGCGTTCGTCGCAGGCGTAGATCCGATGGTCGGTCTTTACGCTGCATTCATCGTTGGTCTTATTACTTCCATTTTCGGTGGTCGTCCTGGCATGATCTCTGGTGCAACAGGTGCCATGGCAGTCGTAATGGTTTCGCTTGTCGCGACTCACGGTGTCCAGTACCTATTCGCAGCCATCATGCTCGCTGGTATTCTTCAAATTGCCGCTGGTATGTTTAAATTGGGTAAGTTCATCCGTATCGTACCTCACCCTGTGATGATCGGTTTTGTGAACGGTCTGGCTATTGTTATCTTCCTAGCTCAGTTGGGTCAGTTTAAAGCGCCAGACATCAACGGCATGCTTACTTGGCTACCACAAGACCAGATGCTGCTAATGCTTGGTTTGGTTGCGCTGACTATGGCAATCATTCACTTTCTACCAAAAATCACAACAGCTGTACCCTCTTCACTTGTTGCGATCGTAACGGTGACGGCTTTAGTGGTTGGCTTGGATCTGGAAACTCGAACTGTTGTTGACTTCCTGCGTACAATGTCTGGTGATGAAGCTGCAACACTCGCAGGTTCACTACCAACCTTCTCTATTCCTGCGGTACCATTTACACTAGAGACACTACAAATCATTCTTCCATACGCGATCATTCTCGCGGCCATTGGTCTAATTGAATCTCTACTAACACTGACAGTTTTAGATGAGATGACGAATACTCGTGGTCAATCTAACCGCGAATGTATCGGTCAAGGTATGGCAAACATGACGTGTTCTGTGTTTGGCGCAATGGGTGGTTGTGCGATGATTGGTCAGTCGATGATCAACGTAAACTCAGGTGGTCGCGGCCGTCTATCTGGTATCGTTGCGGCTATCGCTCTATTGATGTTTATCTTATTCGCTTCTTCGCTAATTGAAATGATCCCACTCGCTGCTCTGGTTGGTGTGATGTTCATGGTTGTCATTGGTACATTCGAATGGGCAACATTTAAGCTAGCACGCCGCGTACCGAAGCAAGACTTCTTCGTTATTGTTCTTGTGACCGTTGTTACTGTTCTTACTGACCTTGCTGTTGCCGTAGCGGTTGGTGTTATCGTTTCTGCATTAATGTTTGCATGGCAACACGCTAAGCACATCTATGCCGACACGTGCTTAAACGAGGAAGGTTCAAAAGAGTACAAGATTCACGGCCCTATTTTCTTTGGCTCTGCGGCTAACTTCCTGGAGTTGTTTAACGCGCCTGAAGATCCAAAAGATGTGATTGTCGATTTTGCAGACTCTCGCGTGACAGATCACTCTGCAATTGAAGCCATTGAAACACTGGCTGAGCGTTACAATGCTCAAGGTAAAACGCTGCACCTTCGTCACCTAAGCCCAGATTGTCGTAAACTTTTGGACAAAGCTGGCAGCTTGGTTGAAATTAACGTGAAGGAAGACCCAAGCTACAAAGTCGCAACCGACATACTAGCGGGTTAACACGAATAAAAAGGGATGAGCTGAGCTCATCCCTTTTTCTATTGTCTTCAAGTACGGTGATTATAGCTTCTTCAAAATTGCGTCTGATGCCTCTTCGATTAAATCAAGCACCAGTTCAAAGCCATCTTCCCCACCATAATATGGGTCCGGGACTTCGTCGTAAACTGACTCAGAATGACTTAAAAATAACGATACTTTGTGTCGATACTTCAACGGACAAATATCCAATAAATCGGCCAAATTTGCTTTATCTGCGGCTAATATAAGGTCAAACTTTTCAAAGTCATCAATGGTGACTTGGCGCGCTTGCATTCCTTTAAAAGAATAACCTCGCTGCTTTCCTGCTGCCATCGCTCTTGAATCCGGTCGGTTTCCTGCGTGGTAGCCAATTGTACCTGCCGAATCAACCTCTACTTCAACGCCTAGCTTTTGAGCTTTCGCTCTTAACACTGCCTCTCCAGTTGGTGACCGACAAATGTTTCCCATACAAACAACAAGTATTTTCTTCATTTTATTCCCTGAATTATCGGTGGTTTTTCTTCACGATATGTTGGTCTATCATAGCGAGATAAATCAATGAACCCAAATTAGCTTGGGCACAGCACGAAAAGGAATTAAGGAAGTATTATGTCTATCGAAGAAAATAAAGAAGCACGCCATAAAGCTCGCCAACAAAAAGTCAAAGAACAGGTAGACGCAAAAATCGCTGCTGCTCAAGAGGAAAAAGGTCTGCTACTGATCATTACCGGAAATGGTAAAGGTAAATCGACATCAGGATTCGGTACGATCGCACGCGCAGTGGGTCATGGTTTGAATTGTGCTGTCGCGCAGTTTATTAAAGGTACTTGGGACAACGGTGAGCGCAACCTACTTGAGAAACTCGGCGTTGAATTCCAAGTAATGGCGACCGGCTTTACATGGGAAACTCAAAACAAAGCCGCTGATACCGAAGCAGCGCAAGGCGTATGGCAAGAATGTAAACGCATGCTGCAAGACGACTCTATCGATGTCATCTTGTTTGACGAGCTAACTTATATGGTGAGCTACGGCTACATCGACTTAGACGAAGTGGTCGAAGCACTGAGCAACCGACCTAAAATGCAGTCGGTTATTATTACTGGGCGTGGCGCACATCGAACCCTGATTGAAATGGCCGATACCGTTTCTGAAGTGAAAAATGTAAAGCACGCATTTGAATCTGGCGTAAAAGCCCTCAAAGGCGTCGATTGGTAACACTCGCAGAGTAATTTAAAAAGGGTTGGCAAAATGCCAACCCTTTTGATTTTCACGCACGGTTAGTTGAAAAGATTCTTCAATAAACCATCGACCGCATCTTTGGTTTTCTCGTCTTTGATTTTGTCCGTTAGCTTCTCTACGCCACGATCGATTTCTTTCTGAGCTTTCTGCTTCAGAACATCATCGAATACGAGCTTGAATTTAGGTTCTGCCCACTTACCAGACACATTGATTGGAATCGTGATGTCTTTCAGCTCATCTATATCTTTACCGCCCTGGCCTTCTAGGCTACCTACAACTGACGTGCTGATAGTAAAGTCGACTGTTTCATTGATGTAGTTTGCGGTACCTTTACCACGAACACGTAACAATGGAGACTGAGCTTGCATATTATCCGTTGATACAACACCTTTGTTGAGTTTCAATGTCGCCGTCATCGCACTGAAGTCTGTTTTCTTAGCTTCATTGGTGCCTTCAACTTTTTGCCCTTTAAATTTCGCATAGTTTTCACGAATCAACTGAGCAACGTTGATGCCATTCACCGCACCGTCAGCAAAATTGATAACAACCGTACCAGATAGATACTTCTTGATACCGGTAGGCGTGAGACTCTTACCTGTAACATTCACATCAATGTTACCTGTCCCTTCAAGTTTGTCGTTTTCAGCAACGTCTATAAGTAGCGGTTGAACTTTCACGCCTTTGATTGACTTTTTAACACTGTAAGTCGCTGGTGATTGGCGTGCATCTAACTTCGCTGTCGCTGAGATTGAGCCTTGGTACAACTTCGAACTAAAAGATGTAAGCTCAAACACGCCACGATTTACAGTGAAGCTCGTTTTTACCGCTTCCATCTTCGCATTTGCCGCTTTGAATTTGTCGATAGTAATGTCACCCTTTACATCTAACGCTTTCAACGCAGACAAATCAGGCTCAACCTCAGGTCCGGCAGGAGCACTCTCGCCACCAGAAGCAGGCTTATTACCTTCGGCAGCTTGCTTATCTAACCCTAAGAACTCATCAAGATCGATATTGGGGCTATGGAGAGCAAAGCGTACTTTAGGAATATCACCGAGTGTCACATCTGCCTTACCATCTAGGGCGATAGCATTCGCTGTTAACTTCTCTAGAACAAAACTCAGATGGTTTTTCGTTAGGTCGAAAGACAGATCAGACACCATGTCGACTTTCATTGGGGACTGAGGTAAAGCATCACCCTCAAAAGTCGATTTAAGAGTTAACTTATCCAACTGTACTTTGCTGATAGCCTTGTCCACGCTAAGTTGACCAGCACCCTGCATATCTAACTTCATACCACCAGCGTCACCCTTAATGGCATAAGTCAGGTTATTTACTTTATCGAATTCAAACGTGTCTAAACCGATCGTTGCCGATTCAATTTTATTGGCAGGGTCAGAGTATGTCGCATCAAAGTTGATGTTCTTTAGCGCGTAGTTTGCCAAACCTTTTTCTAGCTTAAAGTCTGCCTGACCTTTCGCGGTGAACTTTTGGTCGTTCATTTCGCCCTTCACGCCAAAATCAGCCGTTGTCCAGTTGTCAAAAGCGAATTCGGAAAGGTTTAATGAAATATCATAAAGTTTGGTGTAACTACCGGCTTGCTTATCCTGCATTTCTAATGAACCGTTAGAAACCGTAACGCCAGCAAGATTAATACTCCAATCAGAACCAGAAGTTTGCGTTTCACCATTTTGCGTAGGCGCAGTATTGCTCTCTTGTTCTGCTTGTTGTGTTTGGGCTTTCGTCAATGCATCAATATTCTTGCTGCCATCTTTCTTGGTTTCAATGTAGAACTCAGCACCATCAAGCGTGACGTTTCCAATTTCAAGCTGTTGACTAAAAAGTGGCATAACAGAGATGTCTACACCAACGGTATCAACTTTGAATAAATTGGGTTTACTAAAGCCTTGCGGGTTTCGCAATTCTGTATGTCCCAACTCAAAGCCAATCGATGGGAAAAATTGCCAACTGATATCCCCTTCAATCACCAACTCTAATCCCGTTTGCTTTTGCGCTTGCTCAACAATAAGGGGTTTAAACTGATTCGGATTGACGAAGATGGTTAACGCTAAAATTGCGACCAAAATGACCACAATCGGTATTGCTAGAATTAAGAGCAGTTTCTTCATTTGTTTTTCCTTGCTCGAGTGTTTTTACAATTATAAGCGCAGACTCCATTTACCGCTGACAGTTCCACAAAAGCGTGAAAAATGTCTGGTTTTAACCTGCAACTGACTAATTTAAAAACAAAAAAAGAAGTGGCACTTAAGGTGCCACTTCTTCTCTTAAAAATAAAGCGATATAGCCGTCTATAGGCTTAAGCTTTCAAAAGTCTTGCAATGTGAGCTTTTAATACATCAATTGCGATACGGTTTTTACCACCGCGAGGAACAATAATGTCCGCATATTGCTTAGAAGGTTCGATAAACTGCATGAACATCGGACGTACTGTTTGTTGGTATTGCTTAAGAACAGACTCCATAGTTCGGCCTCGTTCTTCCACATCACGCTTAACACGGCGAAGCAAGCAAATATCTAACGGTGTGTCCATAAATACTGTCGCATGCATCAAATCACGAAGACGAGGGTCTGTAAGAAGAAGGATACCTTCTAGAATGATCACCTTTTTAGGTGTCATTGTGGTGGTGTTAATTGTTCTTGTGTGCTCAGTGTAGCTGTACTCAGGCACTTCTACTGCTTCACCACGTACCAATTTTTCTAGGTGCTCACACAGTAGGTCGTGGTCCAACGCACTCGGGTGATCGTAGTTCGTCTTTACTCGCTCTTCCATGCTTAGGTGGCTTTGGTCGTTGTAGTAACAATCTTCCGTGATGACACCGATTTGATGATCGCCTACTTTCGCGCGAAGCTCATTATAAATAGTGCTCGCGATCAGACTTTTTCCAGAAGCAGAAGCGCCAGCAATACCTACGATGACGCATTGATTATTATCAGACATTAGTTTGCACCCGATGATGATTTCTAGTCACATAAAAAGATAAACTGCCTGATTATAGGGAGTTCACCCCATAGTTACTAGTTGGAATTAGGGTTTAGTCATAAGTTTCTGCCTGCTCAGAGGATTAACCTCCGAGCAAACGTTAAAATGTGCAATTATCAACCAACAGGCATAGTAAACTTAGTTCACCATTGTAAAGCTAATCGCATCTGGTTTTGCTTTGCCTTGCCAAAACATCGTGCTACATACGCGATCGGCAAGTTGCTTATAATACCCTGCATGCTCACTTTCTGGGCGTCTTGCTACCGTTGGCACGCCAGCGTCAATATCTTCTCGCATAGAGATATGAAGCGGAACTTGTCCTAACAATGCTAAGCCAAATTCTTGCGACATTTTTTCAGCTCCGCCCATACCAAAAATATGCTCTTTCGCGCCACATTGACTACAAATGTGATAACTCATGTTTTCCACAACACCAATAACCGGGACATGGACTTTGTTAAACATTGCCGCTCCCTTCCTTGCATCGGCAAGGGCTAAATCTTGCGGTGTTGTGACTAGCACGCTACCTGTTACCGGAATTTGTTGTGACAGAGTCAATTGAATATCCCCCGTACCTGGCGGCATATCAATCACCAAATAATCCAAATCTGGCCAATCTGTTTCAGTTAATAACTGCGACAACGCTTTTGAAGCCATTGGACCGCGCCATATCGCCGCTTCTGATTTATCCACCAAATAACCGATAGAATGAGTATAGATGCCGTGAGCAAAAATGGGTTCCATCCACTTGCCATCACGAACTTCTGGTTTAGCATCTTCTTGCCCCAACATCATAGGTACAGACGGACCATAGATATCTGCATCCAACAATCCCACTTTCGCCCCAGATTGAGCAATCGCCAACGCTAAGTTAACTGCGGTAGTAGATTTACCAACGCCACCTTTCGCAGAACTGACGGCAACGATGTTCTTAACACCCTTAACCGAGTTAGCCACTTGAGTTTCTAAAGCTTTAACTCCAAGGCGAATATTAAATGGGAATTCAGCCACTTTACCCGAGGCTTGCTGCTGTTTAATCCAGTCATGCAGTACGGTTTGAAGCTCATTACTTGCGAATGGCAACGTTATATCAATAGAACCCTGTGTCGTAATCGAAATTGCGCCATGAATATCTGCCCAGTTTTCCACCAACTGTGGATGTTGGAATTGGTTAAACCAGTGACAAAAATCTTGTTTTGAAGTGAACTGATGCATAAGCCCTCCTTTTAGATGTCATGCTACCACCGTCCAGGCTCAACCAGAACCCCAAAAAAACTAAGGCATTCCGCAGTTTGACACCTTGGAGTTAGTCAGTTCATGGGGTAGTATTATCCATCAAAATTTATTTATACCTATCAAGAAAAGCGAATATTAAGTATGGCAAACGATCCAAAAAACTTTCCGTCAAGGAAAATGCTGGTAACTTGTGCCCTTCCGTACGCTAACGGTTCGATCCACCTTGGTCATATGCTTGAGCATATCCAAGCGGACATTTGGGTTCGTTACCAACGCCTACGCGGCAACACTGTAAACTTCATCTGTGCTGACGATGCTCACGGCACGCCAATCATGCTTAAAGCGCAACAGATGGGTATTACTCCTGAAGAAATGATTGCCGCAGTTAGCGAAGAGCACCAAAAAGACTTCGCTGGATTTGATATCAGCTTTGATAACTACCACAGCACACACTCAGATGAGAACCGTGAGCTAGCGTCACACATTTATCTTGAGTTGAAGAAAAATGGCTTTATCTCTAGCCGCACTATCTCTCAGCTGTTCGATCCAGAAAAAGAGATGTTCTTACCGGACCGTTTCGTAAAAGGTACCTGTCCAAAATGTAAGTCTGAAGACCAGTACGGTGACAACTGTGACAACTGTGGTGAGACTTACAGCCCAACAGAACTGATCAATCCTAAATCTGCGGTTTCTGGTGCGACGCCAGTAATGAAAGATTCAGAGCACTTCTTCTTCGACCTGCCTCAGTTTGAAAGCATGCTAAAAGAGTGGACTCGCTCTGGCTCGCTACAAGCTGAAACAGCGAACAAAATGCAAGAATGGTTCGAGTCTGGTTTGCAGCAATGGGATATCTCACGTGATGCACCATACTTTGGCTTCGAGATCCCTGGTGAGAAGAACAAATTCTTCTACGTATGGCTAGACGCGCCTATCGGCTACATGGGCTCTTTCAAAAATCTATGTGACAAGCGCGACGACCTAGATTTCGACGAGTATTGGAAAAAAGACAGCTCAGCAGAGCTGTACCACTTCATCGGTAAAGACATCGTTTACTTCCACAGCCTATTTTGGCCAGCAATGCTAGAAGGTTCTGGCTTCCGCAAGCCTAACAACGTATTCGTACACGGTTACGTAACCGTAAACGGCGCGAAAATGTCGAAGTCTAAAGGTACGTTCGTAAAAGCAAGCACTTACCTAGAGCACCTAGACCCTGAGTGTCTACGTTACTACTACGCTGCGAAGCTAAACAGCCGTATCGACGATCTAGATCTTAACCTTGAAGACTTCACTCAGCGCGTAAACGCTGACGTTGTTAACAAGATCGTTAACCTGGCATCTCGTAACGCAGGTTTCATCGCGAAACGTTTTGAAGGCAAACTGTCTGACAACTTTGCAGAGCCTGAACTTTACAACGAATTTGTTGCTGCTGCTGACCGTATCGCTGAGCTTTACGAAACGCGTGAGTTTGGTCGTGCAATCCGTGAAATCACGGCATTGGCAGACAAAGCTAACCAATACGTTGATGAAAAAGCACCGTGGGTTGTAGCAAAAGAAGAAGGCAAAGATCAGGAACTACAAGACATCTGTTCTGTCGGTATCAACCTGTTCCGCGTACTGATGACTTACCTGAAACCAGTAATGCCATCGCTAGCTGCGCGTACTGAAGCGTTCCTAAACCAAGAGCTAACTTGGGAAAACATCGCTGCTCCACTAACAGGCCACGAGATCACTAAGTTCAAAGCACTGTTCAACCGTATCGATCCGAAGAATGTTGAAGCGATGATCGAAGCGTCTAAAGAAGATGCGGCGGCAGAAATGGCGGCGAAAGAGAAAGCTGAAGCGGAAAAGAACAAGGCTAGCCAAACCGAGCTAGACAAAGAACCAATCGCTGAAGAGATTGAGTTCGACGCTTTTGCTGCAGTAGATATGCGTATCGCTCGTATCATCTCTTGTGAAGAAGTACCAAAAGCCAACAAACTGCTTAAGTTCCAATTGGACATCGGTGGTGAAACTCGTCAGGTATTCTCTGGCATCAAGTCAGCTTACAAACCTGAAGAGCTAGAAGGCAAGCTAACGGTAATGGTAGCAAACCTAAAACCTCGTAAGATGAAGTTTGGTATGTCTGAAGGTATGATCCTTGCGGCAGGCCCTGGTGGTAGCGACCTGTGGATCCTTGAGCCACACGAAGGCGCTCAACCAGGGATGCGTGTAATGTAAGTTGTAGCTTTACAATCAAATTTAAAAAGTCCTCGCCAGTTCAGCGGGGACTTTTTTGACTGAATTCACACTTTTGGGGAATTTGTGCACCAAACTTGTACAGCACCTCTCCCATCACAATCCTAAATTACTGTTTTAATAGAATTTAATTAGTGGCATCAAAACTGCAATCTTCCTTGCTAGGTCCAAACACTAACAAGGAGTTGGTTATGTTTGTTTTGATTTCCACATTATTATCTATCGCTATTTTAGCCGGAATATATCACTTATCTTCTAAACGAGAGCAGCAACACGCGCGTAAATATCAGCTGTTAACATTATTGCGAGATGTTGTTCATCTGCTGAGACGCCATCGAGCTGCGACGCACTACTCACTTCAATTTCAACAAAATAACGAACAAGAATTAGAAGTCCTTCATAACGATCTCACCAACAAGCTTCATCTTTTAGTCGAAACCTCACGGTTTGAAAACAAACCCATGTATCGCGTATTACAGATTAAAGTAGGGAAACTACTTGAACAATGGGATGACCATAGTGTTGCAAGAAACCAGATGGAGCATGGTAAGTTGATTCGTCATTGCTTGTTCTTGATGGATGAAGTAACCATCGCATGGCTAGCGGTTGAGCAAAGAGATGACTTGCATAATGAGTATCACATGAACTGGCAAAACATTATGGATAGCTTGGAGACCCTGACTCAGTTACGAATCAGCATTCAAGATTTAGGAGAACAAGGCGGAAATGAGCGTTTCAAAAACTATGCATCGGTCATGATGCGTAAGCTAAACCAACTAGCGGTTATCGCTCCACTTAGCATTACCTCTCCTGCTTCCACGCGCTCAATACAGACACTAAATGAATACGTGACAGGGAGTCATGTCGACTTAACAGAAGCAGAGCTTTATGGCGTCACATCGGACTTGTCATTGACCATCTTCAATACTTACGACCATGTCCTTTCAGATGTCGTAGAGTCATTATATCTACCGTTACCCAGACTCTCGCTAGCAGGATAAACGTTCCATGCCTTATTATTGGTGCTAGGTCCGTCGCCGACTTATAAATAAAAACAAAAAAACCGCAGGCCTAAGGCACTGCGGTTTTCGTTTATTCAACTTGTCAGCGCTTAGCTGTCGTCTTCCGTGAAGTTCGTTGGTAATTGCTTTTTCATTTCGTTCCAGATCAACGCACTTTCCATACCATAATGACGAATCACTACTGGTAGTTGCTCACGCTGGCCACTTTCACAAGTTTCGAGCAATTGATGGTAAAACTTCAGAGCTAGCTCACGAGAAGCTGGATTTGAGAAGTAGTAGCTACCGACACGATCGTAGAGCTTCTTCAAACCATTAAAGATCAAACCGTAAATTTGATTTCCTGAATGGAATGCTAGGCGCTGGAAAAGCATATAATCGTAAAAGTTGAACGTTTTAGCAATCAAGATTTCTTGACGCTTCGCTTCATCTTTCTCGTTATCTTCTTTCACATTCTGCAGAACTTTTTCGGCATACGGCGAGGAAGCGATGAATTCGTCCCAGGAAGCCGCATTCATTAAAGCTTCACAAGATTCGATTACGTTCTTAATTGTACGCTCAGAGCTCTCTTTGTTCGCTTTAAATGCATAGCGCATAAAGATAGGACTGATGTTAGTACGTGCCGCAAGCAGATCTTCTACAATGTTTGTCGCATTATCAACGTCTAGCGTCATTAAAGTATCCAAAATATGCAGACCAGAGGTCTCCATAAATTGGTTAACTTTCGTAGGTTTGCCGTGCTGGATAGTCAGCCATCCATCACGGGCTAGTCGTTGAAGAACCTCTCTTAAAGTCGTTCGAGTAACACCAATCAGTTCGGACAGCTCGCGCTCAGCAGGTAAAATTGAGCCTGGAGGAAAACGGCCGTTCCAAATGCTCTCGATAATATATTTTTCTGCGAATCCCGCAGGGCTTTTCGCCTTTATGACCATTCTACTTTTTATCCAATATTGATTTCTGAGGGTCGATACTACTCATCATACCACTACTTAGCGGTTTGAGAAAATTTACGATCAATAGTGAAAACGACTCCATAACATAGAGTTAATACTCTATATGTTGTGTCAATTTAAGAGGCTCTAACATGCGAGCGAAAGCAGTAAAATATGAATTTTCATTTAATTAAACAGCTCACAAATCTCGGAGAAATAAAGACAACCGTGTCACATTTTTATATTCAAAATATGAAAAATTACTTTGTATATCACAGTTAATATTCTTTCTTAATTTGCCTTTTCTCGTCACTGACCGTCATTTAAAATCCAAGAGGATTTTTTTAATACTTTCATGGTATAGTAACGCCGTTTTGATCGCGTTATTACATTTAAAAAGTCATTTTAGTCGGTAGCATCACGTTTTGTTATTGACTAATAAATGCCTGAGTGTAGAGTTTGCGGTCGAAAGTGAGCGGTGCTTGAGTTCAGGGGAAGTAACTTGGCAAGACTACAATAAACAAAGGATTGTTGTTTTACTAAGTTATTGTTTTTAAAGACTAGTTAATAAGTCTAACAAACAGATACTTAAGCACTATTGTAGTGTCTATTCATAATTTTGTTATAAAGAGAATTATCATGCCGATATCGCTCGGAAACGCTTTTATCAAGAACTTCCTTGGTAAAGCGCCTGATTGGTACAAAGTTGCCATTATAGCCTTCTTAATAATTAACCCGATTGTATTCTTCCTAATAAACCCATTTGTAGCTGGATGGTTGTTGGTCGCTGAATTTATTTTCACGCTAGCAATGGCATTAAAATGCTACCCATTACAACCTGGCGGTTTACTTGCTATTGAAGCCATTGCTATCGGCATGACTAGCCCTGCGCAAGTTAAGCACGAATTAGTAGCAAATATCGAAGTACTGCTACTTCTGGTATTTATGGTTGCGGGCATCTACTTCATGAAGCAGCTGTTGCTGTTCATTTTTACCAAAATTTTACTTGGCATTCGCTCTAAAACCCTTCTATCACTCGCGTTCTGCTTTGCTGCGGCATTTTTATCTGCATTTTTGGATGCCTTGACGGTTATCGCCGTTGTTATCAGCGTGGCGATCGGCTTTTACTCTATCTATCACAAAGTAGCGTCTGGTAACCCTATCGGTGACCATGACCATACACAAGATGACACGATCACTGAACTAACGCGTGATGACCTAGAAAACTATCGTGCCTTTTTGCGCTCTTTGTTGATGCATGCTGGTGTAGGTACTGCCTTAGGTGGCGTAACCACGATGGTTGGTGAACCTCAAAACTTAATTATTGCAGACCAAGCGGGTTGGTTATTTGGTGAATTCCTAATCCGTATGTCTCCAGTGACACTACCTGTATTTTTCTGTGGTCTCATCACTTGTGCTTTAGTTGAAAAGCTTAAAGTGTTTGGCTACGGCGCGAAGCTTCCTAATAACGTTCGTCAGATCCTCGTCGATTTTGACCGTGAAGAGCGTAAAACGCGAACAAATCAAGATGTCGCAAAACTCTGGGTTCAAGGTCTTATTGCGGTTTGGTTGATCGTTGCACTCGCTTTGCACTTAGCGGCTGTCGGCTTAATTGGCCTTTCTGTGATCATTTTAGCGACCGCATTTACTGGTGTCATTGAAGAGCACTCCATGGGGAAAGCGTTTGAAGAGGCCCTGCCCTTCACTGCACTGCTTGCTGTATTTTTCTCGATCGTTGCTGTAATCATTGATCAAGAGCTGTTTAAACCAGTCATCGATGCGGTGCTTGCCGTTGAAGATAAAGGTACTCAGCTAGCTCTGTTCTATGTGGCGAATGGCTTATTATCTATGGTGTCGGATAACGTGTTCGTTGGTACGGTTTACATCAATGAAGTAAAAACTGCACTCATTGAGGGCCTCATTACTCGTGATCAGTTCGACTTACTGGCGGTGGCAATCAATACTGGTACTAACCTGCCTTCTGTTGCAACGCCAAACGGTCAAGCGGCATTCCTATTCTTACTCACATCGGCTCTCGCTCCATTAATTCGTCTGTCTTACGGTCGAATGGTTATCATGGCGCTGCCTTACACCGTCGTTCTTGCGATTGTCGGTCTGATGGGAATCATGTTCTTCCTAGAGCCTGCAACAGCTTCTTTCTACGAAGCTGGTTGGATTTTACCTCATAGTGGTGATCTGACTCCCGTAGTATCCGGTGGTCACTAAAATTTGAGTTGATTAGGAAACTTATCCACGATAAAAAGCTCTGAGTATTCAGAGCTTTTTCTATTTCAGACAGGAACAAAAACGTGACTATTTTAAATTCACTTAACCAGTTTTCAAAGGGACGTTTATCGTGGCTACTGCTTCTGCTATTCGTCGTTTTCTTTGAAGCATGTGCCCTCTATTTTCAGCACGTCATGATGCTTGCACCATGTGTCATGTGTATTTATGAAAGAGTCGCGATGATGGGAGTGGGCGTCGCTGCAATGGTTGGTATATTGGCACCCAAGAACCCAATTTTCCGCTGGCTAGGTTTGATAGGCTGGGGATTAAGTGCTTACAAGGGTTTGTTACTTGCAATGCAGCACGTTGACTACCAGTTTAATCCATCACCATTCGCGACTTGCGATTTATTCGTCACATTCCCTAGCTGGGCTCCGCTCAATCAGTGGGTTCCTTGGATGTTTGAAGCATATGGTGATTGCTCTAAGGTTGTGTGGCAGCTCCTTGATTTATCAATGCCACAATGGTTAGTAGTAATTTTTGCAGGCAATTTAATCGCTTTGGCATTAATTGTAATTGCACAATTCTTCCCTGCAAAACGCGTTAATCCAATTCGTTAATCCTACTAACGCGTAAAAATTAACAAAAAGCCGACCATCTGGTCGGCTTTTTGTTAAGTGGATAGCGCGGCGATTCGCTTTAGCCGCGTGATTGACCACAGCACTGCTTGAATTTTTTTCCGCTCTCACAAGGACAGGGATCATTGCGCCCGATACCTTTGAATGGGTTTAGGCTTTGAGCTTTATTTCCTACCATCAACTCATCCGCGCCCAGCGCGACTTCACCGACCATTAAATCAAGCTGGTCGACTAAATCTGTCAGGGCCGGTGGCGTTTCAATACCTGCGTCGCGCATCTGTTGCTGCGTTGCTGGCTCATCGATAGCCAGCATCAAAGTGGTCAGTAATGCTTGCAGCATACGCTGTAATCCATCATTGAGCTCAACGTCCTGCCACTGTTCTTCAATCATTGGCCAAACAGACATAAAGCCTTCGGCAAAATCAGCAAGTTGTTCAGGTTCTTTGCCTGTTAGCTCTAGCACGGAATATTCGTTTCGTTGAATTCGGTTATGCTGCTTGTGAATTTGCTCTTCCACAGCTGGTTGAATCGCTTTGAATCCCTCACCTAATAGCGGCTCTAACCACTTTTCAGGAGCGAGTGGTTTTGTCGTCAGATTCGCAGCTAACACTGCGCCTTCGATAAATAGGCAAGATTCATCGACGTGAACTTCACCTTTTTCAATCAATGTGTATTGCATGACATCTGGTTTCCCATAAATTTGGCGGCATTATACCTCAGAGCTCAAAAGCACGTAACCTAACGTTGTGTGTTTGACTGCACTGGGCGCTTCGACTCTTTTAATGACAAACTTAACTTACATCGCTACAATCGCCCTCCTTTTTACCACCAAACTGTATTAGGCAAGCTATGCGAGTTGTACTAGGCCCAATGGAAGGCGTTTTAGATCATTTGATGCGCCAAATCCTGACCGAGATAAACGACTATGACCTGTGTGTTACGGAGTTTGTTCGCGTAATCGACCAGCTATTACCCGATCATGTATTTCACCGTTTATGCCCGGAGCTGTTGCAAGGTTCTCAGACTGCATCTGGTGTGCCAGTACATGTGCAATTGTTGGGACAAGAACCAAACTGGATGGCTGAGAACGCAATTAAAGCGGCAAATCTTGGCGCCAGAGGTATTGATATAAACTTTGGTTGCCCAGCCAAAATGGTCAACAAAAGTAAAGGTGGAGCAGCGCTACTCCAACATCCAGAGCTCATTCACCGTGTTGTTAAAGCTTGTCGAGAAGCCGTTCCAGAAGCCATTCCCGTAACTGCAAAAATTCGTCTTGGCTGGGAGAACCCTGAAGATTGCTTTGAAATTGTCGATGCCATTCAGTCTGCTGGCGCAAATGAATTGACCGTACACGCACGTACTAAACAAGGTGGTTATAAAGCTTCTGAGATAAAATGGGATTACATCAACCAAATTCGTGAACGTTTCGATATCCCACTGATAGCGAATGGTGAAATTTGGAATTATGAAGACGGTCAACGTTGCATTGAAACGACTGGCGTTAACTCTTTGATGGTGTGCCGAGGCGCTTTCAATATCCCTAACTTAGGCAATATGGTAAAACATAACCACCAGCCAATGTCATGGCCCGAGGTGGTTGAGTTGCTCATCTATTACTCCAAGTTTGAGATGAAAGGCGATAAAGGCTTGTATTACCCAAACCGCGTAAAACAATGGTTCTCTTACTTACGTCAAGCTTATCCTGAAGCAAAAGACCTATTTAGAGAAATCAGAACGTTCAACAAAGCCGCACCAATTGTTGAGCATATTCAACGCTACCGCGATGACTTAAACTCTCAGGTTGCATAATTCCCGAACAAAAAAAGGACGAATATCTCGTCCTTTTTTGTACCTAAATCCTAGTAACAGATCTTATTTTTGCCGGTACTTTTGGCTTGATATAACTTTTCATCCGCCGCTTTAAACAATTCATCAAAGTTTTCTACTCGGCTCTCTTTACTAAACACCACACCGCCAGAGATCGTAAAGCCTTCTTTCGTTACGCGTATCGAGCGCTCATCTATGGCTTTTTTTACTCTGTCTAAAATGAGTTTAATGCCTTCTGAATCTTCGTCATAAATAGCTAAAACGAACTCTTCGCCACCAAACCTTGAGGCAACATCGGTATGGCGAATATTTTCACGTATACATTTTGCAACAAGCTGAATTGCAGAATCACCGACATCATGACCATAGGTGTCGTTGATCTTCTTGAAGTTATCAATATCGAACACTGCCAAAGCAACCTGTTTTTTTGTCATCTTATTACGCCACACGGTTTGCATACCTCGACGATTCAATAAGCTGGTCATTGGGTCTCTTGCTGCCAGTTCTTTAAAGTAACGTCGCTCGCTATGCATATTCACATAGAACAAGACGACGGTACTCAGCACGTAAATAAATAGTGCGACAATAAGGCTGTATTTTTCAAAAACCGCTAGGTTCTTAGCTTCATCCCAAAGGTTGTACTCGTAGTACATGCTGTGATTCGCACTCAATCGCTCTAACTCGACTGGTTTGATTCGTGTACTGTTTGAAGGAATGGATTGTAAATTGGAAACCAAATGAAACTGACCTACAAGACCTAGCGACGAAGCCATAAGCGTATTGATGTCAAAATCAATAGACAAAACACCTTGGTGTTCTCCTTTCTCATAGACGGGGACCGTCATACTAATGACTTGACCTTCCATCGAGTCCAACACAGGCCCTGGTCCAGCCAAGGTAATGTTCACTTTATCTTGCGCGGTTTTTTGCCAAAAAGGTCGGGCTTTTAGCGTTGACAAAAGCTCTCTTGTGAAATTTTTTGCGTAGGTATCGGGGGAGGAGATAACGTAACCGCGCTTGTCAATGTAATGGATTCCAACAATGTGCGATTCAATATCGTGCAGAAATGACAATGACGGCGCAAAACCCGCCTTTTGTTCAGCTAACTGGTTAATCGTTGAACCTTGCTGACATAAGCTTTCATCCCCTACGATCATATAATCAAGGTCAACCGCAGGTAACCCTTCACTATAAACACTTTCGAGTAATAACACATCTATAGGCCAAAGATAACAAAGCCCTTCTTTGACTAAAGAATTATGTTCTTCAAACAGTGGGTTAGCGTAATTGGTATAGTTGGTGAAGCTGTAATCTAAAGCCGTGAGTACTTTAATACCGCGAGACATTGCACGCTCGATACGCGAATACTCAGAATCGATATAGCGGTTAACCGCATCATAGTAATTTTTCGTTGTCACGAGTAAAACCACTACAAATAACGCCAGAGGAAAAAAGATGACAAATGAGAGGCTAAATCGCCTTTGGTTTACCATTGAGTACCATGCATATGAAAGGTCAATAGTCTCTTATGACTGCTATTAAATTGATACTCGTTATCTGGTGACGCATGCAATGCAGCACCAGATAACAAGAGACCAAACAAATGTGTGCGCGCTGTTTGAGACCGTTTATATATTAAAGGAGTTTAATCAATATAGAGTGTGGTGTCACTTTAGTCGCCATAATTTGCAGCTCTGTGCCGACATATTGACAGAGATATGACCTTTATAATCAACCTGTTCTGTGTCATCTAACAACGATATAACTTGGCTAACCTCCAAGCCCAGTTGCCACATAGGTAAATCGATTGAACATTCATTACCACTGAGATTAATCATAACAACGACTGCTTCACGACCCAGTACACGTGCGTACGCCAACTGGCTGTTAGTGCAATGCAGCCATTGAATACAGCCCGACTGTAAAGGCTTACATTGTTTACGTATCTTGACCCATTGTTGGTAAAGCGATAGCCATTGTGAACTTTCAATTTCATTCCAAGGAAAACAACGACGATTATCCGGGTCTAGCCCTCCTTCTAGACCGACTTCACTCCCATAGTAAATACAAGGCGTGCCAACGTAAGTCATAAGCATTGCTAGCGCGATGTTCATTTTACGCTTATCACCATCAACCAATGTGATAAACCGAGCAGTATCGTGACTATCGAGTTGATTTAGCTGCGATAGCTGATTCGAAAATGGGATTTTTGCTCTGGCTTCGTCCAACCATACTTTAAACTCCAAACCATCAATGTTGATTGGATCGTACATAATGTCTTGTCGTGCGATAAAAGCTCGGACTGGATGAGCAAAACCGTAGTAGTTCATCGCCCCATCCTCTTGATCACCTTGCAACCACTGCGTTGCTTCAAAAAAGTGCTCACCTAACACATAAGCATTCGGGTTTACTGACTTAGTTGCATGACGAAACGCTGCCACATAATGAGCATTGTTTTTCGCGCCGTCCCCTTCGCCAAGCATATGGATTACATCAAACCGCCAGCCATCAACCAAGTACGGTGGCTTCAGCCAATACTTGATGACAGAATCTTCACTTTGGTAGATGTAGTCGCGCACCTGTTCATTTTCGAAGTTCAGAACCGGTAAGTTACCAATGCCTTTCCAACCAATGTAGTGATTGGTTTCGCCTTCGAAAAAGTAGTAATCACGGAGCTTTGACTGCGGATTGCCATATGCTCCTTCTCCTTTTTGTTGGATATCAAACCAAGGATGATGCACTGACGTGTGGTTAAACACCGCGTCTAAGACAATCTTCATATTCTTACCACGGATTTTCTCACACAGTTCAGCAAACTGATCGTTGGTGCCGAACATAGGGTCAACAGTGAAGTAATCAGTGGTGTCGTATTTATGATTACTTGGTGAAGAAAAGATCGGATTAAAATAAAGCGCAGTAACGCCGAGCTGTTCAAGATAGTCCAACTTTTGCTCCACACCTTTGAGGTCGCCGCCAAAGAATTCACGTGCCCCGGTATTTTGGTGAGAGCCTACCGCATCTCCCCACGCCTTGACGATCGATGCAGAATCATACTGAGCATAAGCGTGGCGAATATCAGACTCACTTTTACTAGCAGAAAAACGGTCAGGAAAGATTTGATAGAAAACTTGCTCTTGGACCCAGCTTGGTGGTTGATGCTCTACATTCAACTTAAAGTGGAACTCTTTGGGTGGAATACGCTTTTGTACGCCTCGTGCATCGAGCCAGTATTGTTGTCCGTCTTTGAGGAGCTTAAACACATAATGTGTGACATCTCGATCTTGATTTGGTCGAAACGATGCCTCCCATAGTAATAATTCACCAGCTGTTCCTACTTGAGCCATATCGACCAGATATTCTTCATTGTCCGGCTCAATACGCACATAGACGGAATCAAAATCCAATGTCTCGGTTTTCAGTCTGACTGTAACTTGCTCGTCATTAAAAGCTAAACCATCAATAGTTTGACTATGAAAAATAAATGGCAGGTTCATTATGGGCACTCCTCGTCATCGGATATGCCACTATGTTATTGAAGAATTAGAGACAAGAAATCCTCCTTGCGAGTTGACATATCAGCCAATTTTCCCAAGGAGGATCACACTTAGTAGGCGTAGTGACTTGTCGGATACCGCTTAGTTCAACAAGAGACTGTCATCTGCCAGCTCTTCACCACGCACTTTGGAGAACATATCCAACAAGTCTGGTACTTGCATGTTAGCGCGCTGCTCTCCAGCCACATCAAGCACAATTTCACCTTGGTGAAGCATTACGGTCCTATCGCCACATGCTAATGCGTCTTTCATCGAATGCGTCACCATCATCACTGTTAAATCGAACTCATCGACAATACGTTTAGTTAAGTCGATAACAAACGCCGCCATACGAGGATCAAGCGCAGCCGTGTGTTCATCAAGCAATAACAGCTTACTCTCCGATAACGTCGCCATCACAAGGCTAACGGCTTGTCGTTGTCCACCAGACAGCAACCCAATGCTATCGCCCAAGCGGTCTTCTAAACCAAGACCGAGGATGCTAATTCGCTCTTGGAACAGCTTGCGACGTTTAGTAGAGAGCGCCAACCCCCAGCTGCGTTTTTTACCACGCATGTGCGCTAGAGCCATGTTCTCTTCTATCGTAAGTTCACCACAAGTCCCGGCCAATGGATCTTGAAACACTCGGGCGCATTGCGTCGCACGTTGGGCAACCGTCTGCTTGGTGACGTCTTTGCCGTCAATGATAACCTGACCACCTATCATCGGCGTCTCACCTGTCACCGCACCAAGCAACGTCGATTTTCCTGCGCCATTAGAACCAATCACGGTAAGAAATTGATGATCTGGAACCTCTAAAGAGACGCCTTTCAATGCACGATTTTCCAAAATCGTCCCAGGGTTGAACGTGACCTGAATATTATTTAGTTCGATCATAATGCCTCCCCAGAACCATTTTTTGATGCCGCTTGTTTAGCATCAGTAACGCGTTGTTTCGCTCTCATGCTCTGTTTTAGCTTTGGAGCAATAAGCGCCACAGCCACCAATACTGCGGTAACAAGGTTGAGGTCTGAAGCTTGTAAACCAAACATGCCAGAACTCAAAGCGAAAGCTACTGCAAGGCGATAAAGTACCGAACCGATGATGACCGCAAACACCGCAACCCAAATCTTGCGCCCGGGAATAAGGGTCTGCCCCAAAATCACAGCTGCCAAACCAACGACAATGGTGCCCACGCCAGAGGTCACATCCGCAAAGCTGTTCGTTTGTGCAAACAACGCGCCTGCGAATCCCACAAACCCGTTGGATAAAGCTAAGCCAAAGTAGGTATAAAAGCCAGTGCTCGCCCCTTGCGCAGAAACCATACGCGCATTCACACCCGTGGCTCGTAAACCAAGACCAAAGTCGCTGTTCAGCAGGCGAATGACAAAGAAAGCGGACAGAAGAACTAAGGCCCCAACAACCAGAGGGCGAATAAACATCGCATCGCCCAATGCTTCAAACGGAGTGAGAATCGTATCCTCTCCAAGCAACGCCATATTAGGTTTGCCCATAATACGAATATTAATTGAAAATGCAGCGATCATGGTAAGAATGGAAGCTAACAGGTGTAAAATACCACACCGAACAGCCAGAAAAGCGGTTACCCACCCCGTCATACTACCAGCTATCATCGCCATTATTGTCGCAAGCCAAGGATTAATACCTGCGACAATCGCCGTTGCAGCCACCGCCGCTCCCATTGGAAAGCTGCCATCCACACTCAAATCGGGGAAATCGAGAACACGGAACGTAAGATACACACCCAGAGCGACTAGGCCATAAATCAAGCCAATTTCGAGTGCACCAAAAAAAGCAAATGCAGACATAACTGCTCCTTTCTGCATGCTCAGGCTGGCTAATACCAACCTGAACTTAAGACTTCTAACGTATACTCCCCTTCTTCTCTAGCAGAATGCTTTACACGAGAAATCTGGAGAGTATCAGTTTTGGGGCAAGCCTCTATCAACCAACGTGACAGGCTTAACCCCAAAAAGCGTTACTTATTGCATGCTTGTCGCACGTTCAATCACAGAACTTGGCAGCTTGATACCGAGCTTAGATGCTGCGCTTTCATTAATTACAAGGTCAGAGCCCGTCGCGACTTTTACATCCAGCTTGCCTGGTTCTTGACCATCAAGAATCGCCGCCACGTAATCCGCGGTTTGTACACCAACCTGATAGTAGTCAAAACCTAAGCCTGCAATTGCACCCTTTTCGACATACGACGTCGCGCCACCAAATACAGGTTTCTTCGCTTGATTCGCTGCAACAATCATCCCTTCAATCGCACTTGCAACTGTATTGTCTGTTGGGGCGTAAAGAATGTCTGATTTCGCTGCAATCGCTTGAGTCGCAGACTGAACATCAGCACTTTTTAGTGCGGTCGCTTCAACCACTTGTATGCCTTTTGCTTTTGCGCTTTCTTTTAGTAATTCAACTAAAGTCACGGCATTAGCTTCACCGGGATTAAATACAACCCCGATGCTTTTCACCTGAGGAAGAATTTCTTGGATGAGATCGACATGCTGAGCAACGGGTGAAAGATCAGACAGGCCAGTTACGTTTTTGCCTGGTTTTTCCATCGACTTAACCAATTTCGCACCAACCGGATCTGTTACCGCAGTAAAGACAACAGGAATAGAGCGAGTAGCCGACACCAAGGCTTGTGCCGAAGGTGTCGCGATGCCAACTAACACATCAGGATTTTCACCGACGTACTGACGGGCAATTTGCACCGCAATCGCTGGATTACCCTGTGCGGTCTTATAATCAAATTCTAGATTTTTGCCTTCTTCGTAGCCTTTCGCTTTCAAACCATCAAGTAATCCTTGGCGCGTCGCGTCTAACGCCGGGTGTTCGACAATCTGTGAAACTGCGACAGTTGCAGTGGCGGCCAGTACATTGGTAGAAGAGAAAATAGCAGTAGCAGATAGAACGGCGGTGGCTAATAAACGTTTCGTTTTCATCATAACTCCTTGATGTGACTTCGTCCTTGTTTCACGAGCTTTCAATATGTGTATCGACTCGTGAATTCAAATGTTTGAAGGCGGTATTGTTGTGTTCGTATAACTGTGCACTTCTTGCGCATCTTGTTTTTATTATTACTACTAAGTCTTAGTAAAGAAAAGAAAGATTTAACACTAAAGCAACATTTGTGATCGGGGGACTTCTTCATCCGGAAAGAATCTTTGGTAAACAAAGCTTCGCTCGCTTCATCAACGACCGTCAAAGTAGGTAATAGAGGCAGGATCAAAAATGAAGCGGCCAGTGCACACTCCATTTCAAACAATTTAAATTAGAACCAACGCTCTAATGACGATTTATCGAGCTGGCGAAACGCTCGGTTCAGTATTATCGCAAGCTCTTTGTAACGAGGGCGAGCTTTGACAGGCTCTAATGCAAAACCTGTTTCCACAATTTTTTGATGCAACTCCCGATACCAAGAGGCCAAAGAAGGCGGCAATTTCGTGTTGGATCGAGCACCAAGCCACCAAATGCCTTGAAGTGGCAAGCTAATCGCAAACAAGGCGACAACAATGGATTGAGGTAACGCGTGGTAATTGTTGAATGCCATTTGAGTGAGTACGCTGATCGCAGCAACGGCCGGCATGACTTTAATGCCAAAGCGAGTCGCCTTAATGATACGCTGTTCCGGAAATATGGCGCTTAGCTCTTTACGAACCGGCCAGATCTCCATGTAATTCTGGCCATCTTTCAGGCTATGGATCAATCCGACTTTATTACTCATACCGCTCTCTCACTAAAAAATAGTTGAACATTTCAACTGAAGGTACAAAAAATTGATGAAAGTTAATATTCTTTCAAATTTTTTTTGTTATCATTGCTTATTATCGCTATCCTTTGCAGACCCTCAATCTCATTGTTGCTGTTATTTACAATTTAAGCAACTCCGAGATATCTATCTGCACGGATCGCATCATAGTGATGGAAGGGTTCATCACTATTTCTTTATATGGAATTAGAACAATTTTTGACCAGGATTAGTACGCAGCCTTCTGGGTATCGGCTATTCTTGTGATTAATTTTTCATTCTTTAACTGATTTTTTATCAGACGAATAACAGGTAGTCATACATGTCTAAGCTAGTTTTAGTTTTAAACTGCGGTAGTTCTTCTCTTAAATTTGCCGTTGTTGATGCCGAGAACGGCGACGAGCACTTGTCAGGTCTTGCTGAGTGTCTTCACCTTCCTGAAGCTCGCATCAAGTGGAAACTTGATGGCAAGCACGAAGCTCAACTAGGCAATGGTGCAGCTCACGAAGAAGCACTAGCGTTTATGGTAGAAACTATTCTTGCTTCTAAGCCAGAGCTTAAAGCTAACCTAGGCGCAATCGGTCACCGTATCGTTCACGGCGGCGAGCAGTTCACTCAATCTGCACTAATTACTGATGAAGTTCTAAAAGGTATTCAAGACGCTGCAACATTTGCACCTCTTCATAACCCTGCTCACATCATCGGTATCGAAGCGGCTAAGAAAAACTTCCCAGAGCTGAAAAACGTTGCTGTATTTGACACTGCGTTCCACCAAACTATGCCTGAAGAGTCTTACCTATACGCTCTTCCATACAACCTATACAAAGAACACGGTATCCGTCGTTACGGCATGCACGGTACTTCTCACTTGTTCATCACTCGTGAAGTTGCAGGCCTACTAAACAAACCAGTTGAAGAAGTAAACATCATCAACTGTCACCTAGGTAACGGCGCATCTGTATGTGCGATCAAGAACGGTCAATCTGTAGACACTTCTATGGGTCTTACTCCACTTGAAGGTCTGGTAATGGGTACTCGCTGTGGCGACATCGACCCTGCTATCGTCTTCCACCTACACGACGCTCTAGGTTACTCTGTTGATCAAATCAACACAATGCTAACTAAAGAGTCTGGTCTTCAAGGTCTAACTGAAGTGACTTCTGACTGTCGTTTCGTTGAAGACAACTACGGTCAAAAAGAAGAAGCAACACGCGCAATGGACGTGTTCTGCCACCGTCTAGCTAAATACGTTGCTGGCTACACTGCTTCAATGGAAGGCCGTCTAGACGCAATCACTTTCACTGGCGGTATCGGCGAGAACTCTGGCCCTATCCGTGAAATGGTTCTAAACCGTCTTGGCATCTTCGGTATCGAAGTAGATAGCGAAGCTAACCTTAAAGCTCGCTTCGGCGGCGAAGGCGTTATCACGACTGAAAACAGCCGTATCCCTGCAATGGTTATCTCTACTAACGAAGAGCTAGTCATCGCTGAAGACACTGCTCGCCTGACAGGTCTTTAATTGAATTCCTGGCTAGCCACTCGGCTAGCCAGATTTTCATTCAAACGAATTTCTTAGGGGCTCAACTCCTATTCTTCGAGCTTCATGGAATAAGAGTTGAGCTTTTATCCCCCAAATAGCTAAAGGTACTCTACGAATGTCTCGTACTATTATGCTTATCCCTACTAGCGCAGGCGTTGGCCTAACAAGCGTTAGCATGGGTGTTCTTCGCGCTATGGAGCGTAAAGGCGTTAAAGTTTCTTTCTACAAGCCAATCTGTCAGCCACGTTCAGGTGGTGATCAGCCAGATCTGACTTCAACTATCGTTGGTCGTAACAGCGATATGAAGATCGGTGAACCAATGGCGATGTCTGTTGCTGAAAGCCTAATCGGTAACGACAACATGGACGAGCTGCTAGAAACCGTTGTTGAACGTTACAACCAAATCAACAAAGACGCAGACGTTACGCTAATCGAAGGTCTTGTACCTACTCGTAAGCACCCATTTGCAAACCAAGTAAACGCGGAAATCGCGGCAACACTTGGTGCAGAAATCGTGCTAGTTGCGACTCCAGGTACTGATAACCCTGCGCAACTGAAAGAGCGTATCGAAGTAGCATGTTCTAACTTCGGCGGCACTAAAAACAAAAACATCTCTGGTGTTATCATCAACAAGCTAAACGCTCCTGTTGACGAAGCTGGCCGTACTCGCCCTGACCTATCTGAAATCTTTGACGATGCAGACAGCGCGAAACAAAACGAATTGAAAGTGATGGAAATTTTCAACACTTCTCCAATTCGTGTACTAGGTTGTGTGCCATGGAGCATTGATCTGATTGCGACTCGTGCAATCGACATGGCTAAACACCTGAAAGCAGATATCATCAACGAAGGTGACATCAACACTCGTCGCATCAAGAGCATCACTTTCTGTGCACGTTCTCTGCCAAACATGATTGAGCACTTCAAACCGGGTTCTCTACTTGTTACTTCTGCAGACCGTCCTGATGTTATCGTTGCTGCTTCTCTTGCTGCAATGAACGGTGTGGATATTGGTGCAGTACTGCTAACTGGCGGTTACGATATCCCTAGCGAAATCGAAGGCCTATGTAAACCAGCATTCGACACTGGTCTACCTATCTTCAAAGCACAAGGTAACACTTGGCAAACGTCTCTAAACCTACAGAGCTTCAGCATCGAAGTACCTGCAGACGATAAAGAACGTATCGAGTTCATCAACGAACACGTTGCTGGCCACATCGACGGTAACTGGATCGAGTCTATGACTGAAGGCACTCAGAAGTCTCGTCGTCTAAGCCCACCAGCGTTCCGTTACCAGCTAACTGAACTTGCTCGTAAAGCAGGTAAGCGTATCGTTCTTCCAGAAGGTGACGAACCACGCACAGTTAAAGCAGCGGCAATCTGTGCTGAACGCGGCATTGCAGACTGTGTACTTCTAGGTAACCCAGATGAAATCCGTCGCGTAGCGGCTCAACAAGGCGTTGAGCTAGGTACTGGTGTAACCATCATCGATGCAGATGCTGTTCGTGAAAACTACGTTGCTCGCCTAGTTGAGTTGCGCGGTGCGAAAGGCATGACTGAAGTTGTGGCTCGTGAGAAGCTACAAGATTCAGTATTCCTAGGCACAATGATGCTTGAGAACGACGAAGTTGACGGCCTAGTTTCTGGTGCTGTTCACACTACGGCGAACACTATCGTTCCTCCGTTCCAAATCATCAAGACGGCACCAAATGCGTCTATCGTATCTTCAGTATTCTTCATGCTTCTGCCTGATCAAGTACTGGTTTACGGTGACTGTGCAATCAACCCAGATCCAACTGCTGAACAGCTTGCTGAAATCGCTATCCAATCTGCTGACTCTGCAGCAGCATTCGGTATCGAACCACGCGTTGCAATGATCTCTTACTCTACTGGTGAATCTGGTAAGGGTGCAGACGTTGATAAAGTACGTGAAGCAACAAAACTGGCTCAAGAGAAACGTCCTGATCTTATCATTGACGGTCCTCTACAGTACGACGCTGCTATTATGGAAAACGTTGCTGCTTCTAAAGCACCAAACTCTCCAGTTGCAGGTAAAGCGACAGTATTTGTATTCCCAGACCTAAACACGGGTAACACGACTTACAAAGCGGTACAACGTTCAGCTGACCTAGTATCTATCGGTCCAATGCTGCAAGGTATGCGTAAACCTGTAAACGACTTGTCTCGTGGCGCGCTAGTAGACGACATCGTGTACACCATCGCTCTAACAGCTATCCAAGCAGACCAAGAAGCTAAATAATCGCTTCTGACATCTAGTTGGATATAGATACAAAGCCCTCGATTCGTCGAGGGCTTTTTCTATTGCTGGCCAGAACACTTATTTGTTTTTTATACCAATCACTGCACAACCTATAATTACTGGTGCACAAAGCTTTTCTCCCTATCGCCCTCCATACCTAATCGACATTGCTCGTGCTTGTTCTTACACCGATTGACCCACTCCCCAAAATGCATTGGCTCCAAAGCAGCACGGTCCCTGTTCAATTTATCGACATTATTTACGTTTTAGCTAAACTTTTTTGCTAGGAAATACGTAAAAGCTACTGCAATGCACAAACTCATTGACTGCTAAGGAATATATATGAAGGATTTCATCAATACATCACTGATAAAGTTTGGTTTAGCTGCGTTTCTGATTAGTTTTTCTTCATTCAGCTTTTCCGCCCCGAGTATTAAAGGCGTCGATCAAGATATGTCCGGAGGAACGGTGACCGCTGAAATGGCTCATGCTGATGACAATGGGTGGATGGTTGTCCACCGAACAGACGAATCAATGAAGCCTGGTCCTGTTATCGGCTACGCTCCGTTAAAAATGGGAAAGAATGAAAACGTAAATGCAATTTTGATGGAACCAGTAGAATCAGGCGATATGCTGATGTTAATGGTCCACGGAGAGAAAGGTGGCATGAAGACTGGTGTGTTTGAGTATACGCTCGGCGCTAAAGAGGACGGTCCTGTAAAAGTGGACGGAAAGCTAGTGATGGACATCGTACGCGCTAAGTAGGGTGGCGATGAATGAAAAAGTAAACTTCCTACTCCCGGTATTTAGATGACACAAAAGTACTCAACGGCATTGCTAACCGTTAAGTACTTTTTCATTTGCGATGGAAGCAGCAAACTAGCCAATCCTTTCTCTTCCATGAGGAGTATTTAGGTCTAAATCAGGCCCTTTTGGTACAACTTGCGTCGGATTAATCCCAGTGTGGCTGAAGTAGTAGTGGCGTTTAATGTGATAGAAATCCGTCGTGTCTTCAACGCCTTCAACTTGATACAACTCTTTTAAGTAGCCTTGTATATTTTCGTAGTCTGCGATGCGCTGCTTGTTACACTTGAAATGCCCCACATACACCGCATCAAAACGAATAAGAGTCGTAAACAAACGCCAATCAGCCTCAGTAATTGTGTTCCCTGCTAAGTAACGATGCGTCGCTAAGTGAGCATCGATTTTATCTAACGCATTAAACAAAGAATCAAACGCTTCTTCATACGCCTCTTGTGTAGTCGCGAAGCCACAACGATACACTCCGTTGTTGACATTCGGATAAACAAAATCGTTCCACTCATCAATAACGTGTTTTAGATGATCTGGATAGTAGTCGTCGTGATTCCCTGTTAACGCATTGAATTCCGAATTGAACATGCGAATGATCTCTGACGACTCGTTTGACACAATAGTATTGGTCTTTTTATCCCAAAGTACAGGCACGGTTACGCGGCCCGTGTAATCGGGTTTGGCCTGCGTGTAAATTTGATACATGCGCGTGTGACCAAACAATGGCTCAGGAAGCCCCATTTGCCAACCTTGGCTGAGCATATCAGGGCAAACGACCGTGACATCAATATGTGGTTCTAAACCTTTCAGCTTGCGGAAAATGAGGGTTCGATGTGCCCACGGACAAGCAAGAGAGACATACAAATGGTATCGACCGGACTCTGGTGTAAACTCCGCATCAGGGTCGTTTTTAACCCAGTTACGGAATCCGGCATCTTCGCGCACAAATTTGCCACCATTTGATTTTGTGTCATACCAGACATCTTGCCAAACACCTTCAACCAACTTACCCATGATTGCTCTCCTCTCGTTCTGTTTGTGTCTATATTAGCGTTTCCTATCAAACAGAGAATCATCGAACTTAGGACATCATGTTCAAGAAATTCGAATGTATAAATCAGACACATAAAAAAAGCGCGACCCGATGAAGGTGTCGCGCTTAAGCCCGTCACAGGCTGAATTTATACACTAACGTGTAAACAAGATACCGCGTGAACGTCATTACCTAAAATGGTTGGCTTTGTCTTCGCACACTCTTCGGTTGCTTGTGGGCAACGAGTGCGGAATACACAACCCGACGGTGGGTTGATAGGTGAAGGAAGATCACCCTCTAGCATTTGGATTTTCTTATTGCGCTCAATATCCGGGTCCGGGATCGGAACCGCAGACATCAGCGCACGCGTATATGGGTGCTTAGGATCAGCAAACAGAGCCTCGGCCTCGCCAAGCTCAACGGCATTACCTAAATACATAACTAAAACGCGATCTGAAATGTGTTTAACGACAGACAAGTCATGCGCAATGAATACCAGAGAAAGCCCTAACTCTTTTTGAATCTCTTTAAGTAGGTTAACCACCTGAGCTTGAATAGATACATCAAGCGCCGATACTGGCTCGTCACAAATGATCATCTTAGGCTTAAGGATAAGCGCACGCGCTATCCCGATACGCTGACACTGACCACCCGAGAACTCGTGTGGGTAACGGTTAATCACGTTAGGTAATAGGCCAACTTTCGCCATCATCTCTTTAACGCGATCTTTCACTTCCTGCTTAGACAGTTCTGGATAGAATGTCTCAAGAGGTTCAGCAATGATATCACCAACAGTCATACGCGGATTCAGCGATGCCAATGGGTCTTGGAAAATCATCTGAATTTCTTTACGCGTCTCACGGCGCTGAACGCTTTTCATTTTAGTAAGGTCTTGACCCAACCACACTACTTGGCCGTCAGTAGCTTCAACCAGACCAATGATGGCACGAGCAAACGTCGATTTACCACAACCTGATTCACCTACTACACCAAGCGTTTCCCCTTCGTATAGTCGAACATTCACGCCATCTACCGCTTTCAGGCTCGAAGGCTTTGACCACGGCCATGCCGACTTTGAGGCAATGCTGAAGTGAACTTTCAGCTCAGAAATGTCCAGAATTAGTTTTTTGTCTACTGCGTTCATTTGTTCCAAGCCTCCCATTCAGAAAAACATGCACGCTGACGACCATCACCAAATGGTGTCAGAATTGGCGCCTCGCGCTTACAACGATCCATCACACGGTGACAGCGCTCTTGATAAGGGCAGCCCGGCGGTAAACGAAGCAAGTTTGGTGGATTACCAGGAATGGTCGGCAGAATTTCACCCTCAGTATCGAGGCGAGGAATCGCCTTCAGCAGACCCTCCGCATAAGGATGGCTTGGATTGTAGAAAATTTCGTTTACGTTGCCGTACTCCATGGTACGGCCTGCATACATCACCAGCACCTTGTCACACGAACCTGCAACCACACCAAGGTCGTGAGTGATCATGATGATCGCTGTGTTGAACTCAGATTTCAGCTCATTCAACAAGTCCATGATCTGTGCTTGTACCGTCACATCAAGTGCTGTTGTTGGCTCATCGGCTATAAGCAGTTTAGGACTACATAACAACGCCATCGCGATCATTACACGCTGACGCATACCGCCTGAAAACTCATGCGGGTACATCGTGATACGCTTACGCGCTTCAGGGATTTTTACCGCTTCCAGCATGCGTACTGATTCTTCAAATGCTTCCGCTTTGCCCATGCCTTTGTGCAGCATAAGCACTTCCATCAACTGATCACTGACTTTCATGTAAGGGTTCAGTGATGTCATTGGGTCTTGGAAGATCATTGCGATCTGTTCCGCACGCACTTTGTTCAGTTCTTTTTCTGGTAAGTTTAGGATTTCTTTGCCTTCAAACTTTGCGCTACCAGAAATAATACCATTCTTAGCCAAAAGGCCCATGATTGCGAATACGGTTTGAGATTTACCTGATCCCGACTCTCCAACGATACCTAAGGTTTCGCCTTGGTTGAGAGAGAAGTTCAAATCGTTTACTGCGGTTACGATACCATCTTGCGTGGTGAATTCGACGCGCAGATCTTTGACATCTAATAAGCTCATCATTGCTTCCTTAATCTTATCTTTTAATTATCTGTCTTTTGGATCCAGCGCATCGCGCAGGCCGTCACCAACGTAGTTGAAGCAGAATAGCGTCACAACCATGAACACTGCTGGGAATGCCAGCTGCCAGATTGCTACTTCCATTGTCTGTGCACCTTCTTGTAGAAGAGCGCCCCAACTTGTCATTGGTTCCTGAACACCAAGACCAAGGAATGATAGGAATGATTCCGTTAGAATCATACTTGGGATAAGCAGCGTAGAGTATACCGCTACAATACCCAGTACGTTCGGTACGATATGACGAGTAATGATTTTCCAGTTGCTTACACCACACACATGTGCCGCTTCGATAAACTCCTTGCTACGTAGACTAAGAGTCTGACCACGTACGATACGCGCCATATCTAGCCATGCGATAGCACCAATCGCAACGAAGATCAGCATGATGTTACGACCGAAGAATGTTACCAGTACAATCACCAGGAACATAAACGGTACCGCGTATAAAATTTCTAGAATACGCATCATTACGCGGTCAACTTTACCGCCGATGAAACCAGATGCTGCGCCGTAGAGCGTACCAATCAGTACCGCTACAAATGCACCCATAACACCTACCATCAACGAAATACGACCTCCAATTAGCGTACGCACGTATAAGTCACGGCCTAAGCTGTCAGTACCAAACCAATGGTCAGCATTCGGTGCAACGTGCATCGCGTACCAGTCAGTATCATCAAATGTGTACGGTGCGATCATTGGCAGGATAATAACCGCCAACGTCATTAGAACAAGAAGGAATAAGCTCACCATCGCCGCTTTGTTGCGCATGAAACGGATACGAGCATCTTGCCAAAGACTGCGACCTTCAATCTCCAAGTTTTCGGAGAATTTCTCAATCGCTTCTAGGTTTTCTTTTTTCGTTAACATAACCAAACGTCCCTGTTAGTAGCGAATTTTCGGGTCAATCATTGCAAGTAAAATATCTACAATCGCGTTGAATAGAATGAATAGGAAACCAATCAGAATGGTTACCCCCATTACTAGCGAGTAGTCACGGTTAAACGCAGCGTTAACGAATAGTTTACCAATACCAGGCAGACCAAAAATGGTTTCGATAACAACGGAACCGGTGATGATACCTACGAAAGCTGGGCCCATGTAAGAAACAACAGGGAGAAGTGCCGGCTTAAGAGCGTGTTTGATAATGATATAACGGTAACTTAGACCTTTAGCACGTGCCGTACGAATAAAGTTACTGTTTAGGGTTTCGATCATCGAACCACGCGTGATACGAGCAAAGGTAGCAACATACAGTAGCGACATACCAATAACAGGAAGCACTAAATACTGCCAGCTACCATCTTGCCAACCGCCCGCAGGGAAGATATTCCAATGAAGCGAGAATATGTAGATAAGCGCAGGCGCTAATACAAAGGATGGCATTACGACACCAAGCATCGCAGTCGACATAATGGTGTAATCAATCCAAGTATTTTGCTTGAGCGCAGCAATGGTACCGACGGTAACCCCCATTATCAAAGTAAAGATAAAGGCGATGAAGCCCACTTTAGCCGAAACTGGTAAGGCAACCGCGATCAGCTCGTTTACTGAGTAATCAAGGTATTTAAATGACGGTCCGAAATCACCTTGGATAACATTGGTCAAATACGTGGTGTATTGTTCAAATACAGGTTTATCCAAGCCATATTTAGCTTCGATATTTGCCATTACTTCGGGTGGCAATGGACGCTCTGTCGAGAAAGGGTTTCCCGGTGCAAAGCGCATAAGAAAGAAAGATACGGTGATCAAAACCAACATTGTTGGGATCGCCTCAAATATCCTTTTTGCGATGAATTTAAGCATAAACTCACTCTTTCAGTCTGTGACAGTTAAATTAAAGAAGTCGTCCAATTCTTTTGGACTAAAGATAGGCGCTACATGCAATTTCTCACATGTAGGGCCTCATTTTTATAGTTCTATCGAGTTACGAATTACTCTGTGATGTAGAGATCTTTAGAGTAAATCTTGTCTTCCGCGTTATTTACTGGGAAGCCACCAACTTTCGGTGATAGTAGACGTGATTTCACGTACTGGTAGATAGGTGCGATTGGCATATCTTTTGCCATCAACTTCTCTGCTTCTAGGTAAAGTGCTTGGCGCTCTTCGTCAGAAGTTGAAGCAAATGCTTTGTTCATGATCGCATCGTACTCTTTGCTGTCGTAGTGAATACCACCAGTAGTGTTATTACTCATCATCAGCGTTAGGAAAGATGAAGCTTCGTTGTAGTCGCCACACCAACCTGCACGAGCAACCTCAAAGTTGCCAGAATCTTTGGTAGATAGGTAAGTTTTCCACTCTTGGTTTTCTAGCGTAACGTCTAGACCAAGTGTCTTCTTCCACATTGAACCCAGTGCAACCGCAAGTTTCTTGTGGTTCTCTGATGTATTGTATAGAAGGTTAAATTCAAGAGGGTTGTCTGCGCCGTAACCCGCTTCTTCCAATAGACGCGCAGCTTCTGCGTTACGCTCTTCTTGCGTCATTTTGCCGTATGCAGGAATTTCTGGGTTGAAACCTGCCGTAATTTCAGGTGTTAGGAAGTAAGCTGGCTTTTGACCTTGACCTAAAATCGCATCAGTCACAATGTTACGGTCAATCGCATAAGAAATCGCTTTACGCACACGAACATCATCAAACGGCTTTTTCTTCGTATTGAAGATGTAGTAGTAAGTACATAAGTTACCGGTTACAGACACTTCTTGTGGGTGCTCTTTCTTCAGACGCTTGAAGTGCTCTGTAGGCAGCTCGTTCGTGAAGTCGATTTCACCCGCTAGGAAGCGGTTCATTTCCGCTACTTGGTTCTCGATTGGTAAGAAAGTGACTTGGTCAAGCGTCGTGTTTTCGTTGTCCCAGTACTGTTCGTTACGTTTTAGAACCAAACGCTCGTTTACAACCCAGTTGTCAACAACATAAGCACCGTTACCTACAAAGTTCTCTGGCTTCGTCCATTGATCGCCGAACTTTTCAACAGTTGCTTGATGAACAGGTTTCACTGTCGTGTGGCCCATCATCATTACAAAATATGGTACTGCAGTATCTAACTCAACCACTAACGTGTGATCGTCAACCGCTTTAACACCTAACTCGCTCTTATCTTTTTTACCCGCAACAATGTCTTTTGCGTTCTTCATCTTGGTGTATTCCATGTACCAAGCATATGGAGAGGCGGTTGCTGGATCGACTGCACGTTGGAAGCTGTAAACGAAATCACCTGCAGTGACAGGATCACCGTTTGACCATTTTGCGTCTTCACGTAAGTGGAAAGTGTATGTTTTGTTGTCTTCAGTTTCCCAAGATTCTGCAACACCAGGGATAGTGTTACCGTCCGCATCTTGGTTTACAAGGCCTTCAAGAAGATCGCGAATCACGTGGGATTCTGGAACACCTTGAGATTTATGAGGGTCTATTGTCGCAACTTCTGTACCGTTACCACGCACCAATTCTTGAACAGCAGCAAGTTTTGGCTCTTTAGAATCAGATTTAGCTTCAGGGGCTGGAGCCGGAGCAGGCTCAGCAGCTTGTTTCTCCGCAGGCTTTTCACCACAACCAGCTAGAGCGAGAGAAAGACCAGCACCAATAAATAAAGCGCGCGTGATTTTATTCTTATACATGCGTAAAACTCCAAATTTTTTCGTTAGCATCCATGACTTCTTTGTAAGGGCCTGGAACGGTCAGAGTTTTAGATTTTTTTAGTGCACTTTCTGAGCACAAAAGTCTAAAACCTTACAAAGACTGCGGCACACATTAGCAATCATTGAAGTAATTTGCCATAAAAATGTAGCAAAAAAACCAATAATGCTGACTAAACCACACATATCTAGCAGTAAACTCTAACCCCAAAGCATTCACCAGCCAAATAAAGACCAGAAGCGACATTTAACAGGCGAAACTTTCGATTAATCTGAGTTTAAACCATTTACTAGCATCTTATGCTAGATATTTACACATCATTTAACATTTATGACAAATCAAGTCTAACAAATAATTGTTTATATATTGGGCAAAAAACTTTTATTGTGAAGAATATCACCAGACAAAAGATAGGAAATATTGAAACAAAGTGAGCAATACAATGAAGATAAATACAAAAAAAGCTAAGTGCCATTAGCACTTAGCTTTTTTCACTAGAATGCGGGTTAGTTCTATTTTTCCCAACGCTGTGCAGCTTGATGATCGGTGTCGCGCGACTCAATCCAACGATCTTCATTCGTCGTACGCTCTTTTTTCCAAAATGGTGCTTGGGTTTTCAGATAATCCATGATGAACTCGCACGCATCAAATGCCGCGCCGCGGTGCGCACTGGAAACGCCCACAAATACAATTTGATCACCGCTATCCATGTCTCCGACACGATGAATCACGCGTACACCTAATAGTGGCCAGCGAGACTCAGCTTGATCGCAAATGTCGCTCAAGCTCTTCTCTGTCATCCCCGGATAGTGCTCTAGATGTAAACCAATGACATTATCCCCAAGGTTCATATCTCGAACTTTACCAACGAATGTAACGACAGCGCCGGCAGCCGTCCCTTCAGATAGACGTTGATATTCTTGCTCAACCGAAAAGTCTTCAATTTGTACAGAAACACGAGAATCCATCTTAACCCCCAGTTACCGGCGGGAAAAACGCAACTTCGTCACCTGCTTTTACTTGTGTATCCAGAGGGACGATGGATTGGTTCACTGCAGCAAGTAGCTTTCCTGGCTCGAGCGCTAAATCCCACTTGCCATCTTTCTTAGTGCCTTCTTCCACTAGATGTGAACGAATTGATTCAACCGTTTCAAACGGCCCGTCTAACTCGACACTGTCGATGCCAATCAGCTCGCGAGTTTGAGCAAAGAAAAGTACTTTAATCATGATTCCACCTTAAAGTGACCAGATTTACCACCCGTTTTCTCTAGTAGACGAACTTGACCAATGACCATGTCTTTTTGTACTGCTTTACACATATCGTAAATCGTTAGAGCAGCAACGGAAGCTGCCGTGAGCGCTTCCATTTCCACACCAGTTTTACCCGCAAGTTTACATACTGATTCGATGCGAACTTTGTTTTCTGCTTCGATAGCTTCCAGTTGAACTTCAACTTTAGAGAGTAGTAGCGGATGACAAAGTGGAATCAAATCCCAGGTTTTCTTCGCAGCTTGAATACCAGCAATACGAGCCGTCGCAAATACATCACCTTTGTGGTGCTGGCCAGAGACAATCAGTTGAAGTGTTTCTGGGGCCATGTGAACAAATGCTTCAGCACGAGCTTCACGAACCGTCTCCGTTTTTGCTGACACGTCAACCATGTTTGCTTCGCCAGAAGCATTGATATGTGTAAATTGGGTCATTGTTTTTCCTTCGCTTTTAGGAAAGGTTATACAGATAGGTGTGGCATGAAGTTACAAGGGCGATGACTTGCATCCAACTGCTGTTTAATAATTTTTGTCCAGCCTGTGCGGCACGCACCAGTTGAACCTGGCATTGCGAAGATCACGGTGTGGTTAGCAAAACCAGCAATCGCACGAGACTGAATCGTAGACGTACCGATCTCTTCGTACGACACCATACGGAACAACTCACCAAAACCTTCAACTTCTTTATCAAATAGAGGCTTAAGTGCTTCTGGCGTGCTATCACGTGAGGTGAAACCTGTACCGCCAGTAATCATGATCGCTTGTACGCTTTCATCAGCAATCCATTGAGAAACAATCGCGCGGATCTTGTACATGTCATCAATAACAATTTGCTTGTCTACTACGTTGTGACCCGCTTCTTGAGCATGCTCAGCTAGGTAACGACCAGAGGTATCGTTTTCTTCAGTACGAGTGTCAGATACCGTTAGAACGGCAATATTTGCAGGTTGGAATTTGCTTTCAGCGTGACCCATTTGTTCACCTATTCTCTTAATTAGCTTTGATACGCTTGGTATCGATTCGGAAAAAGTTAGAGCCAGCTTATCAGTGAACTCGCTCTAAAAATTGAATGAAGTTAGCCGCCGATAGACGCGAGGTGTGGCGTCATACCAGTATTGCCATCATGCAAGAAATGGCTTACCGACTTGGTTTGTAACTGCGCCTGGATACGTTCAATAAGCTCACTCTCTTGCTCATCACGTTCCAAAAGATCACGCAATTCTACACCGTGGTCTCCAAACAGACATAGGTGCAGCTTACCCATCGCAGAAACGCGCAGTCGGTTGCAGCTTTCACAAAAGTCTTTTTCATAAGGCATGATAAGACCTATTTCACCCTTGTAATCAGGATGAACAAATACTTGCGCAGGGCCATCATTATGCGAGCGCACTTTCAGCAACCAACCATTTGCAATTAGCTGGTTACGAATTGCCACTCCGGATACATGGTGCTTATTAAATAGCTCATCCATCTCACCCGTTTGCATCAACTCAATGAAACGCAGTTGGATTGGACGATCTTTTATCCAGTTAAGAAACGCTGGCAGCTCGTGATGGTTCAGATCTTTCATCAACACCACATTAACTTTTACTTGCTCATAACCGACCTCGAACGCACGTTCGATACCATTCATGACTTCAGTAAACTTATTTTCACCTGTGATTTGATGAAACATACGCGGGTCAAGGCTATCCACACTGACATTAATGTGGGTTAAACCCGCTTCACGCCAATCTGCGACTTGTTTTGCCATGCGATAGCCATTGGTTGTCGTTGCAACTTTTTGAATGCCAGGCGTCGCCGCTACTGAATGGATAATGTCGGTAAAATCTTTGCGTAAGCTAGGCTCACCACCAGTGATGCGCACTTTTGACGTGCCACAATCAGCGAATGCTTTTACGACCCGTTTGATTTCAGGGAGAGATAAAAAAGACGAGTTTTTATTGCCCGAAGGCTTATAGCCATCAGGAAGGCAATAGGTACATTTGAAATTACATACGTCGGTCACAGACAGACGCAAGTAATAAAACTTACGATGAAATTTGTCTTCGAATTGTTGCGCCACGGAACACCTTTCCAAACACGGGAGGCATGGCCATTTCCAATCATGCCCTTGTGACAGTATGCCACTGGCTCAAAACGCTTATCCAAGGACTTAGCAATAGTGAGCTCGGAGTTATGGCAACCAGAGATATGAAATCTCTGATAGCTTTGCGGTGTAAAATACTTAATATTTGTAATGGAATCCAGACTTGAGTGATAAAAAACTCTCTAGAGACACAATTTACCGCTAAGTGAGTACCTTTAAGACACTCCTTAAGATAAATTGTAGCCGTTTTTTATTAGATTATTAGAAGAACATAATGAATATCTACACAGATAAAAAAGTGGTCGCTGTTGGCGGTGGTCATGGCTTAGGTCGAATGCTGGCCGCATTACGAGATTTTGGCAGCAATGCAACTGGGATTGTTGCCACGACTGACAATGGTGGTTCAACAGGAAGAATTCGTCACTGCCAAGGAGGAATCGCTTGGGGAGACACACGTAACTGTATTAATCAGCTCATTACAGAGCCTTCGATCAGTTCTATGATGTTTGAATATCGCTTCAAAGGCACTGGCGAACTTGATGGTCATAATCTTGGTAATTTGATGCTTACTGCACTCGATAACTTATCGGTCAGACCTTTAGATGCCATTAATCTGATTCGCAATATGTTAAAAGTCGACGTTAACATCCTTCCTATGTCCGAACACCCTTCGGATCTTTCCGCGTTATCCGTAGATGGGAAGTGGGTTACGGGAGAAACAAATGTCGACGAAATGAAAGCAGACTTGCGACGTTTGGATCTTTCACCAGAAGTGCCTGCTACCAAAGAAGCCATCACAGCTTTGGCGGAAGCGGACGCGATTATTCTTGGCCCTGGCAGTTTTTTAACTAGTATCATGCCTCCTTTATTGCTGCCTGAACTCGGCAAAGCGATTGCAGCAAACACAAAAGCAAAAGTCATTTTTGTTGCTAACCTGAGTCCAGAATACGGCCCAGCGGGACGAATGACGATGGCTCAAAAATTAGAATGGTGTGAACGTGCCTGTCAAGGAAGAAAAATAGACGTGGTTCTAGCAGAGAAAACCGAGCAAGACGTCTTAAGTCAATGGAATGTAGTGACGGAGTCACTCGCCTCCTCTAACCGAGACTGGCGTCACGATAGAAACAAGCTCAAACTAGCGATTGAAAATCAGCTACAACTTTCTATTTAAGAGCACGTTACCTGGCTAGCGCCCTCTTTTAAGGTGTTTATTGATAATGAAAACCCTTCTGTCATCGAAGGGTTTTAGTTCAGGCATCCAGTAAGAACAGATGTTTACTAAGAAAAAATGGTTAATAGGAATAAATAGTTACTGTCGCCAAGAGCGATAAGCATCTCGAGTTTCGTGCAAAAGATCGAACATAACCTCTAACTCCTCAGACTCCGCAGTCAACTCACCGGCTTTCGCTTTTTTGTCTATGGACATCGCCAGTTCACAAAGGCGATCTGCCCCAAAGCTCGCAGCACTACTTTTCAACGCGTGGCTGATTTCTTTTGAGTAAGCTAATCGCTCTGCCCCCTGCAGTTGGGATAAGTTCTCGATATAGGTATCCATTTCTCCTAGGAAGATATCGAACAGTACAGGTACGTTGTCACTGCCAATTTCCATCGACAGTTCATCTATTTTTTGCTGATTTAATACATTTACACTCATACTTTTTGCCGCTCTTCCTTGCCGTTCCATGCCTGTAACTTGCGGTAAATCGTCGACGGACTGACATCAAGGTATCCCGCCGCTCGAGGAATATTGCCATCACATGCTTCAATCGCTTGCTCGATTGCCATTTTTTCCGTCATCCATAATGGCATAATCTCAGATGCGGTCATCGCTTTCGGCTCAATTAATTTAGCCACAGACGACGGACGGTCAAGCGGTTGATTCAACGGTGGCGGTAACATGTCCAACGTAATCTCTTTACCGTTGTTTAGAACAACGATATTGCGTAGCACGTTTTGTAACTGACGAACGTTACCCGGCCACTCATAGCTGTTGAATCGCTCGATGACATCAGGCGCAAAACGTATGAAGCTTTTTCCTTCTTCGTGTGACATGTAACCTAGCAGTGAGTATGCAATTTCAATAACATCTTCGCCTCGTTCGCGTAAAGGCGGTAAATGCAAAGGAATGACATACAAACGATAGTACAAATCTTCACGGAATCGACCTTCTTGTACCTCTTTCCAGGGATCACGGTTAGTGGCACAAACAAAGCGCACATCCACGCTCTTCATTTTTGAGGAACCCACTTTTTGGAATGTGCCCGTTTGAATAAATCGTAGCAACTTGGTTTGTAAATCCAAGTCCATCTCACAAAGCTCATCTAGAAAAAGTGTGCCGCCATCCGCTAACTCAGCTGCCCCTTGACGATCATTCGCAGCGCCAGTAAAGGCCCCTTTTACGTGACCAAACAGTTCACTCTCAATCAAATCTTTTGGAATTGCAGCACAGTTAATTGCAATAAAAGGTTTGTCACCACGTTTACTTGCTGCGTGAATAGCCTCAGCACATACCTCTTTACCAGTACCACTTTCACCTGTGATAAAAATACTCGCTTTACTGCTCGCCGCTGAATCTATCGTACGGTAAACCTGCTGCATGGTTTGGCTACTGCCGATAAACCCCTGATAGCTCTGATTGCCTGGATTATCGGCTTCATTTTTTAGCTTGGTCGCTTTACGAATTGCATTGTTAACCGTGACACGTAAACGGTCTGCTTCACACGGTTTAATTAGAAAGTCTTGTGAGCCATGACGCATGGCCTCGACAGCGGTATCGATAGAACCATGCGCTGTCATAAAGATTATAGGTACGTCGGGATGACTCTTTTTAACGGCATGTAAAACGTCCATCCCCGTCATATCTGGCAGACGGAGATCGAGTAAAATAAGATCTGGAATTCGATGATTTAGGCTCTCAATGGCATCTCTACCTGTGCCGACAATATTGATATCTATGCCAAGCGGTGTCAGGTATGAGCGGTACAGAGCCGCAACAGATGCGGTGTCCTCGACCATTAAAAGGTAACGAGACTTTGGGCCTTCGGGTTTTTGTTGCATAACCTAGCTATTATTTTGTTGTGTTTTAAACAATAATCGCATTACGCTTTGCATTTTGCAAATAACATTAGCTAAATTATGGGCAAAGGAAAAAATTCAAAAATAATATCAATTATTTAAAAAGTGGCACAAACCATGCTGTAACAATAGTGACCCCTCGGGTCACCTAGCCAACTGACGTTGTTAGTGAACGATATGTTCACAAAACAAGCCAATAGACCCGACTGCCTATTGGCTTCTTTTTTTTACAAGCGACCTAAAATGCTTGGATAGTTAAATCGGTAAGTTTGTTCAACTATTTGCGATGAACTGCGCTCGTAGTTTTTCAATCTCGTCACGCTTTTGTGCCGCTAACTCAAATTCTAAATCTTGCGCATGCTGATACATCGCTGCCTCCAGTCGACTGATTTCTTTTTCTAGCTGCTGAGGGGACAGTGCCTCGTAAGTTTGCGAAGGCTCCGCCACTTTCGATAATGGTACCTGTTTAGTGTTACGCTGGCGTTTAGACTTAGTGATATCGCCAAGTTCCATGATGTCTTTGATATTTCGTTTGAGCGCTTGTGGCGAAATACCCATTTCTTCGTTGTACGCTTCCTGCTTCTCGCGACGACGGTTAGTTTCATCCATCGCCTTTTTCATTGAGTTGGTGATTCGGTCAGCGTATAGAATCGCCTTACCTTCGATGTTTCGCGCAGCACGACCAATGGTCTGAATGAGTGAGCGTTCAGACCGCAAGAAGCCCTCTTTATCCGCATCCAAAATTGCAACTAACGAGACCTCTGGCATATCCAGGCCCTCTCTCAATAAGTTTATTCCCACCAGCACGTCAAATTCCCCAAGACGAAGGTCACGGATAATTTCCACACGCTCAACAGTATCAATGTCTGAGTGTAAATAACGTACCTTAACATCATGTTCGTGAAGGTATTCGGTGAGATCTTCAGCCATTCGTTTGGTCAGTGTTGTAACCAGAACTCGTTCATCTTTAGCTGCGCGAATACGGATCTCAGACAATAGGTCGTCGACTTGGGTCGCTACTGGGCGAACTTCCAACTCAGGGTCAAGCAAGCCTGTTGGACGAACGACTTGATCCGCTACATCACCCGCCGATTTTTCTAGTTCGTAATTTCCAGGCGTAGCAGAGACGAAAATCGTTTGTGGCGCTAGTGCTTCAAACTCCTCAAACTTCAGTGGACGATTATCCAAAGCTGAAGGTAACCGGAAACCAAACTCCACCAGCGTTTCTTTACGCGAACGGTCGCCTTTATACATGGCACCTATCTGCGGTACTGTCACGTGAGATTCATCGATGATCAACAAGCCATCATGAGGTAAGTAGTCAAACAGGGTTGGTGGCGGCTCACCTTCCGAGCGTCCACTGAGATAACGAGAATAGTTTTCGATACCGGAGCAAAAGCCCAACTCATTCATCATTTCGATATCGAATTGAGTGCGCTGGCTAATTCGCTGCTCTTCCAGTAGCTTGTTGTTATCTAGAAGCTGCTTTTTGCGCACTTCTAGTTCGACTTTAATATTTTCAATCGCTTCAAGAATGCGATCTCTTGGCGTGACATAGTGCGTCTTGGGATAGATGGTATAGCGCGGCAAGTCTCGTTGTTTCACCACGCCTGTCAATGGATCGAACACACTGATGCAATCCACCTCATCGTCAAACATCTCAACGCGCACAGCGTCTTGGTCTGATTCAGCAGGGAATATATCAATCACCTCGCCACGGACACGGAACTGCCCTCGCTCAAAAGCAACATCATTGCGCGAGTATTGGAGCTCCGCTAGGCGACGAAGCATATCACGCTGATCAATCACATCTCCACGTCGCAAATGAAGCATCATTTGTAAGTAGGATTCCGGATCACCCAAACCATAGATAGCTGAAACCGAAGCAACTATAATAGCGTCTTTCCGTTCCAATAAAGCTTTAGTGGCAGACAGTCGCATTTGCTCAATGTGGGCGTTAACCGAAGCGTCCTTTTCAATGAAAGTATCTGTTGTGGGAACGTATGCTTCAGGTTGGTAGTAATCGTAGTAAGAAACAAAATACTCAACCGCATTATTAGGAAAGAATGACTTCATCTCACCATATAACTGAGCAGCAAGCGTTTTGTTTGGCGCAAGTAATATTGCAGGTCGTTGGGCTTGAGCAATCACATTCGCTAGTGTGAAGGTTTTACCTGAGCCTGTGACCCCCAACAAGGTTTGATGTGCTAGCCCAGCATCGAGCCCCTCAAGCAACTGATTGATCGCTCCTGGTTGATCGCCCGACGGCTGATAATCGGAGACCAATTCATAGACTTTACTCATACCCTTCCTCAATTTTACTGCGCTTTGGCTGTATATATATACACCTTAGCTAATGAAATCTACGTCTATCGAGAATTTAACCATCATTGTTAATAAATTTTCTTGTTTGTCTAGAATGCTATAGCCATACAAAAGTGACTCTGATATAGTACTTCGCCCTAGTTGAAGAGCTACACACATTCTTCACATTATAGTTTCCACAACTTTTCCCCAAAAATTAGCTTAAAACTTTCTTATCCCCAAAAGATTGATTTTTATCCACTTTGAATACCTTTTGATTAACATCGATAAATCTCTGTTTTATTTGCTTATTTTACGCATAACTCTGACTAAAGATTCATTAAATAAAAACTTAGTTGCATATCAATTTTCTTTACCCAGATCTCATCAACATACTTATCCACAAATTTAGTGGATAACTAACCTCGAGCCTTTACTGGCAAGCCATACAGAAAAGTAAAGCCCTTAACTCAATATTTTTTTTTCTAAAAATGTATTTTTTTACTGTTGACAGTAGTTTGAGTGCTCGGTAAGATTCGTCCCGCTTTCAAGCAAAGCAATTCCTCCTTAGCTCAGTTGGTAGAGCGACGGACTGTTAATCCGCAGGTCGCTGGTTCGAGCCCAGCAGGAGGAGCCAGATTATAGAAAAGCCGTGTCGCAAGACACGGCTTTTTTGTATCTTAATCGCCATGAAATCTAAGCCAATCTAGGCGTCATAAAATCACACCGAAATAAGTTCAAATTACAGAACTCATAACATTGTCATAGATAGTGTTCTCACAGTACCACACATTTAATTCTGTCTCTTTTCTAGCAAAAAACAATCATAACCAATTGAATCTATTATTAATGCAATTTAATCATTGAAAAAATGAAAAGCATTCATTTTACTCATACCAAATAAATCCATACGATTAAAAGGGTTAAGAATGGTTCCGTCCTACTCGTCGCCTCCATTCTAATTATCAATAACTTAGGGATTTACTTATGACTATTCCGACAACTGATATGCTAGATGCATGGGCTGGATTTACTGCTGGTGAATGGCAAAACTCTGTCAACACTCGTGACTTCATCCAAAAAAACTATACACCCTATGAGGGAGACGAGTCTTTCTTAGCCGAGGTTAGCAAATCCACTTCAGCATTATGGAACCAAGTGCTTGAAGGCATAAAACAAGAAAGCCGCACACACGCCCCTATTGATTTTGACACAGACTTGCCCTCAACAATCACTTCCCACGATGCAGGCTACATCAACAAAGATCTGGAAAAGATCGTTGGCTTACAAACTGATCAACCGCTAAAACGTGCAATCATCGCCAATGGCGGGATTCGCATGGTAAAAAACTCGTGCGAAGTTTATGGCCGCGAATTGGATCCAACGGTTGAAAAAATCTTCACTGAATACCGTAAAACTCACAACAAAGCGTGTTTCGACCTTTACACCAAAGAAATTCTAGCCTGTCGTAAATCCGGCATCATCACGGGCCTTCCTGATGCTTATGGCCGTGGTCGTATCATTGGTGACTATCGCCGTCTCGCCCTATACGGTATCGACTTCTTAAAAGCAGACAAAAAAGAACAATACAATTCAACACAAACGTTCTTAGAACAAGGCAACGATCTTGAGAAAACACTTCGTCTTCGCGAAGAAATAGCCGATCAAGTTCAAGCACTTGAAGACATTCGTCAAATGGGTCTGAAATACGGCATTGATATGTCGCTACCTGCAAAAACAGCACAAGAAGCGATCCAATTTACCTACTTTGGCTACCTAGCGGCGGTTAAATCGCAAAACGGCGCAGCAATGTCACTGGGCCGTACTTCGACTTTCCTAGACGTCTATCTAGAGCGCGATATCGCAAACGATTTGATTGATGAATCACAAGCGCAAGAAATGATTGACCACTTCATCATGAAGCTACGCATGGTTCGCTTCCTACGCACACCAGAATACGATTCATTGTTCTCTGGCGACCCAATCTGGGCAACCGAAGCCATGGCTGGTATGGGCGTTGATGGCCGTACGCTAGTATCTAAAACGACATTCCGGTACTTACATACTCTACATACTATGGGCCCTGCTCCTGAGCCAAACATGACGATTCTTTGGTCAGAGCAATTACCTGAAGCGTTCAAACAATATGCTGCAAAAGTGTCGATTGATACCTCTTCGGTTCAATACGAAAACGACGATCTAATGCGTCCTGATTTCGACAATGACGACTACGCGATTGCCTGTTGTGTGAGCCCGCAGGTTGTTGGTCAGCACATGCAATTCTTTGGTGCACGTGCCAACCTTGCAAAAGCACTGCTTTACACCATCAATGGTGGTATCGATGAAAAATCGAAAGCGCAAGTGGGTCCGGTAGTGGACAAAGTTCAAGATGAAATTCTCGACTTTGACGCTTTGATGCCTCGTTTCGACAATATGTTGGAGTGGCTAGCAACGCAATACGTCACAGCGTTGAACATCATCCATTACTCACATGACCGTTACAGCTACGAAGCATCACTGATGGCACTGATGGATCGCGACGTGCACCGCACGATGGCGTGTGGTATTGCAGGTCTGTCTGTTGTCGCTGACTCTTTGGCGGCAATTAAATACGCGACCGTGAAACCTGTTCGTGATGAAGATGGCATCGCCGTTGATTTTGAAATCGAAGGTGATTATCCAAAATTTGGTAACAACGATGCCCGTGTTGATGACATCGCTTGTGATCTAGTTGAGCGCTTCATGAAGAAAATTCAGAAGATGCACACCTACCGCGAAGCAGTGCCAACTCAATCGATTTTAACAATCACATCTAACGTGGTTTACGGTAAAAAAACGGGTAATACACCTGATGGCCGTCTCGCAGGTATGCCTTTTGGACCGGGTGCAAACCCAATGCACGGTCGTGATGAAAAAGGGGCGGTTGCGTCTCTGGCATCGGTTTCTAAATTACCGTTTGCTTACGCTAAAGATGGTATTTCTTACACTTTCTCAATTGTGCCGAGCGCATTGGGTAAAGATGACTTGAGTCAGAAGAAGAACCTAGCTGCGCTAATGGATGGTTACTTCCATCACGAAGCAAGCAACGAGGGCATTGCGATTGAAGGTGGTCAACACCTTAACGTCAACGTTCTAGACCGAGAGATGTTATTGGATGCGGTTGAACATCCAGAGAAATACCCTCAGTTGACGATTCGAGTGTCTGGTTATGCGGTACGTTTTAACTCTCTAACGACAGAGCAACAGCAAGACGTCATCACTCGTACCTTCACGAATAAGATATAAACACAGTCCATCAAGCACTCAGAAAGTTTAAATAATTAGCTTGTAAATATGCATTGCCCGCCTCTCTTTTCTACCTGGGAGAGGCGGGCTTTTTTTAAAATCACACATTAGATGAAAATTAATAGGTAGTATCCTCTCGCTAACAATACATTCAGCAAACGATTCAATTTCTTATTGATTCATCAAAATAGATCAAATAGACGACTATTTTTCCATCGTGTATGTAAAACCACATCGTTCACTGGTTGTTATTGGTGTCACAAAACACGATAATATCAAGATCGGATTTTAAGAACGTAATAACTATGACCGAATATGTTTTGTTGTTGGTCGGCACTGTGCTGGTGAACAACTTTGTACTGGTGAAGTTTTTGGGCCTATGTCCTTTCATGGGCGTGTCCAAAAAACTGGAAACAGCAATAGGTATGGGCTTAGCGACAACTTTTGTGCTAACGCTCGCGTCAGTGTGTGCGTATTTAGTTGAAAGCTACATCCTTCGTCCACTGGGTATTGAGTACCTTCGAACCATGAGTTTTATTTTGGTGATAGCCGTTGTGGTGCAGTTCACCGAAATGGTTGTGCACAAAACCAGCCCGACGCTTTATCGCTTGCTTGGCATTTTCTTACCGCTGATCACAACAAACTGCGCAGTATTGGGCGTGGCACTTCTTAACATTAATGAAAACCATAACTTTATTGAATCGATCATCTACGGCTTCGGCGCCGCTGTTGGTTTCTCATTGGTGTTGATACTTTTTGCATCCATGCGAGAGCGCATAGCCGCCGCCGACGTTCCTGTACCTTTTAAAGGTGCATCAATAGCAATGATTACAGCAGGTTTAATGTCACTCGCCTTTATGGGCTTTACAGGTTTGGTGAAGTAAGCGATGAGTACGATTTTAATTGCGATTATCGCGTTAGCGGTTCTGGCTGCGATTTTCGGCGCGATACTTGGTTTTGCTTCTATTCGCTTTAAAGTTGAAGCGGACCCTATTGTGGATCAAATCGACGCCATTTTACCGCAAACTCAATGCGGTCAATGTGGCTACCCTGGTTGCCGCCCTTATGCTGAAGCAATTGCAAATGGCGACCACATCAACAAATGTCCCCCTGGAGGCCAGGCAACAATCGAAAAGCTCGCCGACTTAATGGGTGTTGAGCCAGAAGAATCTGCGCACGATCTCGACAGCAAAATTCCAACCGTTGCGTTTATTCATGAAGACATGTGTATTGGCTGCACTAAGTGTATTCAGGCGTGTCCGGTGGATGCAATTGTAGGCGGAACAAAGGCGGTCCATACCGTAATCAAAGACGAATGTACGGGCTGTGACTTGTGTGTTGCCCCATGTCCGACTGATTGTATTGAAATGATTCCTGTGGCAACGACCACAGAAAGCTGGAAGTGGCAACTTCACTCCATTCCAGTACTTAACATTACGGATGCTGCCGACAATGCAGCGAACGTGAAAGATTCAATTAAGTAAGGTTTCACATGTTGTCTTTGATTGAACAAATTCGTACAGGCGCGCTTTGGGATTTCCCAGGTGGTGTGCATCCGGCAGAAAATAAAAAGCAGTCCAACAAAACTGAACTCGCTCATGCGGCTATCCCGTCAGAAATTGTATTGCCGCTAAAACAGCACATTGGTAAAGCGGGTAACCTACTGGTTGCCGAAGGTGACTACGTATTAAAAGGTCAGCCATTAACGCAATCGGAGACCGGCTTTACGGTTCCAGTGCATGCTCCAACATCAGGTACGCTCACCGCGATTGAGCCACGAACTGTCGCGCACCCTTCTGGGTTAAGTGAGTTGTGCGCAGTCATCACGCCTGATGGGAAAGATGCATGGTGTGAAAGAAACCCCGTCGCAGATTACCAACAAGAAACCCCTGACGCACTGATTGATATTATTCGTCTCGCTGGTATTTCTGGTATGGGTGGCGCAGGCTTCCCTACTGCAAAAAAAATCCAATCAGGTTTTGCTCGTACCGAGATTCTTATCGTTAATGCAGCAGAGTGCGAGCCATACATCACGTCTGATGACAAGCTCATGCAAGAACATGCCGAAGAGCTTATTCAAGGTATCGAAATTGTCGAACATATCCTGACACCAAAGCTCACGATTATTGGCATTGAAGACAACAAGCCAGAAGCAATCAAAGCGCTAGAAGCTGCGGCTATAAACAAAGATATCGTTATTCGCGTTATCCCGACTAAATACCCTTCTGGCGGTGAAAAACAGCTGATCAAAATTTTAACCAATAAAGAAGTACCAAGTGGCGCGATTCCAGCCGATATTGGTATTTTGGTTCAGAATGTTGGTTCTCTTTACGCTATAAAACGCGCAGTCATCGACGGTGAACCGATGATAAAGCGCATCGTGACTCTCACTGGTAAAACCTTCAAACAACCACGCAACGTTTGGGCATTGTTAGGGACACCAGTACAAGCACTGTTGGATGAGTTTGGCTATAAAGCAGATAAGAAGTTACAGCGTTTAATTATGGGTGGGCCAATGATGGGCTTTACCCTTCCTCACTCCCAAGTGCCGATTACCAAGACAGCAAACTGTATCCTTGCTCCGACTCGTCGTGAGATCTCTCCGCACCAGTATGAGATGGAATGTATTCGCTGTAGCCAATGTGCAGAAGCGTGCCCTGCTTCGCTGCTGCCTCAACAACTGCAATGGCATGCAAAAGCTGAAGAGTATGACAAACTCGAAGAATTAAACTTAAAGGATTGTATCGAGTGCGGCGCTTGTGCGTTTGTATGTCCAAGTGAAATTCCGCTCGTACAGTACTACCGCCAAGCGAAAGCAGAAATTAGAACTAGAACACAAGAAGCGGAAGCTGCAGAGCGAGCAAAACTGCGTTTTGAAGAGAAAAAAGCGCGTATGGAACGCGAAAAAGCAGAACGTGAAAATCGCTTCAAGAAAGCTGCCGATCAACGCCGAAAAGAGATGAAGTCTTCTGGTAGCGATGATGCGATAGCAGCAGCGATCGCACGAGTGAAAGCTCAAAAGACAGAAACCACAGAAAAAGCAGAGCCAGCAGTAAAACCCGCCGTAGCGGCAGCCATTGCCAAAGCGAAGGCGAAACAAGCTGCAGCAGCTAAAGCAGGCTCTAGTGAACCTGATAACTCAGAAATGGCAAAACTGCGCGAAGAACGCAAACGTCTTGCTCGCGAACGTAAAGCGCAAAAAGAACAAGGCGAAACGCCAGACAATAACGCTGATGATAAAAAATCGGCAGTTGCGGCCGCCATCGCCCGAGCTAAAGCGAAAAAAGCACAACAAGAAGATTCAACTGAATCTGTAGAATCGGAAACGTCTGCACAGCAAGACAGCGATCCGAAGAAAGCCGCGGTTGCTGCTGCCATTGCACGTGCCAAAGCACGTAAAGCGAAGCAAGCAGACTCAACTGAAGCGGAAGAAGCTGAAGCACCTACTGAGCAAACCGACGATCCGAAAAAAGCCGCCGTGGCTGCTGCGATTGCACGTGCCAAAGCACGAAAAGCGAAGCAAGCAGACTCAACTGAAGCGGAAGAAGCTGACGCACCTGCCGAGCAAACCGACGATCCGAAAAAAGCCGCAGTTGCCGCTGCAATTGCTCGAGCCAAAGCGCGCAAAGCGAAGCAAGCAGACTCAACCGAAGCGGAAGAAGCTGACGCACCTGCCGAGCAAACCGACGATCCGAAAAAAGCCGCAGTTGCCGCTGCAATTGCTCG
>NZ_JAWOWA010000004.1:261851-330396 GCF_033340195.1 Vibrio sp. 1457
CAAAGCGCGCAAAGCGAAGCAAGCAGACTCAACCGAAGCGGAAGAAGCTGACGCACCTGCCGAGCAAACCGACGATCTGAAAAAAGCCGCCGTGGCAGCTGCCATTGCACGTGCCAAAGCACGTAAAGCGAAGCAAGAAACGCAAACTGAGCCTGTTGAAGACGCAACTTCTGAAGAACCAGAAGTGGATCCGAAAAAAGCCGCGGTTGCCGCAGCAATTGCGCGCGCGAAGGCTCGTAAAGCGAAACAAGCAGACTCAACTGAAGCGGAAGAAGCTGAAGCACCTGCCGAGCAAACCGAAGATCCGAAAAAAGCCGCCGTGGCTGCTGCCATTGCACGTGCCAAAGCGCGTAAAGCTAAGCAAGAAACGCAAACTGAGCCTGTTGAAGAAGCAACTTCTGAAGAACCAGAAGTGGATCCGAAAAAAGCCGCGGTTGCCGCAGCAATTGCGCGCGCGAAGGCCCGCAAAGCGCAACAAGAAGCTAATAAAAATAATACTGAGGAGAACGAGTAGTGTCGTTTTTTATTGCCAGTTCACCGCATACCCACAGTCGTCGTAGTACGCCAGACTTAATGAAATGGGTGGCACTTTGCGCACTTCCAGGTTTAGTAGCTCAAACCTACTTCTTTGGCTGGGGAACGCTTATTCAGCTGATTTTTGCCATCGCAGTCGCTGTATCACTTGAAGCCTTAGTTATGGTCTTCCGTAAACGTTCGCCGATGCGAGCACTACGTGATAACAGTGCGATCGTTACCGCTTGGTTATTAGCCGTTGCTATTCCACCATGGTCTCCGTGGTGGATTATGGTGATCGGACTTATTTTCGCGATCGTAATTGCTAAACACCTATATGGTGGCCTTGGTCAAAACTTATTCAATCCTGCCATGGTCGCTTATGTGGTCTTGTTAATCTCATTCCCAGTGCAAATGACGAGTTGGAGTGCCCCGACGTCACTCATACCTGATCACGTAAATTTTGCAGATACACTCTCTTTAATTTTTACGGGCTATGATTACGACGGCTTATCACTTCAGCAAGTTCGCTCAGGTGTTGACGGTGTGACAATGGCGACACCACTTGATGCATTTAAGACTGGCATTCTTACAGGTGCCACTCCAAGCGAAGTAATGTCGCAGCCGATATTTGATGGCTTAGGTGGTATTGGTTGGCAATGGGTAAACCTTGCTTACCTTCTTGGCGGCATAGTCATGATCAAAAAGCGTATCATCCAATGGTATATTCCAGCAGGTTTCCTTGCGAGTCTGACTCTGTTTAGCCTAGTGTTCACGTTGCTGACGCCAGGGGGAACTGCGTCGCCAATTTTACACTTGTTATCTGGTGCAACCATGCTTGGCGCATTCTTTATTGCAACCGATCCCGTTTCGGCGTCTACCACCGTCAAAGGACGTTTAATCTTCGGTGCGCTTATTGGTGCTTTGGTTTTTATCATTCGCAGTTGGGGCGGTTTCCCAGATGGTGTTGCATTTGCAGTGTTGCTTGCAAATATGTGTGTGCCACTGATCGATTACTACACCAAACCTAGAACTTACGGTCACTGAGGTAAACATGTTAACCGCTATTAGAAAAAATGGTCTGACACTCGCGATATTTGCATGTGCAACAACCGGATTAGTCGCCCTTACTCAGTACCTAACAAAAGACCAAATCAAGGTACAAGAGCAAAAACAATTACTTTCTGTTTTGAATCAAGTCATTCCAGAAAACATGCATGACAACGCACTCACGCAAGCTTGTACAATGGTCACGTCTCCAGATCTGGGGACATTACGTGCGATGCCAGCCTACCTCGCCACGAAGAATGGTGAACCAACAGCAATCGCAATAGAATCTATCGCGCCAGATGGCTACAATGGTGAGATAAAAGTGATTACTGGGATTGATAATCAGGGCAATATTTTGGGGACACGCGTCCTAAACCACCAAGAAACCCCTGGTCTGGGCGATAAAATCGATCTTCGTGTCACCGACTGGATCCTGAGCTTTACAGGAAAACAAGTCACGGAAAACAATTGGAATTCGTGGAAAGTTCGTAAAGATGGCGGCGATTTCGATCAATTTACTGGTGCAACGATCACGCCAAGAGCCGTCGTAAAAGTGGTGCGAAATACCGTTAACTACGTAAACCAATCTCGTGAAGACATTCTTAGCCAGCCTTTGGGCTGTGAAGGAGAGCAGTAATGAGTGAAAATAAATTGCTGATGAAAAACGGTATGTGGAGCAATAACCCTGCTCTCGTACAGCTGCTGGGTCTGTGTCCACTACTAGCGGTTTCTTCCACGATAACCAATGCCTTAGGTCTTGGTATTGCAACCTTATTAGTGCTGGTCGGCTCCAACGTCACGGTTTCTCTTATTCGTAATTACGTACCAAAAGAGATCCGCATTCCTGTGTTCGTGATGATCATTGCCTCTCTCGTTACCTGTGTTCAGTTATTGATGAATGCCTATGCGTATGGTTTATACCTATCTCTTGGTATCTTTATTCCTCTGATTGTAACCAACTGCATCATTATTGGTCGAGCTGAAGCATATGCTTCAAAAAATGATGTTGCACCCGCTGCGCTAGATGGTTTGTGGATGGGCCTTGGTATGACGAGCGTCTTGGTTGTTTTAGGTGCCATGCGCGAATTAATTGGTAATGGCACACTATTCGACGGAGTAGACCTTCTCCTAGGAGACTGGGCTTCAGCTCTACGGATTCAAGTTTTCCAATTTGACAATAGCTTCCTGTTAGCGCTTCTCCCACCTGGTGCATTTATCGGTGTTGGGCTGTTGATAGCGCTCAAAAATGTCATAGATAATTCAATTCAGGCACGTCAACCAAAAGAAGAAAAACCAACCATAGAACGTGCTCGCGTCACTAACGCATAACAAGATAAGGCTCTGTCATAGGAGCCTTTTTCATAAACCGCAGAGACGGTATTGGAAGTCAGCAATGAACAAAATAAAAAGAATCGAAATTCTTGAGCGATTACGAGAAAACAATCCGAATCCTCAAACTGAGCTTAACTGGAGCTCCCCTTTTGAGCTGCTAATCGCTGTATTACTATCAGCTCAAGCAACCGATGTAAGCGTCAATAAAGCCACCGACAAGCTTTTCCCTGTAGCGAATACACCTCAAAGCATTCTTGATTTGGGAGTCGATGGCTTAAAAGAATACATAAAGACCATCGGTTTGTTTAACTCAAAGGCAGAAAACACAATCAAGACTTGTAAGATCTTGTTGGAAAAACACAATGGTGAAGTTCCTGAAGATCGTGCAGCGTTAGAAGCGCTGCCAGGCGTAGGTCGCAAGACCGCAAACGTCGTGCTCAACACCGCTTTTGGTTGGCCAACTATTGCCGTCGATACGCACATTTATCGCGTGTCGAATCGCACTAAATTTGCGATGGGAAAAACGGTTGATGATGTCGAGCAGAAGCTATTAAAAGTTGTGCCAAAAGAGTTCAAACTCGATGTGCACCACTGGCTCATTCTTCATGGTCGTTATACGTGCGTAGCAAGAAAGCCTCGCTGCGGTAGCTGCATTATCGAAGATTTGTGCGAATATAAAGAGAAAGTATACCCAGATAGCTAACGCTATTTGTAAATCAAAGCTAGGAGCAAAAAATGTCAAACGGTCGAATTCTCCACACTATGCTTCGCGTAGGTGATCTAGACAAATCCATCAAGTTTTACACTGAAGTTATGGGCATGCAGCTGCTTCGTACTAACGAAAATAAAGAGTACGAATACACGCTAGCGTTTCTTGGTTATGGTGACGAATCCCAAGGTGCAGTGATCGAACTGACTTACAACTGGGGTAAAACTGAGTATGACTTAGGTACCGCTTTTGGTCATATCGCCATTGGTGTTGATGATATCTACACAACTTGCGACGCTATCAAAGCGGCGGGCGGTAATGTGACGCGTGAGCCAGGTCCAGTAAAAGGCGGAAGCACGCACATTGCATTCGTAAAAGACCCAGATGGTTATATGATTGAGCTTATTCAAAACAAGCAAGCTTCAGCAGGTCTTGAAGGCTAAGCGGCACTTCTAATAATCACTTGTACTGCAAGTTGAACTCCGATTACAGGCAGGTCTGCGATCTGCCTGTCCTTTTATAAACAAAACTCTTTACTTGATAATAGTTATCGTTTAGATTTATCCGCAACTTCGATATGCGGGATTACGATAATGATCAGTGAATGGGAAAAACACACACTTCTAGCCGATACGGCACTTCAACTAGATGACCCTGTTCGCAGCATTCTTCATTACCAGCAAGCCCTAAGCCTGAGTGAAGATATCAGCGAATGTGTGGAAATTGAGGCGGACGAGCGATTATTAATTTCTGTGATTTCTTGTCATAACTTAGCTCAGTTCTGGCGTTGGGCCGGAGATACTGACTATGAACTCAAATACCTTCAACTGGCCTCTGAGAAAGTCTTAACACTTATCCCACAATGCCCAAATAAAGAGTGTGCAAGCTTTATCGACTCGATAGGATGCTGTACTAAGGCGTTGATAGACTTTATGAAGCGTCACCCTAATCCAGCTATTGCCAAACAGGTTGAAAAAATAGATACCGCAACCAATTGCGAAGTCATTGCCAAATTCCGCTTAAACTAACATTCAAATTATACAGCAGGAATCACCGAAAGGTGCTTGGCAAAATACCACTAAAATATTATTAACAACGTCAGTAAATCAAAAACGCCGAAGCTTTCAGCTTCGGCGTTTTTATAAGCATCACACTTGGGTTCGCCCTAGAGATATCACGACTCGGCGGTTTTTGTCTTTTCCTATTGGCGAACCGTTATCTGCAATAGGACGACGCTTGCCGTACCCTTGCACTTGAATTCGATCTTCCGGTAGCCCTAGAGACTGAAAATAGTCACGAAGTGACTCTGCACGTCGCTCTGATAAACTTTGACTCGCACTTTTACCATCGGTTGAATCTGTGTACGTCGCCACCAGCACGAGATCGATATCTTGATTATGTCGGATATAATCTGCAATTTGTGATAAACGCTTTTTAGAAGCCTTGGTTAACTGATCACCTTGTCTTTCGTAGTGCAAAATCGTAAAAGCAATGTCCTCAAAACTATATTTCAATAAGTTGGAAATACAGTCGCTAAACGCGTTGTACTTGTTTTGAAATAGTACTGATGACAATGCGACTTCAATTCTCTGATCTCGGCTCTGCCAATCTTGGTAACTAAAAGTCGGATAACGGCCTTTTTCCAGCTCAGACAAAATGCCCCATGCTGTTTGCCCTCCGACATAACCATCAAACTGTTTAAAAAACTTTAGGTTTGTAATTCGATCGGCGTGTTCACCTGGCCGCCAAGGTGGCGGCATAGAAATGAGACTGACGTTACGTGTTTCTCCCATCGGACGACGCATTTTTAACTCAAAGTCTAAATTGATTTTTTTATTTGCACGAGATGAAAATACCGCATCTCCAAAGCTTGGAATGGGGTGTACAAGCTGACATTCTAATGGTGTATTGACCACCATTTCCCATTGAGATTGCTGTGGAGTTGCAGCATAACGTTTGCCCATCAAAGCGAAGCTGCTTGTGCTAAACAACGAAAATACAACACCACTGGTAATCAGCCATTTCTTCATCTAATACTGTCTCTTAAACGGCAGTCTGTTGCCGTCAAATTGCATCAATAAAACCACTTCAACCGGCATGCAAAAATCTCGCCAATATCGGAATATCTGTCACACTGCCATTAATGTGAGCCATAGTGTTCCAATCACCTTAACCGCCACTTAGCGTTTTACTTCCTCATGTTTTATCGGTTTACATGATGCAAAGTATGGCGAATAAACGTCTACATAATATGCAATACAAACTTATTGATTGGATGCAAAATAGAATTCCGGTTTTCTCTTAAATTGCGGTTTTTCTCATCGGTATAATCTGCAATAATGCAGCCTTCGTCACACAAAAATAAGCCAACATGACACTAGAAAATGAAGCTCTAACCTTGAAAAAACGCTTTCGTGGTTATTTCCCTGTGGTAGTAGACGTTGAGACCGCTGGTTTCAATGCTCAAACTGATGCACTTTTAGAAATCTGTGCCGTTACGTTGAAAATGGACGAACATGGCGTGTTGCATCCGGCCTCCACCATTCATTTTCATGTGGAACCATTTGAAGGCGCTAACTTAGAAAAAGAAGCGCTTGAATTCAATGGTATTCGTGACCCTTTCAGCCCTCTTCGTGGTGCTGTTTCTGAGCAAGAGGCGCTAAAGGAAATTTATAAGCTTATTCGCAAAGAACAAAAAGCCGCAGATTGCTCACGTGCAATTATGGTTGCTCATAACGCAGCATTCGACTTGGGTTTTGTAAATGCAGCAAATGAACGCTGTAAACTAAAAAGAGTCCCTTTTCATCCCTTTGCTACTTTTGATACGGCTACATTAAGTGGCCTTGCTTATGGCCAAACAGTTCTCGCTAAAGCATGCAAAACAGCCGGGATGGAATTTGATAACCGTGAAGCACACTCTGCGCTTTACGATACACAAAAAACAGCAGAATTATTCTGCGGTATTGTCAACAAATGGAAGGCCCTCGGCGGTTGGCCGCTTGTCGACGAAGAATAATAAGTAAACACAACATATTAGGAAAAGTATGAATCCTGTCGTTATATCAGTGTGCGTCATGCTCGTGTTAGCATTGATGCGCGTAAACGTGGTGGTTGCCCTCACGTTTAGTGCCATCGTAGGCGGCCTAGTCGCAGGCATGAGCCTTGGGGATACGGTTGCCGCATTTGAAAGTGGTCTAGGTGGCGGTGCAACTATCGCGCTAAGCTACGCCATGTTAGGTACTTTCGCTGTTGCCATCTCGAAATCAGGCATCACGGATCTACTGGCCAAAAGTGTTATCAAGCGCTTAAATGGCAAAGAAAACTCCGCTTCCACTACTGGCTTAAAGTACGCCGTGTTGGTGGCATTAGTGCTTGTTACGATGTCGTCTCAGAACGTAATTCCGGTCCATATCGCCTTTATTCCAATTTTGATTCCACCTCTTTTGGGCGTATTTGCGAAACTTAAACTCGACCGACGTTTGGTCGCGTGTGTTCTTACCTTCGGTTTGATCACACCTTACATGATCTTACCTGTTGGTTTCGGCGGTATTTTCTTAAACAACATTCTATTAAAGAACCTACATGACAACGGTTTGGAAAACGTGGTTGCAAGCCAAGTCCCAACCGCCATGTTACTGCCAGGTGCAGGGATGCTGTTTGGTCTATTACTGGCTATCTTTGTTAGCTATCGTAAACCGCGTGTCTACAAAGAAACTGAGTTGACTGTCGTTGACGAAACCGATCATGTCATCAATAAAAAGCACATCTTAGTTGCGGCACTTGGTATTGTCGCTGCATTGGGTGTTCAGCTTTACACGGGTTCAATGATTATCGGTGCTCTAGCTGGCTTTATGGTGTTTACTTTCGGCGGCGTTATTGCATGGAAAGAGACGCACGACGTGTTCACTAAAGGTGTACACATGATGGCAATGATTGGCTTCATCATGATTGCAGCGGCAGGTTTTGCAGCAGTAATGAAGCAAACTGGCGGTGTTGAAACACTAGTACAATCGCTATCAACCAGCATCGGTGACAATAAGCCTCTAGCTGCACTACTGATGCTGATCGTTGGTCTATTAGTAACAATGGGCATTGGTTCATCGTTCTCTACGATTCCAATCCTTGCAACTATCTATGTGCCTCTTGCGCTAGCATTCGGCTTCTCGCCGATGGCAACGATTGCACTGGTAGGTACTGCGGCTGCGTTAGGTGATGCAGGCTCTCCAGCTTCTGACTCTACATTAGGCCCTACATCTGGTCTAAATGCCGACGGTCAACATGAGCACATTTGGGAAACAGTCGTTCCAACCTTTATCCATTACAATATCCCTCTAATCATCTTTGGTTGGATTGCAGCAATGGTGCTTTAATACTATCGTTTGGATGGATATACATTTAGTTACGAAAAAGCCGCTCAATGAGCGGCTTTTTGTTATTCATAACTGTGGTTATTGCGCTGGCATATTGTCAATAATACGCTCACGAATCAGCTTCAAGGTTGGTTCTGTCGACAGGTAATCGATGGCAATCGGAAAATAAGCGTCGTTAATTTTAAGAACCAAGCTAGGGTAAGAGTTCACACCTAGGCTCTTTGCAAGGCTCAATTGATCTTCGAACACACCCTCTAAGAAAGAGCCATCCATGTCATTCTTGAATTGCTGAACATTCAAGCCAATTTCTCTCGCTAGTTGCAAGTGAGTGGCTTCTTCATGAGGAGGCATCGCACGTAAGTAATACGCATGCTGAATCGCTTCTAGCATCTGCTCATAAGAGTCTTGAAAGCCCGCTGCAATAACCGCACGACAAGATTGGTAAGTGCTTCTAACTGGCGTACAAAGCTTCCAGAAATCGTAGTTAAACTTAGTGCCTAACTGGCGCTCAATCTGCTTCCAAATACCTTCGATTTTTTGTTGCATCTCGGGCGGCATCGGTAAATTAGTATCTGGCGCAAGACCACCAACCACATACTCAAATTGAATCACACCTGGCAGTTGCTGTTTTAGTTTATCCAGCGTTGGTTTGTAACCCCAACACCAACTGCACATTGGGTCATGCACGTAGTAAAGCTTTATGTTCATTCCACTAACCTAAAAAGAAAAAGGAGCCAGTACGGCTCCTTCGTATTCTATCGCTAAATGTGAGTATTTACGAATTACTCAGCTTGATCTTCAGCGCGCGCTGCTGCTTCTTTGATTAGAGGCTGCAGTTCACCTTTTTGGAACATTTCTAGAATAATGTCACAACCGCCGATAAGCTCACCTTCAACCCATAATTGAGGGAAAGTTGGCCATTGCGCGTACTTTGGTAACTCAGCACGGATATCTGGGTTTTGCAGAATGTCTACGTAAGCGAACTTCTCACCACATGCCATTAGTGCCTGTGACGCTTGAGAAGAGAAACCACAGCTAGGTAGTTTCGGTGATCCTTTCATGTACAGCAGGATTGAGTTTTCAGAGATCTGCTGTTTGATTTTGTCGATAGTTTCCATCGCTTCCTCATTCATGGGTTTGAACTTTATTTATTTGCCACATTCTACTCAATAACGACAGAATAAAAACCATATAATTAATAAGGCTTAATTTTAGGTTGCTCATTGGCGAGCAATGCAGCACTTCACCACTGCTAACCTCTTAAAATATTTTCATATCGGGGTTTTAATAAAGTAAAAACTTGCTAAAATACTTAGCAAGTCAGCCTTAAAGGCGACATAGCTATAAAAAAACACTGGAAGCAATCGAAAGGTCATCCTTTCAAATCAATGGAGAATCGAGTAATGGCATTTGAACTACCAGCTCTTCCTTACGCGAAAGACGCACTAGAACCACACATCTCAGCAGAGACTCTAGACTACCACCACGGTAAGCACCACAACACTTACGTTGTTAAGCTTAACGGTCTTATCCCTGGTACTGAGTTCGAAGGCAAAACTCTAGAAGAGATCATCAAGACTTCTACTGGTGGCATATTCAACAACGCAGCGCAAATCTGGAACCACACGTTCTACTGGCACTGTCTTGCTCCAAATGCGGGCGGCGAGCCAACTGGCGCAGTTGCAGACGCAATCAACGCAGCATTCGGTTCTTTTGAAGAATTCAAAGCGAAGTTTACTGATTCAGCAATCAACAACTTCGGTTCTTCATGGACTTGGCTTGTTAAGAAAGCTGATGGCTCTCTAGAGATCGTTAACACTTCTAACGCTGCTACTCCTCTAACAGAAGAAGGTACAACACCACTTCTAACTGTTGACCTATGGGAACACGCGTACTACATCGATTACCGCAACGTACGTCCTGATTACATGAACGGCTTCTGGGCTCTAGTAAACTGGGACTTCGTAGCTGAGAACCTAGCGAAGTAATATACTTCCCCCTAAGTTCAATTTAGTCTTATTCAAAAGCTCGCTATTTAGCGGGCTTTTTTGTTTCGCCTTCCCTAGCACCTTTAAATAATTCCCTCTTTTACTAAAGTTCTTCTTATCCACGCCGTTAAAAGAGCATCGAGCGAGGAACATCATGCAAATTCATACGTTAGACAAAGCTGCAATTATCAACGAACTTCAGTTCGGTAATGGTATTAACCATGCCGTACACGAAGGTCGTCGTGCGGATTTCTCGCTGATTCTGTCTATGTTCTCTAATGATGTTCGCGATGTGGTCCCAGTTGAAGAGGTCCAGGAAGTCATCACCAGTGACAGTATTCTTCGCCAACAATTGGGTTTATCGCAACCTCAAGCTCTTCGTTCTGATAGCAGCAGCTATGAACTCGCAGCTGAACAAGCGAAACAGTTTCACGATGCAGGATTGCCTTCCGCAAAGCTGAGCCATTACCTAAAACCAGATGCGCTGACTTACCTGCCTGAAGACACATTCAACCTACCAGAGGAGGTTTATCACAACCTATCTGGTCATGAGCGACGCAGATTGGGCGAACGCAACAAACAACTGATCCCAGATGCTAGGCTATATAATCAGCTAGTGACGGCTCAACGTCAGCATCAAATTCAAGCTAAAGCATAGAGATCCGCTTTTTATCCAATAGCTTGCAATACCTACACGTCAGAAATGTGACATCTTACAAATTACCGCACAATAGTCCTCACTCGAAAGCGTTAGTTTGAAGCCTTTCACACTGAACCCAACGAATTTCAACCATGCTATTAGCACAAACCACTGGTGTATTGTTTTTCACATATGGATACAGTGAAGGTGCTATGGATATCAAAGAATCAATTATTCTCGTCACGTCTGCAGGCTCGGTTATAGGAAGAACCTGCGCAAATCACTTTGCTCACCTTGGAGCAACGTTGATTCTTTGTGACCAAAATTCTAGCGCTTTGAGAGCGAGCTATGAGCAAATCAGCGCTTTCACTGACAAAGTGTATGCGATGAATGTGTGTAGTGATAACACAACGTCCATTAACTTATTGTTTGACCAGATAGAATCACAGCTACGTGCGACACCAGATGTGATTGTTAATTGCTGGACCAGCTCTCCTATGCCTGGTTTAATGGCGCCAGAACCAATGAGTACTTACATTGATCACTTGTCGTCTGCGGCACGCTTCCTTTATACCTACGGCCAAGTAGGAGCAGAGCGCTTTCGAGCCAGAAACAAGAAAGGCGTCATTGTTAACGTCATTTCTCATGACAACCATGAAGACTTTACGGGAGTTGAAAGCATGGCGGCGTTGGTGTCAGGTTTTACTCACAGCTGGGCAAAAGAACTCACACCATTCAACATTCGAGTGGGCGGCGTTATTCCCTCGGTAAATCATACAAAAGAAGAGCTCAACGAGAGGCACTGGGCTGAGATCCAAGACGAACTAGTCCGCAACACAGCATACATCGTCGCGAATGAATACTTCAGTGGCCGAGTAGTTGCGACCGAAGTGTAAGCATACACAGCAACTCTGTTTTCCCAAGCCAGATGTAACTCCTGCACCAAAATAAAAAAAGCCCCTGTCATTTGACTGGGGCTTTAACCTTTTCCCGATTAAGGTTCCGTGCTAGCGAAAACCTTGCTCACTCGATTTTTTAATTACGCGTCAGCTTTTTCTTTCTTTGCTTTAGGTGCTGCTTTTGCTGCTTCTTGGTCTGCTTTCTTCTTGATAACAGTTGTACCTTCGAAAGTTTCGCCTTCAACAAATGCTTTACCGTAGTAAGAAGCCATCAACACATCTTTAAGTTCGCTGATTAGAGGGTAACGTGGGTTCGCACCAGTACATTGGTCATCGAACGCTTCTACCGCTAGCTCATCCAGTTTCGCTACGAAATCTGATTCAGCAACACCTGCCGCTTGGATAGACATTGGGATGTCTAGGTTAACTTTTAGTTCATCCAACCATGCTAGTAGACGTTCAATCTTCTGAGCAGTACGGTCACCTTCTTGGCTTAGGCCTAGGTGGTCAGCAACTTCAGCGTAACGACGACGTGCTTGTGGACGGTCGTATTGAGAGAACGCAGTTTGTTTAGTTGGATTGTCGTTCGCGTTGTAACGTACCACGTTAGAGATAAGTAGTGCGTTAGCTAGGCCGTGTGGCAAGTGGAACTCAGCACCCAGTTTGTGAGCCATTGAGTGACAAACACCTAGGAATGCGTTCGCAAATGCAACACCAGCGATAGTAGCTGCGTTGTGTACTTTCTCACGAGCGATTGGGTCATTTGCACCGTTCGCATAGCTTGATGGTAGGTACTCTTTTAGCATCTTAAGTGCTTGAAGAGCTTGGCCATCTGAGTATTCGTTAGCAAGAACTGATACGTAAGCTTCTAGAGCGTGAGTTACTGCATCGTAACCACCAAATGCTGTTAGAGACTTAGGCATGTTCATTACTAGGTTCGCATCAACGATTGCCATGTTTGGCGTGATTTCGTAGTCAGCTAGTGGGTATTTCGCACCAGTCTTGTCGTCAGTAACAACCGCGAATGGAGTAACTTCTGAGCCAGTACCTGAAGTTGTAGTGATACATACAAGCTCAGCTTTTTTACCCATTTTAGGGAACTTGTAGATACGTTTACGGATGTCCATAAAGCGCATTGCTAGTTCTTCAAAGTGAGTTTCTGGGTGTTCGTACATTACCCACATGATTTTCGCTGCATCCATTGGTGAACCACCGCCTAGCGCTAGGATAACGTCAGGTTGGTAGCTAGCCATTTGAGCCGCACCTTTTTCTACTACAGACAGTGTTGGGTCAGCTTCAACATCGAAGAATGTTTGAACTTCCATGCCTTGAGCTTTTAGTAGGCTTACTACGTCATCTGCGTAACCGTTGTTGAATAGGAAACGGTCAGTTACTAGGAATGCACGTTTCTTACCTTCTAGGTCGCCCAGCGCGATTGGGAGGCTACCACGACGGAAGTAGATTGACTTAGGTAGTTTATGCCACAACATGTTTTCAGCTCGCTTCGCTACAGTTTTCTTGTTGATTAGGTGTTTAGGACCTACGTTCTCAGAGATAGAGTTACCACCCCAAGAACCACAACCTAGCGTTAGAGATGGCGCAACGTTGAAGTTGTACAAGTCACCGATACCACCGTGAGTAGTCGGGATGTTGATTAGGATACGAGCTGTCTTCATCTTGTCACCGAAGTAACGGATACGATCAGCGTTAGTATCTTGGTTAGTGTAAAGACCAGATGTGTGGCCGATACCACCAATCTCAACCATAGTTACCGCTTGAGCAACCGCGTCTTCGAAGTTGTCAGCACGGAATAGACCTAGAGTTGGAGATAGTTTCTCGTGAGCGAATGCGTCATCGTGAGATACTTTACCCAGACCTTCACCAACAAGAACTTTAGTGTCTGCTGGAACTTTAACGCCTGCCATTTCAGCGATTGCTGCTGCTGGCTGACCTACGATTTTCGCGTTTAGCGCACCATCGATAAGAAGCACTTTACGAACTTTATCAGCTTCTGCTTTGCTTAGGACATAAGCTTTGTGAGAAGCAAAGCGCTCTTTCACTTCGTCGTATACTTCATCAACTACGATTGCAGCTTGCTCAGAAGCACATACTACACCGTTGTCGAAAGTCTTAGACATAAGGATAGAAGCAACAGCACGTTTGATGTCTGCTGTTTCATCGATAACAACAGGAACGTTACCTGCACCTACACCGATTGCTGGCTTACCAGAAGAGTAAGCGGCTTTAACCATGCCTGGACCACCAGTTGCAAGGATAAGCGCGATGTCATCGTGTTTCATTAGAGCGTTTGAAAGCTCAACAGAAGGCTGGTCGATCCAACCGATGATGTCTTTTGGTGCGCCTGCTGCTACTGCTGCATCTAGAACGAGTTTAGCTGCATCGTTAGTTGAGTTTTTCGCACGTGGGTGTGGTGAGAAGATGATACCGTTACGTGTCTTCAAAGAGATTAGAGATTTGAAGATCGCTGTAGAAGTTGGGTTAGTCGTTGGTACGATACCGCAGATGATGCCTACAGGCTCAGCGATAGTCATAGTACCTAGATTGTCATCCTCTTCTAAGATGCCACACGTTTGTTCGTCTTTGTATTTGTTGTAGATAAACTCAGAAGCGAAGTGGTTCTTGATTACTTTATCTTCAACAATACCCATACCAGATTCTTCTACCGCTTGTTGAGCTAGCGGGATACGGGCCTGGTTAGCTGCAAGCGATGCTGCACGAAAGATTTTATCTACTTGCTCTTGAGAGTAAGTAGCGAACTCTTCTTGCGCTTTCTTAACGCGAGCAACCATTGCATCTAGTTCAGCCATATTAGTTACAGGCATAGGGAATCTCCTAAAATTAACAAATATTAAAAACTTTTTACTAAGGCTATTACTTATCGTTTTTACTGTTTATCAGTCACTTAGAAAACAAACGTCTTAGTAAATTGCTTTCAGGACTGAGTATAATATTTCAGAGTGTGAAAAAAATTGACTTGGATCAGTTCTCACCACCTAAATACTACCAAAGTGGTGCCTCATCACACCAAAATGACATAAATCACTGATAAACAAATAAATTAACTTTCATTTTTTATTGAGCAAAAAAGAAGCAAATGGACAAATAAATAAAAGAAACTACAACAATCTGTAAAAAAGTTTCATTTTTGACCAACAAAATTACATGTAGGCCCAATTCTTTGTGCTACTGAGAGTATATCGAACCGAATACATCTCTCTACAAACCACCTTGGTTTTTATCAAAAATGTGCGAATGTTAACGTTTATATAAAACAGTGCAATTTATCAGCAACTTTATACGTAACATTTCCTTTCCAGATTAGATACAGTTTCTTAAAGAATTAGTTTTTCTCACTTAAATGGCAGGGAATGCGTTAGTTTTTTTCATTTCTTACAACCTAACTTTTGCCTTACATTACGCCCAAATTACCCCTTCTCCTTTTCACTAATGTGAACTTTGATGAGTACGCAACATGCAAACTTTTGAACTTGCTATCTTCTTGCAGTTTTTTCTCGGTTTGGTCGCCGCAGTAAACCCTGTTGGTATCATGCCTGTGTTTGTGTCACTAACCGGGCATATGACACCAGACGAAAAGCGCAATACGGCAACAACAGCAAATGTGGCTGTTGCGATCATCCTGATCATTTCGCTTTTTGCTGGTCAGTTACTGTTAGACATGTTCAGTATTTCTCTGGATTCGTTTCGTGTCGCTGGCGGGTTGCTATTACTTAGCATCGCATTCTCGATGATGAGCGGTAAACTGGGGGAAGATAAGCAGAACAAACAAGAGAAAACGGAATACGTCAGTCGTGAACAGATTGGTGTGGTCCCTCTTGCAATGCCTTTAATGGCAGGTCCTGGTGCAATCAGTTCGACTATTGTTTATGGTGCACGCTACCCAAGCATGTTCGATACCGTGGGCATTAGTATTACGATTGGTTTGTTCTGCCTTTGTTCATGGCTATTGTTCCGCTCTGCCCCATTGATCGTACGATTTTTAGGTCAAACTGGAATCAACGTCATTACTCGTATCATGGGTTTGATATTGGGCGCGCTTGGCATAGAGTTTATTGCGAATGGCTTACGCAACTTATTTCCAGGATTAGCCTGAGTTTCTATAAAATTGTATGATAGAGCGATTCAACAATGGATCGCTTTGTCATGACGACTGACTCTCTTAAACATACTCTATATGTCACCATTTTTGGTACTCATACCAAAGCTGGTAAAACGTTCGATATTGCTCTCATTATCGCGATCATCAGCTCGTTAATCGTACTGGTGTTAGATTCGATACCCTCCGTTCGGGCCGAGTGGGAAAAAGAGCTGAAGTTTATTGAATACACATTTACTGGCCTATTCACGATTGAATACCTTCTAAGGCTTTATTGCTCTCCTAAACCTGCCGCCTACGCAAAGAGTTTTTATGGTGTCGTCGATTTACTTGCGATTTTGCCCACTTATTTAGCACTCTTCTTCCCATCCGCTTCGTTTATGGGTGTGATCAGGGCGCTGCGAGTGATGCGAATATTCCGCATACTCAAGTTAGTCCGATACCTCCAAGAGTCCAATATCCTCTTACGTTCACTGCTTATGGCGCGCAGAAAGATTTTTATCTTCTTTAGTTCCGTCGCCATTATGGTAACGATTTTCGGCTCGTTGATTTTTATCATTGAAGGACCTGAAAACGGATTTACTAGCATTCCTAAGAGTATTTATTGGGCGATCGTGACCATCACAACGGTTGGGTATGGTGACTTGGTCCCTCAAACAGACCTAGGTAAAGGGCTTGCATCACTCACCATGTTACTGGGTTATTCCATTTTGGCGGTACCTACAGGTATTTTCACTGCCGAACTGCACCAAGAGATGCAATCGCACAAAGTATTGGTGAAATGCCCAAACTGCTCCCACGCAGGGCACGACTCTGACGCAATTTACTGTAAACATTGTGGTAGTGAACTAGCCGATCCAGACAAAAGAGTCGTTCGAACGGAAGACGACGCATGAAAAAAGAGCTCCCTAAGGAGCTCTTCTATTTTGTCATCAAATAAAGGATGATGTGATTATGCTTTCTCAGACAGAATAATTCGCAGAGTACGACGCAACGGCTCCGCAGCACCCCAAAGCAGTTGGTCACCAACAGTGAAAGCATTTAGGAAATCATCACCCATTGCCATCTTACGTAGACGACCCACTGGTACAGACATTGTGCCCGTAACTTTTGCCGGTGTTAGCTCTTGAGCAGTGATGTCACGGTCGTTAGGAATCACTTTCACCCAATCGTTATGAGTGGCGATGATTTCTTCGATTTCGTCCATTGGTACATTTTGTTTAAGCTTGATAGTAAGTGCTTGAGAGTGACAACGCATCGCGCCAATACGCACACAAGTACCGTCAATTGGAACAGGTGAACTTTGAGAACCCAAAATTTTATTCGCCTCAGCGCCCGCTTTCCACTCTTCTTTACTCTGACCATTATCGCGCTTCACATCGATCCATGGGATCAACGAACCAGCTAGTGGCACACCGAATTTATCGGTAGGGAAAGAGCCGCTGCGCATTGTATCCGCGACTTTCTTATCGATATCTAGGATAGAGCTTGATGGGTTTGCAAGTTCAGAGCTAACAGAGTCATTGATAACGCCCATTTGCGAGATCAATTCACGCATATTTTGCGCACCAGCACCAGATGCGGCTTGGTAAGTCATTGCGCTTGTCCACTCAACAAGGCCTTTCTCAAATAGACCACCTAGCCCCATTAGCATTAAACTAACCGTACAGTTACCACCGACAAATGTGTTCGTGCCACCGTGGATGCCTTGTTGGATTTGCTTTAAGTTCACTGGATCAAGTGTGATGATCGAATCTTCAGCCATACGTAGCGTAGAGGCCGCGTCAATCCAGTAGCCTTTCCAACCAGCCTGACGAAGTGCAGGGAAAACTTTTTCTGTGTAGCTACCACCTTGACAGGTGATTACCGCATCAAGCTGTTTTAAGCTTTCAATATCATATGCGTCTTGCAGTAAGCCTGCGTCTTTTCCTAAGTTAGGAGCAGGAATACCAACTTGAGAAGTACTGTAGAATACTGGTTCGATTAGGTCGAAGTCTTTCTCTTCAACCATACGCTGCATAAGGACTGAACCAACCATACCGCGCCAACCAACTAAACCAACTCTCATCGTATTAACTCTCCATGTATTAAAAAACCTACCCCATAGTTAATTTTTCACAGCAAAATCTCAACCCCTATTTTGTAAATAAGCGCGTTTTTTAACCTTTTCCTCTGAAAAACCGGGTTACACGAGATTTTTTAGTGTTTGGTTTGCGGTTTTAACCATTTTTCAAGTAGGGAAAGCACTTTAGTCCCCTAATTGGTCTTACCACTCAATGAGAAAATAACACATGAAGCACAATAATTTCACATTACACAACATTTAAAACCAAAAAAGTTAAAACAAACTAACAGTTAATTTCACAAGCAAACGTTTTTACCGACGAACATCAAGATAAAAAACCAAATGTTCGAAATATAATTTTTGTTAATGTATGTTATGCGCGATTACAACAAGGAGCGCCTTCCTCTATTGCTCCAAGATTGACAGAGGCACATATGAAGCAAGTTACACCACGCCTACCAAGCTTGATACAGGTATTTATCTCGCTCGGTTTATTTCTCCTGCTGGCATTTTCGTTCACAGCCAAGCTAGACCTACCGATTCAGCTAGCGCTATACATCGGTTGGTTCATTGTCATGATATTGGGCATAAAGCTTGGCCATCAGTATAAAGATCTGGAAAAAGCAGCACTAAATGGCATTTCCAATGGACTTGGAGCCGTTTTAATCCTTTTGGCCGTTGGCGCGCTTGTAGGTACTTGGATCTCTGGTGGTATTGTTCCAACCATTATTTACTACGGCCTTAAAGCAATCCACCCTTCTATCTTTTTGCTCGCGACCATGATCATCTGTTCATTGACTGCGCTAGCGACTGGCACATCTTGGGGTGCGGCTGGCACGGCAGGTATTGCAATGATGGGTATCGGTCAAGGTCTTGGTGTTCCTGCGCCAATCACTGCAGGTGCCGTACTTTCAGGCTGTTACTTTGGTGACAAAATGTCGCCTCTATCGGATTCAGTAATCCTTGCTTCATCTATGTCTAACGTTGAAGTGATGGAACATATTAAAGGCATGTTGCCGATAGCACTCATTAGCTACATTATTACAGGCATTATGTTTACTGCATTTGGCTTCCACTACGCAGGTCAAGTTGACATGAGCCAGGTAGACTCTGTCATTAAAGCGATGGAACAGCAGTTCTACATCACCCCTTACTCATTTGTTCCTGTGATCATCGTATTGTCACTTCTAGCGATGCGTATGCCTTCATTCCCAGTGATCAGTTTTGGTTCTCTGCTAGGTATTATTTGGGCAGTGATGCTCCAAGATGTCGATTTCCTAACCGCGTTCAACACGGCTTGGGCTCCGTTTGCAATCTCATCTGGCGTAGATTTCATTGACTCAATCCTTAACCGTGGCGGCATGTCTTCAATGCTTGGGTCGGTAGCGGTTATCGTATTCGGCCTTGGTTTTGGCGGTCTACTAGATAAAGTAGGCGTGCTAGAGACTATCGCGAAGCTGTTTGAAAAACGCGTTCAAAGTGCAGGTTCATTGGCAACAAGCACAATTGGTACGGCCTTTATGGGCAACGTATTTGGTTCAGCGATGTACGTTTCACTTATCCTGACCCCAAAAATCTGTGCGAAGAACTATGACCGTCTAGGCTACAAACGTAAGAATTTGTCTCGTAACGCAGAATTTGGCGGCACGCTAACCTCAGGTATGGTCCCTTGGAGTGACAACGGTATCTACATGGCCAGTATTTTGGGTGTTGCTACACTGTCTTATGCCCCGTTCATGTGGCTGAGTTTTGTATGTATCATCGTAACGATCTTCACTTCTTACATGGGTTGGTTTGTTGATAAGTGCGAACCAACAGCAGAAGCAGTTGAAGAAGCTGAAGGCGAATTAAAGCAGCAAACCGCTTAACTTCGTAGAGATAGGAAGAACCTCCCTTCCGAATTCAATACTAAAAAAGAGCGCTTTAAAGCGCTCTTTTTTTATTTCCAAAACAAATCGTTAGCTTTGTTTTACTGGCGTTTTTACGGCTGCACGCTTCCCAAACCAATAGCCCAAGCCAAGCGGTGCAAAGAATATAACGGCAATGAACAGAATAAAGTAGATGATGGTACTTTTGACAAGTTCAATCAGCTTAGTCATGGCGAGATTCACAACCTCTTGCGACACTCGATCCATATCTTGAGCAAACTTCTCGCGCTCATGGGTAATGATCTGTGCGATTTCTTGACGTTCTCTGGCAACCATCAGCTCTATAGCTTGGCGTTCTTCACCCAACTGAGATAAACGCGCCTCCGTCCTTTGATCGATATCGTCAACCAAAGGTTGTAACTCCAGCGCCATTTGTTCTGCCAAATAACGCATGTACTCTGGGTTGTTATCGATAAAATCCCTCATCGAATCAGCGGTAACTTGCAAACTATTGAGCGCCGCATTGACTTTTTCGATACTGGCAGAGCTATTCAAGGCCAACAACTGCGCTTTCCACGTCATAATTTTTGGTGTCTGTTCTGATACCAGACTTAGACGATCAGAGACATCCCCAAGTGCTTCTGGCATCGTGCCTAGCGTTGTAACGGCTTCCTCTTCGCTAATTTGGTTTGCATCTAACCACCCACGGTAAGCCGGAGTCCTAATCATGCTTAAATCAGCGAATGGATGCTGCTTGGCGAACTCTGCAACAAACGTTTGTGTCTTGATGTATGCTTCTTTCTTCAATAAAGATTGAGCCAGTTTATCTACCTCTTTCGCTAAATAAACGGAAACTAACTTGGCCTCACCGGACGCAAAGAGCTCATTACCAGAAGCGGTAGTAAAGAACTGTTCCATTTGTAGCGTGAAAGTCCATGTATCAATCAGTGCAGCCATTGGGGACACTTGATACGCAGAAGCTTGGATGCCCTCTTCAGCATTTATCTTCCAAAGTAAAATATAAGATTGATGAACTTTATCATGAGGATCATATTGTTCGTGTAGTGCATCTGCTGCTTGCTCAACCTGAGCAAAAAACTGCTGCGCATACTCACGAGTCAAAAGACGCATATTGAGCTCTTGTTTGGTAAGAGGGACGGTTTGACTCTCGATCTTGACTTCGAGCAGGGAGCACCCTGAAAGCATCATAACCAGCCCTATCAACATCATTGAAGACATTCGGCGAACGGACATGAAAACACCTTTAACAAATTGTATAGAACAGGAATAAAGCGAACTAAGTCATATAGTTCGAGCCTTTATTACCTCAACTCTTATGACATTAAGTCAGAGCAATATCAATCTGTTAGCGCTTCTGTTATCTTTTCACTATTGAGAACATTATTAGCAAAAAGTATGGTTTGTTTTAGGACATCATCTAAACATGCCAACTTCTCTTCCGGCACTTTTTGCCCTTGTTTAATCAACAGTTCAATATCACCCGAAATACAGTGCAATGGCATTGCACCTAAACTCCCTGAGACCCCTTTAAGACTGTGTGCGGCTCTTTGCGCTTGCTCTTTATCCTCTTCTAACAGCTGATACATTTTAGTGCCATCGCCAGAGTGGTCCTGAATAAAGACCTCCAGTAACATCCGCACAGCGCCCTCGTCACCAGACAGAGAATCTAACATTTTATTGATATCTATGTACGGCTCACGTTCCAATACTTCCACTTGTGATGAATTCACCTCATTACAACTTTTTTCGTTCATTTGGACGTTTTGAAAATTTTCTGACTGAGCTGAGGGAACAGTGTTAGCTCCATTTTCATCATCGCCAACTTGCTCTGACTTTTTATCATCGGTTCTGGGTAGTGGTATCGGTTGAATCGTTTTTGGGGAGAAGGCTCCCCATGAAATGAGGAAAAGGAGCAAACCACTGATTACAGACAGCCAAACAATAAAAGTCATTAGCTTCTGTTCCAACTGATCATTTATCGAAGTTAACTGGTTCGGGAAATCTGGATTAAGCAGTTGATTAGATAAATAACTGCCCTGTGCCTGAGCAGATAGTGCGCTTGAGGTTTGAGCAAGCTGGCGCTGAAGAGCACTTCGCTCTTCGGGAGAGAGTGCCTCTGATTCAATAAAAAGTCGGTCTAAGTCACGGTAAGTATCGCTATTCGTTGCAGAGTCACTAAAGACAGACTCAAAAACAAGCGCACCTAAGCGATAGTACATTGCCTGAATTTGCTCAGAGTTTTCTGTTCGAGCACGGCTGCTTCGTAACTGTTCTGCTAACGAAACCAATTCACTGTCACTTCTTACAAAAGCTCGAGCACTTTCTAAAAATCGGTCGGTCGTATAAAGTAATTGAGTGATGTCTGGTGTGATTTTCCCTTCAGAAAACTCACTTTCAAGCTGTAAGCGAACTGCATAAGCCAACTGAAGTTTCAGTGAAATTTGGTCGACGTGTTTAACACGGTAAGGCAGATCGAAGTTAAAAAAGTGCCTGACTTCTTCAACTTTACTTCCTAACTCATTTACAGTCGAAATCGTTTGAATCGTTTGTTTGGCTTGCAGCCAAATGCCAAGTGCTAAAACACACCACAAAACGAACCAGAACCAAACAAACCGCCGTATTCCTTCTTTTAGCTTCAGCAACACTTGCCCCTCGCATATCTCCATTAATTACAAGCATATACTATGGATGTTTCTTATTCACATAAAAAAAGAGAGCCGTTTGCTCTCTTTATTTAACGATATGATTTTAATTGCGACTTAACTGATCTTTTAGATTTGGAGGCGTCCCTTTAATCGTTAAGGTATCCGTCTCTGGATCATAAAAAATACGCTCGCCAAGTAAGAGACTATCGAAGCTAATATTCAAACCACCACCAGCTCCAACAAATTTAGTCAGTTTGCGAACCGTCGCACGATCACCTGGGAAAGACTCTTCAAGTTCGTACCCTTGCTCTTTGGTGAAATCCATAAAGCTCGTGCCATCTTGGCTTTGAGGAAGCTCTCCGGAAAGTTCTGAGATTTGAACTTCATCACCGGATTTAATTTGCTCATTGCAGTAGTCGTAAACTTGTTTCTTGTACTCGTTCACTTCTTGCTTTTCTAGCTTCGAGTCAGCACAAAAATCATCCACCGCCTGCATCAACACTAAGTTTTGTTGTTTAGTATCTAAGCCAATATCCGCTTGCAGAAAATCTAGGAAGAAGTCCGCCACTTTACGGCCAACGCGTCCTTTAATGTATTGCAGATAACGATTGGATTCCTTGTCGGTCTCGTAGCTCGACAGGTCGATGCGTGCGGCAATATCCATTTTGGTGATATCTAAGTAATCTGTCGCACTGATGTCCAAACCTTCGGTCACTTTTAAACTCTGATTCATTGGTAAGATACCGATGAACAAGTAGTCCGTTGCTAAACTCTGATACTCAGCGAAAACCAAGATACCTTCATCCGCAAATGGGTACTTAATCAACTCTTCTTTCAAGCGATTTGCACTAATTTGTGAGAAGTCGTAAAAATCTCGCTCTCCTTTGCGCATTTCTTGAAGCCAAAATTGAAATTCGCTGTCTGACTGGAAAGCGCCAAAACCTTTACCAGCTTTAGAATGGAATACTCGGTGAAGCTCAGCGACTAAGTTTTCTGTAGATGCATCGTTCTCTAATGATGCTGGACGAAAGTTTACAACCAGCTCGTCCTGATCGTTTTTGCACAGTTGATGCAGAATAACGTTTGAAAGATGAAGACTCATAGTGATTTTATCTTGCTACAAGGTTTTAGTTGATGGGCATTGTAGGTTATCATAAGCCGCTTTTACTATCATTATTAGAGTCTTTATGCCGATTACATCTAAATATACTGACGAGCAAGTAGAAAAAATTCTTGCTGAAGTAGCAACAGTTCTTGAAAAACACGCTGCTTCTCCTGAGTTGACGCTAATGATTGCCGGAAATATCGCAACCAATGTCTTAAATCAACGTGTTGCTGCTTCACAACGCAAAGCGATTGCTGAAAAATTTGCTCAGGCGCTGATGTCTTCTTTAGAAACACCAAAAACACACTAATCACGGACAATAGAACACATACATGGTAGACAGCGGAAACTCATACGGCGAACGTGTATCTCGACTAGTTGGTTGGGGTCACTGGTTTGCATTCTTCAATATCGCTGCGTCGATGTTGATAGGCACACGCTACATTGTTCAGTCTCCTTGGCCCGAGACGTTACTTGGTCAGTTTTATCTGGCGGTTTCTTGGGTTGGTCACTTTGGCTTTCTAGTTTTCGCACTTTACTTGCTTGTTCTATTCCCGTTGACGTTTATCCTGCCATCGCGGAAGTTGTTCCGTTTGGTGGCAGTGATTTTCGCAACCGTTGGGCAAACCATATTATTAATTGATACCCAAGCGTATCAGTCGATCAATTTGCACTTAACTCCCGTTGTCTGGGAGTTACTATTCAGCGAAGACAAAAGTGCGCTCAGCACTGACCTACAACATTTATTTGTTGTGATGCCGCTGATCTTCCTTATTCAACTCGCACTATCCGAATGGGTATGGCGAAAACAGCGCAAACTATCTCATAAGCACGTAGGACGCCCTCTCGCGGCCGTCTTTTTCCTCAGCTTTATGACCAGCCATTTGGTTTACATTTGGGCAGATGCGTATTTTTACAACCCAATTACTAGCCAGCGTTCAAACTTCCCTTTGTCTTACCCGATGACGGCGAAGAGTTTTATGGAAAAACATGGTCTACTTGACCGTGAGGAATACCTAAAACGTTTGGCAGAAAACGAAGGCAACGTAGAGTTAGTCAACTACCCTCTTGAAAAGCTTGAGTTTAACCGCCGAGTTAATAAGCTCAATGTGTTGATGATCAGCATAAACAATTTACGAGCGGATGCGCTGAACCAAGAAGAGATGCCTAACCTCTATGAGTTTGCTGAAAACAATCAGAACTTCCGTAATCATTACAGCTCAAGTAATGATACATACGGGGCCTTTGGTTTGTTCTATGGCTTACCGACCAGTTATGCATCAAGCATCAAGGCGCAAGGTGCTTCCCCAGTATTGCTCGATGTACTGAAAGATCAGGGCTACAACTTTGGTTTATTCAGTGGCAGTGGGTTTGAAGATGATCTCTACTCAGAAATTATTTTCCGCGACTTGAACTTAGCGGAAGACCTAGATGGCACGCAAGCTCATACCGATAAACAATCTATCGCAAACTGGAATACATGGTTAGCAGAGAAAGCAAGTCAGCCATGGTTTAGTTACATCGAAGTCACCACCGTTGATAATTTTGAATCGATTCCTTCAAATAATGACGAAGAAATGCCTGCAAGTGAGCGATTCAAAAAAGCTTATGAATATGCAGTGAAGTCGGCGGATAGAACTATCGCCGGTATTATTGATGAACTGGAAACGACGGGACAACTGACAAACACCATCGTAATCATCACTTCTAATCACGGTAGTGAATTTAACGAAACCAATACGAACAGCTGGGGAGCAAACAGCAACTACAGCCGTTATCAATTACAAGTTCCGATGGTGATCCATTGGCCTGGAATGCTGGCTGGCGAATTTAATCACAGCACAAGTCACTTGGACCTCTCAGTTACACTGTTGCAAGATATGCTCGGCGTATCTTCCAACCCATATGATTACAGTAGTGGTCGCAACCTATTCGATGAAAGTCGTCGTCGCTGGATCTTGGCGGGCGATACTCGCGAGCTTGCCTTAATTACTAGCTCACAAACCACAGTGATCGATAAGTTTGGCAACTACAAGCTGTATGACAAAAACTACAAACGACTTCGAGATGATGCACCGAAGTTGCCAGTTTTGATGCAAGGTTTAACTGAGTTACAGCGTTTTTATTCTAAAAACGATTAATACCTAGCAATCCATATACTATTCAAACTCCCCTTTTTGGGGAGTTTTTGTTTATTTCAACAACACAAACCACAAATTTGCGCAGTAAACATCCAATCAGTTCAACTAGGGGTTTACAACATTTTCAAAGCCTTATATTATGCGCCTCAACAACGGAGAGATGGCTGAGTGGTTGAAAGCACCGGTCTTGAAAACCGGCATACGTTAATAGCGTATCTAGGGTTCAAATCCCTATCTCTCCGCCACATTTAGAAAAAGCCCGCTAAGAAATTAGCGGGCTTTTTCGCATCTCCAGACTTAAAAAGATTTGTACAAATCACTTATCACTTCTTGAACGCAACTAAGCACTCCGCCACACTCAGAAAGAACCCACAAAAAATTAATGCCCTTTTCGTTCGTTCCAGTGTTGAATCAATTTGATATTTACGTCTAGTTGTATCTACTCATCAATAAAGACTTCTTTAGCGGCATTGATAAGCTGCAAATGGATTGGGACGAGGTCAGCATGATTCGTTCGATATCCACCTCCAACGACAGCTGCGACAGGGATACCTCGAGATTTCACTGTTTGCATTAAAAATCTATCACGTTCTAAGATCCCTTGCGTCGACACATCAAAATATCCAAGCTCATCGTCTTGATGTATATCGACACCAGCATCGTAGATAACTAAATCAGGGCGATGAAGATTAAGTGCCATATCGACCACTTCTTTAAACGCCATTAAAAAGTCCTCATCACCTGTTCCTCGCACCAAAGGCACATCGAGATCAGACTGAGGCTTCCTCGCTGGGAAGTTTTTATCACAGTGGAAAGAAAGCGTGATGATATCTGGCTCATCGTCACATAAAGTTGCTGTTCCATCCCCATGGTGAACATCACTGTCAATGATCAATACTTTATCGACATGCTCGACTTCGAGCGCTTGCCTGGCCGCGATCACTAAGTCATTAAATAAACAAAAACCACTGCCAAACTCTTTGTGTGCGTGGTGATACCCACCACTCAAATGAATGGCCACACCGTACTCAAGTGCCTTTTTTGCGGTCAGAGCCGTGCCCGCTGCTGAAGTTAGCGTTCTGGTAATGAGAGACTCACTCCAAGGAAAACCTATTCGGCGCATCTTCGCAGCTGGCATGTTTCCACTAACAAGTAACTCGACGTATTCCTCGTCATGAACACGTTTTACTTCCCCAACAGTTAATGCTTCGGGCTGGAAAAACTGCGCGTGCTCTTTCCAGTTATCTTTCTCTATATGCACCAATACCGATTCATAGAGGTACTGGTATTTCATAATTGGGTAACGATGCCCCTCTGGCAACTCAAGTTGAGAATAAATCGGGTGGTAGATAAATGGCAGCATGAGAAATTCTTAATAACAATGGTAACGAAATAGTATCAACTTCAAGGGTTGAATAAAATGCAATTTAATTGATAATGATTTTCAATATCAATTAAATTTAATATACATATGAATTCTACTTTCTTTGCTATTCTCGGCGCACTGTTTGGCTCTCTTTGTGCTCTGTCCCTATTTTCATCTCTCGTTGTTGGTGCGTGGTGGTTGGTTGATTTTATTGTGCTTAGCTAACACAATGACTTTCAACTGAAATCAAAAAAACATAGGTGTTTGTATGAGTCAAACCGTCTTTATTACCGGAGCAAATCGCGGCATTGGCCTTAGCTTAACTGAGCTGTACCTGAAGCAAGGCCACCAAGTACATGCTACTAGCCGTTCCTTAGAGAACAGTTCAGAACTACAAACTCTAGCCTCACAATTCAGCAATCTGGTTTTGCACGAACTGGATGTCACTCACTACGAACAAGTCGCTAAGCTTGCCGATAAACTCCCTGCCATCGACTTACTCATCAATAATGCAGGATATTACGGCCCCAAGGGATATGGCTTTGGAAACACTGACGTAGAAGCATGGCGTAAAGTCTTCGAAGTAAACACCATTGCTCCGTTAAAACTGGTTGAGTACTGTTACCCTCGCTTACAACAAGGCAAGATGAAAAAGATTGCTTGTATCTCATCAAAAGTCGGCAGTATGACCGAAAATACGTCCGGCGGCGGCTATATTTATCGCTCATCGAAAGCGGCGCTTAACTCGGTTGTGAAAAGCTTGAGTAATGATTTAACACCTGAAGGATTTACCGTTTTAGCGCTTCACCCTGGTTGGGTAAAAACGGCGATGGGCGGGCCAAATGCTTTGATAGATACGCAAACCTCCGCGCTAGGCCTAGCGAACGTGATAGAACTGAGCACACCGCAGCTTTCAGGTCGATTTATTAACTACGATGGTACTGAGTTACCTTGGTAGCAGCATTAAGACACAACCATCACTAAACCAAATACCATCAAAGCCAGGCTTCATAATCGTGACTTGGTTGGCAAACATAATGTTCATCAGTGATCCACCAGCATAATTCGCGCAATCTAACTTGAATTTATCTACATCCAATCCAGACTTAGGAAAAAGTAGAACAAATAAGGAGAAAGCACGATGGCAGCAGATAGGGATTTGGTTAATTTTAGCGAAGAGCACGAACTAAATTACTGCTTGAGAAGTGCTGGTAAACGCCAAACTCAAGCGAATCGAGATACATTAGTTGACTTGGGCAACCAGGTGAAAGAGGTACTGGACAAACGCGTGTTAACTCAAGGTGAAGTAAGAGGCGCGATCCAAAACCACGGTGATCTGTTCGAGTAATCTATTTTCAAGCATGCGCGGAGTTTAATTACGCCGCGCTTGTCCTATGCCTGCTTACCTTTGGTTGCACGAGATTTAGTCGCGCCACCATTCTTTGAATAACTGCGCTTTTTACGTTTAAACGCAGGACGTTCCACCTTGGGTAGATGACGTAATGAATCAGGGATAGGCCCTGCTTTTACTTGTGCCATCAAGCTATCAACGCGTTGTTCCAGTGCTTGCATGAACGGCTGATATGCTTGATTTCTCTCTGCCATACCTTGTAACTGGTGCTCCCAATGAGCCGTCATATCAGGGTATGTTGAATCTTCTGGCAAGGCATGAATGAGACCTCTTCCCGCAGGAGAACTGAGAATTGACTTACCTTGACGCGTAAGCAGTTGGCGTTTGAACAGCGTGTCCAAAATACCAGCGCGAGTCGCTTCCGTGCCTAGCCCATCAGTGTCACGAAGGATTTTTTTCAGTTCTTTATCCGCAACGTAACGGGCGATCCCGGTCATCGCTTGCAACAGCGATGCTTCGGTAAAATGCTTTGGTGGCTCGGTTTTTCGGTCTTTTATTTCCCCTTCACGACAAGTTAACACGGTGCCTTCGGGTAGCGGTGGCACGGCATCAATACCTTCATCTTCCTTGTCAGTTTTGCCCATTAGCGCTTTCCAACCCGGCGAAACTAACTGACGACCTTTCGCGACAAACGTACCACCAGCGATATCGAAAACCAATTTCGCTTCTGCGTAAACCGCCGCCGGATAGAACTGCATGAGGTACTGGCGCGCAATCAATTGATACACTTTCATCTCATTGCCGGAAAGCGCATTCACATTAGCTTGCTTCGGTGTAGGGATAATCGCATGGTGCGCATCCACTTTTTTATCGTTCCAGGCTTTGGACTTTAATGTTAAGTCTGCTCCCTGAACGGCAACTTGCAACTCTTTTGCGTTATTCGCAATAGCAGTTGTCACCGTCCCTGCTTGTGAGTAGTGTTCCATCGGTAAATAGCGACAATCTGAACGCGGGTAAGTGATCAGCTTGTGCTTTTCATACAATGCCTGACAAGTATCTAGTACTTGTTGCGCACTCATACCATAGCGCTTCGCGGCATCGATCTGTAAAGCAGATAACGAATAAGGTAATGGTGCTGATTGCTTGGTTTGCTTTTGTTCCGACTCTGTCACTTTTGCGGGTTGATTTGCAATACGGTTTGCAACATTTTCTACCAACTTACGGTTTAATACTCGACCTTCTTCGTCCTGCCAAGGCTTACATGCCTCACTTGGCTTCCAACGAGCACGAATATCAAAAGTACCATTGGCATCTTGATATGGGATCAGAGCATGTAGGGTAAAATAGTCCTTCGGGACAAAGTTTTCGATTTCTTCATCACGACGCACCACTAAGCCAAGAACTGGCGTTTGCACTCGCCCTACCGAGAGAACACCTTGATACCCTGCTTTTTGACCAAGCAAGGTATAAGCACGAGACATGTTCATACCATACAGCCAATCAGCCCGAGAGCGGGCCAATGCTGAAACTGAAAGTGGGATAAACTCGCGATTACTGCGCATAGAACTGAGAGCACGTTTAACCGCAGGTAAGTTCAAGTCGGAAATCAACAAACGCTGTGTAGATTCCTTCTTGGTTTTAGATAACTTGCAATAGTCCAGAACTTCATCAACTAACAGCTGACCCTCTCGATCTGGGTCTCCTGCATGAATGACTTCGTTAGCTTCTTTGAGCAATTTACGAATCACTGTTAATTGCTTACTTGCACTTTTCCTCGGTCTGAGCTGCCATTGCTGCGGAACAATTGGTAAATCTGCCATATTCCACTTTTTATAACGCTCATCGTAAGCGTCGGGTTCGACTTGTTCGAGTAAGTGGCCGATACACCAAGTAACGATATCCCCGTTCCCACAGCGGATGAATCCTTGATCTTTCTTTTGAGGGTTTGGCAGTGCAGCGGCAATCGCACGGCCTAAACTTGGTTTTTCAGCAATAAACAGACGAGACATAACGTTTTGGAAATAAATATAATTAGGGCCACATTATCGAATGTAGCCCTAATAAATCAAGAAAAACTGTATAAATAAACAGTCAGTTTATTTAAGTTTTTAGTTATAGGAATTCAACAAACTGAGAAAGGTCACGCTCAGGAACTTTCATCGGTGTACAACCAGGCGTGCCTAAGTACAAGAAACCAACAATCTCATCGTCACCCTCTAAACCAAATGCTTGATGAACTTCTGGATGGAACATCCACTTACCTGAGCGCCAAAACCCTTGAAAGCCTTGCGCTACGGCTGCCATTTGCATCGCTTGTACAGCGCATCCCGCAGATAAGTGTTGCTCTAGTGCTGGTACTTTCTCATGTTCTGTTACTTTAGCAATCACCGTGATCACCATTGGTGCGCGAAATGGGGCATTCTTTACCTTTTCGACCACCGCTTCATCACTATTTTCAGCTTCTGCCGCTTTTACCAATATATCTGACAGTTTTTTCAAACCATCGCCCTGTGCGATAACGAAACGCCAAGGGGTTAATCCCGCATGGTCAGGCGCACGAAGGCCAGCACGAATGATGTTCTCAAGTGCTTTACCTTCTGGAGCAGGCGCGGATAACTTCGCGATAGATCGGCGATTGAGCAAAAGATCGAGAGCGTCCATGAAAGAATCCTTATTGAATATCGTTGTTATTTTGTTTACGCCACTTTAGCACAATCTGCTCCTGCGAATAACAACCGGTTTTCTGTGGGCTTGATAACGTGCTTCACTTAACATCAATCTGGGTTTAATGTTAATTTATTCGCGAAATGAATAAGTTGAACATAGGCAGGTTGATGAACAAGGACAAACAAAACAGCATTTACGAAAAGATCGTTAATGACGAAGATGCCCGTGCCTGTAAGGCGATTCCTGAATCAGCTTGTCATCAAGTTCCCGGCAACTTTCTTAAAATCATTCTCGCTCAGTTTTTAACGAAGGTCGGCGATGCGTTAATCAACCCTAAAGTCACGTTGCCGTGGATACTACAAAGTCTCGGGGCACCGGTTTATTTAATTGGTTGGCTGGTTCCTATTCGTGAGTCAGGATCCCTTATCCCACAACTTAGCATCGCGCACTACATCCGACGCCTTCCAGTAAGAAAATGGGTCTGGGTAATTGGCAGCATCTTGCAGGCTCTTTCCATATTTGCAATCGGATTGGTCGCATTAACTCTAACAGGAGCAGCTGCGGGTTATGGTGTGATTGCATGTCTTGTGATCTTCAGCCTCTCACGCGGTTTAAATTCCGTCGCATCAAAAGATGTATTGGGCAAAACCATCCCTAAAAACCAACGAGGTCAAGTCAACGGCTGGTCTTCAAGCGCTGCTGGCCTGGTTACGCTGCTTTTCGCTAGCCTTCTGGCACTAGCCTGGTTATGGGACGTAGAGCCGACAGAGCGCTTTTACGGTCTGAGTTTAGGCTTAGCGGGCGTCATATGGCTCATCGCGGCATTAGTCTATGCGCGAATTAATGAGTATGCCGGTGAGGTAGACGGTGGTCGAAATGGCGTCCTTGAGGCATTTAAACAACTCGCGTTACTTAAAACAGACGTGACCTTTCGTCGATTCGTTATCACGCGGACACTATTTTTATGTTCTGCGCTGAGTGCACCGTACTACGTTGTGCTGGCACAGCAATCTCTCGGTGGACAACTCTGGGTGCTAGCTCTCTTTATGTTTGCGAGTGGCTTGGCCTCCTTTGTGTCAGGTCCTTTCTGGGGAAGAATGTCCGATCGCTCTAGCCGCAGTGTGATGGTCATCGGCGCAACGATGAGCGCGCTACTTGGCGTTGTTTTATTTGTTTACGATACGTGGGTCACCGCTAGCCAAAGCTTCCTATTCGTGATTCCTCTGCTCTACTTTTGTGTGTGTATTGCCCACGACGGAATACGAGTCGGACGAAAAACCTACTTAGTTGATATCGCAGAAGGTGACAAGCGGACAAGCTATGTAGCCGTGAGTAACACGGTGGTTGGGATAATGCTGCTTCTAATGAGCTCTCTTGGTGTTATGTCGAACTTCTTGAGCCTTTCAGCTGTGGTGTTAGTGTTCTCTTTTATTACTTTTTCTGGCGTGGTAATGGCCAAACAACTGCCAGATATCAGTGACTAGTTCTATACAAAAAAGCTGCGCTCAAAGCGCAGCTTTTATGGTAAACACACATTAAAAGGCTAGAGTTTTACCGCCAATTTAACACCTTGACGAATCGCACGCACAGCATCAAGTTCACCCGCATGGTCAGCTCCGCCAATGATATGAATCTTCTCTCCGAGTTCAGACCATTTATCTTCAAACGGACGTACAGACTCTTGCCCAGCACAAATGATAACTTTGTCTGCATTAAGTACCTGCGCGCTTCCGTCTACATGAATGTGCAAACCTTGATCATCAATTTTATCGTAAGACACACCACCGACTAAATGTACGCCCCGTTTTTCAAGGGTACGTTTATGGATCCAACCTGTCGTTTTACCCGGACCTTTACCTACACGACCTTTACGACGCTGAAGTACCCAGACTTCTTTATCGCTAACCGCATCAGGGTAAGGGTATAAACCACCCGGCTGAGACATCTCCTTGTCGATTCCCCATTCATGCAACCAGTCATCCAACGTTTGTCCAACTGGCTCTGTGAGCATGGTCGCGACATCTACGCCAATGCCACCAGCACCAACGATAGCCACTTTCTCACCGACTGGCGTTTTGTCTCGAATGAGAGTTTGATAGTCGACGACTTTCTCTGGGTTATCAATTCCATCAATATTGACTTTACGTGGCTCAACACCCGATGCCATCACTATCTCATCGTATTCTGTGAGTAAGTCATAGTTCGCTTCCGTCGATAAGTGCAGATTCACGCCTGTTTCATCAATACGGTTAGCGAAATATCGTATCGTCTCTCGAAACTCTTCCTTACCAGGGATCTGCATCGCAAGACGGAACTGACCACCGATGCGGTCGTTCTTTTCGAACAGATCAACCTTATGGCCACGTTCAGCCAGTGTGGTCGCACAAGCCAAGCCCGCAGGTCCAGCACCAACAACTGCAATGTTTTTCTTTTTAAAGGCTGGTTCAACAACAATTTCGGTTTCATAGCACGCTAGAGGGTTCACTAAGCAACTGGCGCGCTTACCTTTAAACACGTTATCTAGACACGCCTGATTACAACCAATACACGTATTAATAAACTGCGCTTTTTCCTGTTCGGCTTTAGCAACAAAGTAAGGATCGGCCAAGAATGGGCGCGCCATCGAAACCATGTCGGCATGACCTGAAGATAAAATACGTTCTGCTTCATCTGGCGTATTTATACGGTTGCAAGTGATAATAGGAACCGAAACGTGAGGTTTAACTTTTTCCGTAACCCATGTAAACGCACCGCGTGGTACTTGAGTCGCAATTGTCGGAATTCGAGCCTCATGCCAACCGATACCCGTATTAATAATCGTGACGCCAGCCTCTTCAAGTGCTTTCGCCAATTCGATAACGTCTTCAAAAGTGCTGCCCTGCTCGACAAGATCCAGCATAGAAAGACGGAAGATGATGATGAACTTGTCACCTACCGCCTTGCGTACCGCTTTAACAATTTCTAGCGGAAAACGCATACGTTTTTTATAGCTGCCACCCCATTCGTCGTAACGCATATTAGTACGTTTACATAAGAATTGGTTTATCAAGTAACCTTCCGAGCCCATTAACTCGACGCCATCATAACCAGCAAGCTGTGCTAACTCCGCACTATTAGCAAACGCGTCGATGGTTTTCTTTATCTGGCGGTCGCTCATTTCACTCGGAGCAAACTTTGCAATTGGCGCTTTAATGCCAGATGCACTTTGCGAGAATGGATGCATTGCATAACGCCCAGCATGGAGAATTTGCAACGCAATTTTACCACCGTGCTTGTGCACCGCTTCTGTCACAACTTTATGGGCTTTAGCATGTTTTGGCTTGCTGAATTCAGCACTCAACGGGTGTAAACGACCGCGTAAGTTAGGAGAAAAACCTCCGGTTACAATCAGTCCGACACCGCCTTTCGCGCGTTCTTCATAAAAAGCCGCGAGCTTCTGTAATCCTTCTTTGTGCTCTTCTAAGCCAGTGTGCATTGATCCCATCAGAACTCGGTTTCGTAATTGTGTGAAACCGAGGTCCAGTGGCTTTAATAGGTTTGGGTACATGGCAGACATCACTTAACATCCATTGTTATTATCATGGTCTGACCAGATTAAGCCTGCTCAACCAAAAAATCAAACAAGCGTTTACATTTTTGTAACACCGATCAATCTCGTGTGAAAATATGCCAATTGTTGAGTGGTCGTGATAAGCTAAAAAAATGTTATCTTTTGAGATCTTAGAGATAAGAACCCATACTTTGTTAGACTCGGCGTAACTATCTCGTTATGGAGACAAGATGAAAAAACTCTTCAAATTTATTGGTTTGATATTTAAAGGGATATGGAAAAGTATCACTTTCATCAGACTCGCACTGGCAAACCTAATTTTCTTGCTGATGATTGCCGTTTTCTACTTTGCCTTTACTTATACCGGAGACGGTCAACCTGTCGTCGAAAAAGAATCGGCATTGGTGATGAACCTTTCAGGCCCAATTGTCGAACAAAGACGTTATGTAAACCCAATGGACTCTTTTGCTGGTTCCCTTTTGGGTAATGAGCTACCGAAAGAAAACGTCCTTTTCGATATCGTTGATACTATTCGCTACGCGAAAGACGATCCTAAAGTGTCTGGATTAGTGCTAGCACTGCGAGACATGCCAGAAACAAATCTCACGAAACTACGTTACATCGCGAAAGCGTTGAACGAATTTAAAGCATCAGGCAAACCCGTTTACGCCGTAGGTGATTTCTACAACCAAAGCCAATATTACTTGGCAAGTTACGCCGATAAAGTTTATCTGGCACCTGATGGTGGTGTATTGATTAAAGGTTACAGCGCTTACTCAATGTACTACAAAACGTTACTTGAAAAGCTTGACGTTTCTACTCATGTTTTTCGCGTAGGTACTTATAAATCCGCTATCGAACCTTTTATTCGTGATGACATGTCCGATGCGGCGAAAGAGTCAGCAACACGTTGGGTTACTCAATTATGGAGTGCTTTTGTTGATGACGTAACAACAAACCGAAACATTGATGCGAAAGTGCTTAATCCAACCATGGATGAGCTGATTAACGAGATGAAGTCTGTAAATGGCGATATTGCTCAGCTCGCAGTCAAATTGGGGCTAGTGGATGAACTCGCGACACGCCAAGACATTCGCACTCTATTTGCAAAACAGTTTGGTAGCGACGGCAAAGACAGCTACAACGCGATTGGTTACTACGACTACCTTGCAACGATTCGTCCTGATTACACACTACCTCAACACGACATCGCCGTTGTTCTAGCCAGTGGCGCGATTATGGACGGTCAACAACCTCGCGGAACTGTTGGTGGTGACACGGTCGCAAGCTTGCTGCGTCAAGCACGCAATGATGAAAAAGTGAAAGCGGTCGTGTTACGAGTAGATAGTCCAGGAGGCAGTGCCTTTGCTTCTGAAGTGATTCGTAACGAAGTAGAAGCTCTGAAGCAAGCAGGTAAGCCGGTTGTTGTATCCATGTCGAGTTTGGCCGCTTCTGGTGGTTATTGGATTTCAATGAGCGCAGACAAAATCGTTGCTCAGCCAACAACCCTGACGGGCTCCATTGGTATATTTAGTGTCATCACCACGTTTGAAAAAGGCTTTAGCAAGTTAGGTATTAATACTGATGGCGTTGGCACATCGCCGTTCTCAGGTGACGGTATTACCACTGGCCTTTCTGAGGGCGCGTCTCAAGTGTTCCAGTTAGGTATCGAGCACGGTTACAAGCGCTTTATTTCTCTAGTTGGCGAGAATCGCGATATGTCTCTAGAGGAAGTTGACAAAGTTGCTCAAGGTCGAGTTTGGACTGGCCAAGATGCACTATCCTTTGGTCTTGTCGATCAAATGGGTGACTTTGATGATGCTGTAGAGCTAGCGGCGAAACTAGCGAACGTGACCGATTATGGCATTTACTGGGTAGAAGAGCCTCTTTCACCTACTGAACTATTTCTACAAGAGTTTATGAAACAGGTGAAAGTCTCTCTAGGTATTGATGCAACAAGCTTGCTACCAAAAAGTCTTCAACCCGTAGCTCAACAATTCGAACAAGACGCAAGCTTGCTCCAAAGCTTCAACGATCCTAAAGGTCAATACGCATTTTGTTTGAACTGCCAAGTGCAGTAGTTTTTCCATCAATATTACAAAGGGCACTTCTACTTGAAGTGCCCTTTTTATTAGGCTTTGCATCTCCTCAGATGACTTTCTGATGCTGTGCGTATAGCCTCGCATCTCAAGGTTATTTAGGTATATAATCCCCGCCTCTGTTCCCCTACACGAAAGAAAAAACGATGACTAGAAAACACATCTACATCGCTTACACCGGTGGTACCATCGGAATGCAAAAATCCGACCACGGCTATGTGCCTGTTGCTGGCTTTATGGAAAAGCAATTAGCAAGCATGCCCGAATTCCATCGTCCTGAAATGCCGGATTACACCATCCACGAATACGACCCTCTGATTGACTCATCAGATATGACACCTGCTGACTGGCAGCAGATTGCGAATGATATTCGTGACAACTATGACAAATACGATGGTTTCGTTATCCTACATGGTACTGACACCATGGCGTACACAGCGTCCGCATTGTCTTTCATGCTTGAAAACCTTGGTAAGCCAGTGATTGTAACGGGTTCACAAATCCCTCTCGCAGAGCTGCGTTCTGACGGCCAAGCAAACCTATTAAACGCGCTACATATTGCGGCAAACTACCCGATCAACGAAGTAACTTTGTTCTTCAATAATCAATTGATGCGTGGTAACCGCAGTACAAAATCTCATGCAGACGGTTTTAATGCCTTTACTTCACCAAACCTTCCTCCACTATTGGAAGCTGGGATCAATATTCAAGTTAGCAACAGCGTAACCGTTGGTGCACAACCAGAAGGTGAGTTTAAGGTTCACAACATCACGCCACAACCAATCGGTGTGATCACCATGTACCCTGGTATTTCACACGAAGTTATCCGCAACACGCTTCGTCAGCCCGTGAATGCGATGATTCTTCTGACTTTTGGTGTCGGTAATGCTCCTCAGAACCCTGAGCTGCTTGGTCACCTGAAAGAAGCCTCTGAGCGCGGCGTTATTGTCGTAAACCTAACTCAGTGTTTGGCAGGTAAAGTGAATATGGGCGGATATGCCACAGGTTGTGCTCTCGCAGACTCTGGTGTTATCAGTGGCTTTGACATGACGCCCGAAGCGGCGCTGGCAAAACTACACTACCTTCTAAGCCAAAACCTTTCTTACGAAGAAGTAAAAGAGAGAATGCAACAAGTACTGCGTGGTGAAATGAGCCTGTAAGTTCAAGCTTTCTACGATCTAAAAAGCCCAATACAATTTGGGCTTTTTTCTTTCAAAATCAAAATAATAAAATTTTGAGAAATAAGGCGTAAGGATTAATCAATGTTCGGATTGACACGAACAATATCGCTCTCTTCTCCGCTGAATTGTTTTTTAAGCTCTTGTTTTGATTTAAAACTGATTTCACCACCGGCTGCAACCGTCATATGCTGCGCATCAGTATTATGTTTTGATTGATACAACATCACAGCTTGCATACACGAATCTCGCTGCTCTTTAGAAAGTGTTGTACCCTCAGGCCATCTTCCCGTTTCTACTGCATAGACTAAGCGATCATAAACTTCTGGAGTCATCGCTTGTAATAGTTGTTCTGCGTCCATAGTGTACCTTCTTATTACATTCTATTTACAGAACATAACGGGTTAAGAAACTGAGTCAAGAATACGAAAATGAATTGGTGTAACGGATCACAAGCAAAGCCATGAAAAGAACAAACTGGTTACTTCTCAGCCTCGCATGTTTTGCGCTATCGGGCTGTTTTGAAGGTAACGTGACAACCGAAGAGTTGTGCCAAAAAACACCAGAGCTACGTTGCGAGCAGCTCAATATGGATGACGGCCAATGTCGAATTCCAAGAACAAATTTGGTTTGGCATCGGTTTGAGCAATTGAAAAACCCATCAGAGGCCAACCAAATCATCGAATACGGTCTGGTCGCTGAATATAGGAAATGCTTAGAACTCGCCTCCCAGATCACCCCTATTGATCAAAGTGCTCTCAAAAGACAACGCTTTAATGCATTGGTACACAGTATTGATGAGCTAGAGCGCATTGTAAACGAGTTAAAAGGCTCAGAAGACCCGGCTACTTTGTATTTCTTATGGTCTCAAACGGGAGATACTCAAGCTCGGCGCGCATTTTTACAAATGGAAGGGTCTCCCCAATTAAATAATGCTGAGATGCAATATGCATTAGCCACTTTTTATACCAACCGAGATACCAAGAAAACCCTGGAGCTTCTTAATAACGCGTTGTCTTTATCTGATGAAGACAACATCAATCCGGTCATTCTCAAGTCAATGGCAAGTATTCATCAGGGGCTTGGAGACAAAGAGCAAGCGTATCTATGGGCAATGGTCGCGAAGAGATTCGACGTACCGCTTGCTGATGAAAAGCAGCTCCAACGTATGTTCAATTTCAGTCATCCAGAGCGATATAAGCAGTTGGATGAATTAGCCGAATCGGTGGCGAAAGCCATAGAGAAAGGTATCTATTCCCCAGCAATGATACCCAGTGAGATATAAACGAAAAACTCCCGCAATGAGCGGGAGTTTTTCGTTTAAGTAGAGCGACACTCAGATCACCGTTGAGCATGAATCATCCTGAAAGGATAAAACAATCTCGAGCACAATTTTGTCGTTATTATTCTGATTTGTTGAAAATTAACGACACAGAATTAACACAAAACCGCTCTCCTGTGGTCTGTGGGCCATCTTCAAAAACGTGCCCTAGATGGCTATCACACGTTGCACAACGAATCTCTGTACGTACCATTCCGTGACTTAGATCTTCTAAATAGCGCACCGCTTGATCGTTGATAGGCGCATCAAAACTTGGCCATCCGCAGCCAGAGTCATACTTGTTATCAGAGACAAAGAGAGGGGCATTACAACAAGTACAAGCATAAACACCAGTTTCCTTATTATGCAGTAGCTTACCGCTGAAAGGAGGCTCTGTACCTTGCTCTCGGCAAACACGGAACTCTTCATCAGACAGTTGCTCACGCCACTGTTCATCTGACTTCGTCACTTTTTTCCCGCTTTGTTCCACGACTTTCGGCTCCTTATTTACTGTTCTTGGTATTGACTTTTTTAGCAAAAAACTTGCTTCTCTTAACAGTTGTAGCACATACTTTCTCACCAGGACACCATGCGTAATTAATTTGATAAGAGCACTTATCTCACCAGTTATATTACGCCAACTGGGCTACAGAAGAATCAGTTAAAAGTTTAAAAAACGTACATTTGCAAAGAATTGTTAAAAAAAGCGTCGCTTTTTTTTGACTTTAAACAAGTTAAGTCCGATTATCACTTGCAGATGTTTACTGGATTCTGTAATTTTACTACCAGTTATCTTTAATCAGAAATTAAGTTGTGGAGCAACTATAATGACTATCAAAGTAGGTATTAACGGTTTTGGCCGTATCGGTCGTTTCGTATTCCGTGCAGCGCAAGAGCGCAACGACATCGAAGTAGTAGGTATTAACGACCTTATCGATGTAGATTACATGGCATACATGCTTAAGTATGACTCAACTCACGGCCGTTTCAACGGTACTGTTGAAGTTGAAGGCGGTAACCTAATCGTTAACGGTAAAACTGTACGTGTTACTGCAGAGCGCAACCCTGAAGACCTAAAATGGGACGAAATCGGTGTTGACGTTGTAGCTGAAGCAACTGGTCTTTTCCTAACTGACGAGACTGCACGTAAGCACATCACTGCTGGCGCGAAAAAAGTTGTACTAACTGGTCCTTCTAAAGACGCTACTCCAATGTTCGTTAACGGCGTAAACTTCGACACTTACGCTGGTCAAGACATCGTTTCTAACGCTTCTTGTACTACTAACTGTCTAGCGCCTATCGCTAAAGTTCTTAACGACAAGTTCGGTATCGAATCTGGTCTTATGACTACAGTTCACGCAACTACAGCAACTCAAAAAACTGTAGATGGTCCTTCTGCTAAAGACTGGCGCGGTGGTCGTGGTGCTTCTCAAAACATCATCCCATCTTCAACTGGTGCTGCTAAAGCTGTAGGCGTTGTACTTCCAGAAGTAAACGGCAAACTAACTGGTATGGCTTTCCGCGTACCAACTGCTAACGTTTCTGTAGTTGACCTAACTGTTAACCTAGTTAACGGTGCTTCTTACGAAGACATCTGTAAAGCGATGAAAGAAGCTTCTGAAGGCGAACTAAAAGGCGTTCTAGGCTACACTGAAGATGCAGTTGTATCTCAAGACTTCATCGGCGAAGTTTGCACTTCAGTATTCGATGCTAAAGCTGGTATCGCACTAACTGACAAATTCGTTAAAGTTGTATCTTGGTACGACAACGAAATCGGTTACTCAAACAAAGTTCTAGACCTAATCGCTCACATCTCTAAGTAATTAGAAAGTTAGCAATTAGCGAATAACTTCGTTAAAGAAAAGGCGGCTCTAGAGTCGCCTTTTTTGTATCTGGAATTTGAGAGAATGCAGGCTCGATGTTGCATTTAATGTGAGAAGCGCGTCTAAAAGCTCTCCCCAGCGATAGGAAACTATACATGGATTTAAAAACTCTCCCAGCCCTAACGGTGCTATCTGATAACGTCACTATCGTTGAAGTTGATCAGATAAAAATCATCCGCGTGATTCATGACAAAGCAACGGCAGGCATCTCGCTACACGGTGGTCATGTCGTGTCGTTCACGCCTGAAGGTCAAGAAGATCTGATCTGGATGAGCGAAAAAGCTGTCTTCGATGGTAAAGCTGCTCTTCGCGGTGGTATTCCGATTTGTTGGCCTTGGTTTGGGCGTATTGCTGCTCCAGCTCACGGCTTTGCCCGCACCGCAGAATGGGAGTTGGTTGAACATCGTGAGAACCATAACGGTGTGATTGTTGAACTTGCTCTGTTCCCGACAGAAGAAATCCACGATATTTGGCCCCATATGTTTGACGCTCGTTTGGTGATTGAAGTGGGCGATGAGCTAAAAGTGACGCTCAAAGTCATGAACATTGATGACGAGGCTTGGACCTTCTCTGGCGCATTACATACTTACCTAAACGTTGGAGACATTAAGCAAGCACAAACGACAGGCATGGGTGCCGAGTACATTGATAGCTTGAAAGCTGATGCGGTATGCCAAGGTGGTAATGTTCTACAACTAACTGACACCATTGATCGCGTTTACACGCAACCAGAAGCGAAAATTTTGGTAAAAGACCCGGTATTGGATCGTACGCTAAGCGTACACAACCAAGGCCACAACTCAGCAGTATTATGGAACCCTTGGGCAGAAGGTGCGCAAAGCATGGGTGACATGGCTGACGATGGTTATCAAACCATGTTGTGTGTGGAGTCTGCTGTTCATGCACCAAGTATTGAGCAAGGTCAAACGCTCCAACCAGGTGAGACACATGAACTTGTCACTGTCATTTCAGCGCAGTAAGAATCACCATATAAAGGCCGGGGATACCCGGCTTTTTTGTAATAAAAGCTCTGCTTAGATGGTCCTATCTTTACTAACTTATTGGTTACTGGTCACTTTTGACGGTTTCATTAATAAATATCAAAAAAATTGATCATATAAACCGATAGCATACCGATACAAAACTCATAAATAATAAAAATATCAGGAATTAGTCTATGTTAGAGAGATACCGAAATCAAAGTGTCGGATTCCAGTTGAAACTGGTGATCACTTTGTGTCTATTCATTGCTTTCAGCAGTATTGCAGCGCTTGTTTACCGCAACGCTTCCGATGTTCTATTGGAAAGCACACTGAAAGAACACCAATCTAAAGTAGAATCAATGGCAAAAACCATTGCTGGCCAATTCGATGCTTACCTGCACACCGCTAAAGTCCTCGAATCTACTTTTCGCAATGGCTACCTTGCCGGTGTCTATGTCGAAAATTACACGGTTGACTTCATGGGACATGAAGTACCAAACATCACTCAATACAGTGAAAGCTTAATTAATGACACCAAGTTGGTCGACAGTTTCACACGTGATACCGGCGCTATAGCAACGCTATTCGCACCATTGGGTGACGACTTTATTCGGGTGTCCACCTCCCTAAAAGATCCACAAGGTCAGCGAGCGGTCGGAACCACGCTAGGCATCAACCATCCTGGTTATCAGCAACTTAAAGCAGGACAACCGTATTACGCTCAAATTAAATTGTATGGCGAGCGCTACATTACCTACTATGCCCCAATCAAAGATGCGACAGGAAAGGTAGCAGGCCTATCGTTTATTGGCTTACCAGTAGACCAAGCGACACAAACCTTATTCGATGCACTCGAAGAGATAAAATGGGGCGACACTGGTTACACCATTATCGTTGATAACGACGAAAACAATCTTGGTAAATACCTACTTCATCCAGCAAAAAGCGGCTCAGATTCGTCAATACTAGAAGTCGCCGACTACAATGGTCACAAGCCTTTTGGCCAGATTTTCGAACAATCTAGTGGATTAATTCGCTACCCTTTCGAGTACCAAGGTAACGTAGGCGAAAAGTATCTTGTCTACACAGAGGTTCCAGGTTGGAACTGGAAACTGCTAGGCGGTACGTTTATCAAAGAAGTTACAAAAGGTAGCGACACGCTTCTCACACTCATTGCCATCATTTCTTCGGTAGCGGCAATCATTACTTTTGTTGTACTGACACTTTTCTTGAATCACAGCTTACAACCTCTCACGACTCTAAACTCATACATGACTCGCTTAGCCGGCGGCGAAGTCAGCTTGAGCATCCCAGCGTCTCGTAAAGCATCAAAGAATGAAATTACGAACCTGAGCTCGGGTGTCGCCAGTATGGCAAGTCAGCTCAATGAACTTGTCGGTAAGATCCGTTCAACAAGCGACTTAGTGGAGAGCAACTCCACCAGCGTTGCCAACGATGCACATAGCAATTTGACCCAAGCCGACCGACAACAACAAGAAGTCGAGCAAGTTGTGACAGCGATTGAAGAAATGGCCTCTTCCGCTCAATCTGTCGCACAACAAGTCGAAAGCATTGCGGAAAACGTACGCTCAGCAAATACCGATAGCCAGTCTGGTCTCGCGATTGTTGAAGGCGTATGTATCGACGTTGCTCAACTTAACGATCAATTGGATCAATCAGCAACGGCTATCGAGCAAGTAAATCGCGATAGCGAGAGTATTCAAACCGTCACTAAAATGATTGATGAAATTGCTGAGCAAACCAATTTACTTGCCTTGAATGCCGCCATTGAAGCAGCACGAGCAGGTGAACAAGGTCGTGGCTTCGCAGTTGTAGCAGATGAAGTGCGCACACTTGCGCACCGAACCCAAAGCTCAGTTCAGGATGTCGTGGAAATTATCGAGAAACTAAAAGGGTCGACTCATAATGCAGTTAATATGATGACAGACAGCCAACGCAGTGCAAACCAGGTCTTGGACAAAGCACAAGACGCGGGCACAGCATTAGAAGCCATCGCAGTACAAGTGCAGTCGATAGCCTCTCAAGCCGACGCCATTGCAGCGACTTCAGAAGAACAAGCTCAAGTTTCACAAGAAATTGCAGCAAATGCCCATTCTATCAGTGAACTTAACCGAGAAAGCCGCAACACGAGCGCAAAAACCTCGCAAAGTGCGATTGAACTTCAACAACAAGCACGAAACTTGAAAGAGCAAGTCGACTTCTTCCACTAATACTTAATAAGAGCCGACCCAGTCGGCTCTTTTTGTTTCACTTGATACCACGCTTTTTGATAGAATTTGCCGCCCTACTTTCTGTTCGAGATCGTCATGAACTATCAATGCCCTCTATGCCACCAAGCTCTAGCGTTAAATGAAAAAACGTTTAAGTGCGAAAACAATCATCAGTTTGACTTAGCAAAAGAAGGCTACGTTAACTTGATGCCAGCGCACCACAAACGTTCTAAAGATCCTGGTGACAACAAAGAGATGATGCAAGCTCGTCGTCGATTCCTCGAAGGAGATTACTACAACCCAATGCGCCAAGAAGTGGCGCAGCTGTGTGCAACATACACTGAGGGGAGCACCCATCAATTATTAGATATTGGTTGTGGTGAAGGTTACTACACAGATCAAGTACAAAAGACGATAGAAACACAAGCGAACCATGCCACGATTTATGGCTTAGACATTTCCAAAGTTGCCATTCGTTACGCGGCGAAGCGTTACACGCACTGCAACTTTAGTGTGGCTTCTAGTCACCGACTTCCCTTCGCAAATGAATCCTTAGATGCCATTTTGCGCATTTATGCCCCGTGTAAAGCTGAGGAGCTGCAGCGCGTTGTAAAAAACGACGGCGTTGTTGTCACGGTTACTCCTGCTAGCCGCCACTTATACCAACTGCGTGAGCGCATTTATCAAGAAGTTCGTCTTCACAATGAAGAACCAGAACATATTGAAGGGTTTGAATTAGAGCACCAGCAGCATCTTAACTATGTTATGGACTTGAAAAACGGAGCCGCAATCGATTTATTGCAAATGACGCCATTCGCATGGAAAGCAACCGATGCTCTTCGTGCAGAGTTGAAATCCGCTACACTTTTCCAATGTGAGGCTGATTTTATGTTGCGTGTATATCGCAAAAAAACACTCAATTAATAAGTCAAAAAAAACAACAAACGCAAATAGTTATCATTTATATTGATTCATTGCTCAGCCTCCATTAATATCATCCGGACATTTTTGGAGGCTTTTCAATGCGCTTTTCTACTTTGAGCTTGCTCTTTGCAGGCTTACTTACTGGTTGCTCTTCATATACGCACACCAACTCTCACGCAACCTCAGCGGAAGTCACTAGTTTTTACGACTATCAACTATACACCCCTTCTGGCGAGCACATCGCTCTAAGCAAACTGCCAATTGAGCTGCAACAAGCAGATGTCATTCTTATTGGTGAATGGCACACACACGCCGGCGTTCATCGCTTTCAAACCGATATGCTCAAACAACTTACGTCCTACGACCGCTCACTCGCGTTATCTATGGAACAATTTACCCGCGACAAACAACCTGTTGTTGACGCTTACCTACGTGGGGAGATCGGCGAACAGTACTTAATGAAACAAGCCAACGCTTGGCCCAATTATGAAAGCGACTATCGCCCTCTCGTGGAGTTTGCTAAGCAGAAAAATCTCCCGGTCATTGCAGCAAATGCCCCAAAGAGCATTGTCCGATGCATTGGTCGACAAGGGCTAGATTACATTAACAAGCTCGATGATGATCAGCGGATGTTCATTGCACAAGCCATCAACACTGGTAGTAGTCCGTACAAAGAAAAGTTCATGGCATCCATGCATCACGGTAAGCCAGAGCAGACGGAAAAACAGTTTGCAGCTCAAGTTACTTGGGATGAAACTATGGCGGAATCTATCGTTAGCTACCTAGACGACAACCCAGGCGCTCAGGTTGTCCATGTTGCAGGCAAGTTTCACACCGAGCAAGGGTTGGGTACGGCAGCATCAATCTTAAGCCGCAACTCGAGCTTAAAAGTGGTTGTAATTAGCCCAACAGATAACGTGCTTTCCGATAATACTGACTATCAGTTAGAGGTTCTCGCACCACCAGTACGGTATGTACAAGATGCTCACCGCATGGCGGCATATCAACATCTAACTAAACGCAATAACGATCTTCAATGTAAGTAGCTGGTCTTCAATTTAAGTTACTACCTAGCGTTGCGTTGCGTTGCATCATCACACCGCTCCGAGTTCATAGGGTGACAACGGTCTGCTTCCTGCTGGTCTATTTTTTGCTAATGATCACCAATAGAAACTAGAAGCGGCAAAAGCAGACCTGTTTTTATCCAAATAGCTTCAGAAATAAACTTTGCCGCCGATAAAAATATAACTGCTTTTTGCCCGCACTCAGTGACCGAGTGTCGATGTTCCAAGGAGTATTCGATGAATCCAGTAGGAAGCACTTCTGTTAATAGCTATGCCAAACAATCTGTCGCCTCTAAACAAGCAAGTATTGCACAAGAAGAAACTAGTGCTTCGCCTCTGAAAGTCGAACACAATAAGGTGACGCTTTCGACCGAGGGCAAAGCGCTACTTGCCGCTCTGCAACAAATCGAGCACGACAGCAAGAAAATAGAAGCAGAAGATAAATCTGTTGGTGAAAAGGTCGAATCTTTCACGCATGGTGCGCTTGGCATGGATCACCCTGATAAAATCGAGAAAGAAGAGGATGGCTCATATTCTGCGGGTCAATACCTGTCTGCGGCACTTACCGTTGGTGGCATCATATTGGCATTAGTCTGATAATCGTCACGACAACAAATCCTATTTGAACCAAACACTTACTGCAGCCCATAATTTAATAAGCCAAAGAACGATATGATGCAAACGTAAGTGAATTCGACCGCTCTTGTGGCCCGATAATACATGCTCGTTTATTGCTCCCTAAACTAGGTTTCTTGTGAAGGCACTGAATGGATAACTTTAGTCCATGCTTTCAACTCCTAAGCGTAATCCAAGCCCACGTTTGTGGGCTTTCTTCTTTCCAAACTAACGAACGTTAGAGAGCGACTCATTTTTTCTGCAAAACCAAACAAAAACGACAATTTGGTTAAACTTTTATTACCGACACAAAACCTTCATAAATCATTGCTTTAATGCCTGCGCTTTCAATAAACAAGGAAAATATAATGAAGCGCTTAGTATCTCCAATCGTTACGGCAGTGGCTGCATCTACCCTCTCTTTCAATGCACTCTCAGCTGAAATCAAAAACGTCATTTTGATGATCGGCGACGGCATGGGTCCTCAACAAGTTGGTTTACTCGAGACCTACGCAAAACACGCACCTAACTCGGTTTACAAAGGCGAAAGCACAGCGTTATACAAACTCGCTCAAGAAGGTGTGATTGGATCATCACTGACCAATCCAGAAGACGCAATTGTCGTCGACTCTGCGTGCTCAGCTACGATGCTAGCGACAGGAATCCCTACCGCTTCTGAAGTCATTGGCATTGATAGCCAAGGCAACCATGTCGAAACTATTTTAGAAAAAGCCAAAAGTAAAGGTAAAGCAACTGGGCTCGTCTCTGATACGCGTATGACCCACGCAACGCCAGCAGCATTTGCCGCTCATCAACCACATCGCTCCCTAGAAAACAGTATTGCGGCGGATATGCTCGAAACAGGCGTAGACGTGATGATGTCTGGTGGACTTCGTCATTGGATTCCAAAGTCGACAAACGACAAGGGAGAGACATACGAGCAGCTTGAAAAGCTCACTGAAGGAAATGTCTACCTAAAATCGAAACGCAAAGACGAACGCAACTTGCTTACTGAGGCGCAAGACCAAGGTTACAACCTGGCTTTCAGCCGCGATATGCTCACACAAGCTAAAGGTGAAAAATTACTTGGACTTTTTGCTTACTCGGGCATGAACGATGGTATTGCCTACAGTCAAAGCAAAAACGATCCAAAACGCACGCAGCCATCGCTGAAAGAAATGACCACCAAAGCAATCGACATTCTTTCAAAAGACAAAGACGGTTTTTTCTTGATGGTTGAAGGCGGCCAAATTGACTGGGCTGGCCACAGTAATGATGCAGGTACGATGCTGCATGAAATGCTTAAATTCGATGAAGCGGTAAACTCAGTTTATGAGTGGGCAAAAGGCCGTGATGACACCCTGATCATTGTTACTGCTGACCACGAAACCGGCTCTTTTGGCTTTAGCTACTCATCAGCAAACTTGCCTAAACCACAAAAACGCGACGGCGAAGCATTCAAAAATCAGGATTACGCGCCAAACTTCAACTTTGGTCAGTTCGAGATCCTCGATGGTTTATACAACCAAAAGAAAAGTTACTACGGCATGATCAGTGAATTCCAAGCGCTTGATAAGAAAGAGCAAACTCCAGAGAAGTTTGCGGAAGTCGTGAACGCAAATAGCGATTTTTCGATTACGCCTGAGCAAGCAGAACGCGTATTAGCAAGTAAACCAAATCCATACCGACTCGCTGGACACAAATACTTAAGCGAAGAGAACGTTCCGACAATCAATGACTTTGATGCTTTCTTTCCTTACAACGACCGTGGCAACTTGCTAGCGCGTGAGCATGCAACAAAGCAAAACACAGTATGGGGGACGGGTACTCATACGCATACTCCTGTCAACGTATTTGCTTGGGGACCTGCAGAAACTATCCTTCCGGTATCAAAAATCATGCACCACTCGCAACTAGGCGAGTACTTGAAGCAACAAATTAAATAATCAACTTGCACTTACTTCACAACTCGTGATGTTTCAACGCTCTCGCAAGGGAGCGTTTTTTTATGCATGAAAACAGTTGACGTTTTAAATCGTACACCACAATAATTATGGGTCTTTAATTATATGAATAAAGAAAATGTGCGAAATCTTTGCTAAGCAACCCCAAGACAACTATCAGTTCATCACCCGCTCTATCCGTATTGATGGTCACGCGACCAGTGTAAAACTTGAAGCGAGCTTTTGGACAATTCTTGAGGAAATCGCTAGTGCTCAAAACATGACGGTTCCTAAATTCATAAGCACTGTTTATCAAGAAGCACTCGAATACAATGGTAAAGTGAACAACTTTGCCTCCTTACTTCGATGCGCTTGCCTCACTTACGCCCGCCAACCTCAAGAGACCACTCGTCAAGCACTTGCGCAACTTAACAGTTAATAGCAACCAACCGAGCAATAACCATCCTAGGCTATGCATCCGTATTATAAACCCTTGAGCATCTTCTAATTTGTCGTACTAGAGTACTACCCAGACTCCTTTTGAAATCGCTAACCTGTGCGGACTATCAAGGAGTACCTATGACAAAAATGATTCACACCATGATCCGAGTAAGTGATCTGGACCGCTCTCTACAATTTTACTGTGACGTACTTGAACTAGAAGTCGCTGATCAATACATCTTTGATGGCTTTTCTCTAACCTATCTAGCCAACCAAGAAACTGGCTTTGAATTGGAACTGACGCACAATCACGACCAAAGTGAGCCCTACACTCACGGCTCAGGTTACGGCCACCTTGCCGTCAGCGTGGAGGACATTGAACAAGCCCACAAACGCATTAAATCTCTCGGCATTGAAACTGGTGACATCAAAGCCTTTGACCATCAACAAAAGCATTTAGCAACGTTCTTTTTTGTAACCGACCCTGATGGTTACAAAATTGAGTTCCTGCAACGCCAAGGGCGTTACCTATAACAAAAAGAGTAAACATTATGATTCACTTGACGGCTACCTTTCATGCACAACTGGGAAAAGAACAAGAGTTGAAAGAGGTACTTACCCGAGCGCTTGAACCTACTCGCAATGAAGAAGGTTGCGTTCGTTATCAATTGTTCCAAGATAAAGACAATACATGCCACTTCGTTTTTCAGGAGCAATTTAAAAACCAACAAGCATTTGAGCTTCATGGTAAAACAGAACACTTTGCTCTTTTGATTAGCCAGATCGACAACTTGTTAGAATGCGAGCCGAAACTGGTGTTCTTCGACGAACTGTAACTATAGCGCTAACCGAAGATCAAAAAAGGCACTCTATCTAGAGTGCCTTTCACTAGTTGGGACCTGTGATTAAGCGTCTTGCTTCTCCACCATATGCAAATGCACATCTTGTTGTGGGAAAGGAATCGAAATACCTTCTCGGTCGAAGCGTAGTTTCACCTCTTTTGTCACATCCCAGTATACATCCCAGTAATCATCCGTTTTTACCCAAGGACGCACAATAAAATCTACAGAAGACGTATTTAATGTATGAACTTTGATCATTGGCTCTGGAGTGCGAAGTACCGAAGGGTGAGAGGTAATGATATCAGACAATACTGACTCCGCTTTTAAGAGGTCATCCGCATAGCCAATGCCAAACACCATATCCACGCGGCGAATGCGTTCATGCGTGACGTTCTTAATAACATCTCCCCAGATTTTGCTGTTAGGCACAATAATAATTTGGTTATCAAACGTACGGATTGTGGTGTTCACCAAACTCATATGGCTTACCTTGCCATCCACACCGCCAGCATACACAAAATCACCAACATCAAATGGGCGATAAATAAGCAGCATCATACCCGCCGCGAAGTTGGATAACGTGTCTTGCAACGCGAAACCAATAATCACACCAGCAATACCGAAACCGGTTAGGATTGGCGCTAGGTTCAAACCAAGCTGAGATAAGCCCACCATGATACCGATCACCCACACGAATTTGCCGGACATCGAGATAAAGAAGTCCTGCATCAAGTGGGAAAGTTTTAAGTTTTTCGATGCAACTGCTTTACGGACGACTTTGCGAGTTAACTTAGCCAGTCCGCGAGCGATCAATAAAATCAGCGCAAAAACAAACAACTGGAAGATATGCTGCGGTGCATTCTCGGCAAACCAATCCAGTGCCGAGTTGGACCAGTGACTCAGTATTGACCACACAACTTTGGTATTCAGTAAATCATGGGTGATATTACCCGTCACTTCAAAAATTTGGCGTTTGTATTCAGACGTTTCTAAACCGACTTTATCACCAATTGAAATCAGGTTGCGTAAGCTTTCTGTCGCAATATTTAGCCTTTGTTTAGTAATGAGCTGACTAAGTTGCAACGACGCTTTTTCCGACTCTGGGCTAGACGAAAGTTGGGAGCCAATGATCTCACTTTGCTGACTCAAGTACTCAATTGAAGCAGACAGTAAGCGCATACGTTTATCAATTTTATCTTTTAGTTCCGCTTCTGCGCGCTCGTTTTGGGCCCCTAGCTCCTTCAACCAAGCGAGATTTTGCCAGCTCGAATCGAAGCTAACATCAAGATAACGCTGTAGCTCTCGATAATCATTAACAAGAGCAAGCTTCTCTTCATCCTTAGCCTTATTTAAATCCTCGACGACTTTCTTTATTTTTTCCGATAGATAGTTCGTCGCGTCCTCAGAGTATTGTTCTTGTTTTTTAACTAGCAAGATCAGCTTGTCGCGAGAGATAGTTTCACGTTCAATCGCTGACGCTAACTGGCTTCTTAATTCTTCATTCTTTTGGAATAGTTGCAGTTGAAGGGCATCACGCTCGTCGCCACTCGCTTGCGAGAGGCTTTGGGATAAATCCACAATCTCTCGGTTCAAGTTGTCAATCGAGATTTCGGCAGCAGAAGGCTCTTGGATATCGTCAGTAGCAGTCGCATGAACAGCCATTGGGGAGAACATAATGACGGCAAGTGCGAATAATGTCACCCAAGATGTCAGGCGCAGTTTCTGGGGGAAATGAAACGTCATGTTTACCTCATAGGAAACAATCCTGATCAAAACAATCAGGAATAGAAGTGTAAAGCGTTGAAATCATACTCCTAAGTTTACAACACTAAATAATAAACTGAGCAGCATTTCGTTAGCGAGACGTCAAAGTTGGGAGCCCCAATAGCAAAAAAGCCTTTCATTTAATCAATGAAAGGCTTGTTTGTATTCGACTAAGGACGGTTGGGATGATTTAAAATATGGTCTTCCCAATCCACCACATCAATCTCGTAAACGACTTTGTTACGGACACTTTCCCCTGCCGCATGCATTGCGGACTTAGAGCCTGTAATCAGCGGATGCCATTCTGGTAAAGGCTGCTTTTCAGCCAACAGACGGTAAGCGCACGTGTGTGGCAGCCAAGTAAAATCGTCGATGTCTTCTCGGGTCAGCTTGGTGCACTCTTCACCCGAAGTGAAACGGTTTGGGTAATCCTTACATGAACACGTTTTACTGTTCAGCCAGCTACAAGCCACATTGGTATAGTAGATTTCATCGGTATCTTCATCCATAAGCTTATGCAAACAACATTTGCCACAACCATCACAGAGAGATTCCCATTCCTCTTCTGTCATCTGCTCTAACGATTTACTTTGCCAAAATGGAGTGCTCATACTTCAGGTCTCACCAAGGGAATTTAGGGGGCGATTTATACTCTTCTCAACGCAAAAGTTCAAGTTTTGAGAAGATCTTGCATCCTTCCCACATAACGGTGGAGATATTCAACTACTTTCGTTTTACTGTTCTATCCTTAAACAAGTTTCCATTACTCAATTGATCAAGAAGGCATTAAGGAGTTTTCATGGGTATTATTTCTTGGATTATTTTGGGCTTAATCGCCGGCGCACTTGCTAAATGGCTCATGCCAGGAAAAGATGGGGGCGGTTGGATTGCAACAATGTTACTTGGTATTGCAGGGGCATTTGTAGGTGGCTTCCTTGGCGGCATTCTCGGTTTCGGCGGAGCCACTGGCGTCAACATTGGTAGTATCATTACCGCAACACTAGGCGCATTTATTCTGTTGTTTGTTTATAACCGTTTCTTAAAATAATCACGATGATTTAAAAGCAAAAAACCAAAAAGGGAGCGTAATGTTAAGCGCGCCCTTTTATTTTTTTCTTTCTTCACTCTTCCAATCCACGTCAAAATGACCATAATTGCCCCCTTAATTTTTAAGAGGTTTACATTATGGATTGTCGATTAGGATGTGGAGCGTGCTGTATTGCGCCAAGTATCTCTTCACCAATACCTGGAATGCCCAAGGGCAAACCTGCAGGTGTTCGTTGTGTGCAACTCAACGACGACAATTTGTGCAAGCTATTTGGTAAGCCTGAACGCCCTAAAGTCTGTCACGATTTTAAACCGTGTCCGATTGTATGCGGCAACACCAATCAAGAAGCACTCGACAACATCACTGAATTAGAACAATTGACGTAATGCGACTCTAGACCACACGTTTAAAGTTAGTACCTCGGTTGTTTCTCTCCGAGGCAGTAATCAAAGCAAACTCAAGATTTAGCACTTTCCCCCTCTGCTTTTTATCTCACCCTTGAGAACTCTTGCCACATAGCGTTCCATTTGCGGTTTTCGCGCGATCTCCCTCACAATTTATTGACAATTCTCGACTATGTTCAGCGGGTCATTTAATTAAAGATCAGGAAAGAACATGAATAAGTATTTGGCTGAGGCTTTTGGCACGTTCTGGCTAGTGTTAGGCGGCTGTGGTAGCGCGGTGTTGGCTGCGGGTTTCCCTGAAGTGGGTATTGGTCTGTTGGGCGTTTCTTTGGCATTCGGTTTAACCGTTCTGACGATGGCATTTGCTATCGGTCATATTTCAGGTTGTCACTTGAACCCTGCAGTGACAGTTGGCCTTTGGGCTGGCGGTCGTTTTGAGACAAAAGACGTTGCTCCCTACATCATCTCACAGGTTATCGGCGGGCTTATCGCAGGTGGTGTGCTTTACGTTATTGCATCTGGACAAGCAGGATTCGATGTTGTGGGTTCTGGCTTTGCCGCCAATGGTTATGGTGAACACTCTCCAGGCCAATACTCGATGATCGCTGCACTTGTGACTGAAGTTGTCATGACGATGATGTTCCTGATTGTCATTATGGGTGCAACAGACAAACGTGCGCCACAAGGCTTTGCACCTATCGCAATTGGCCTGTGTTTGACTCTCATTCACCTGATCAGCATTCCTGTCACCAATACGTCAGTAAACCCTGCTCGTAGCACGGCAGTCGCAGTATATGTGGGTGACTGGGCGGTTTCTCAGCTATGGCTGTTCTGGCTTGCTCCTATTGTGGGTGGCGTGCTTGGTGCGGTTATCTACAAAAACCTTCTTGGTAAAGAATCGAACGATTAATCGTTCCTAACTCCCAAAATCAAAAAAGCCGCTGAATTCAGCGGCTTTTTATTAAATTCTGTGTCGACCTAATAGCGAATGTGACAACGTCGTGCCATCAACAAGCTCTAGCTCCCCACCGACAGGCACACCATGCGCGATGCGGCTGGCATCAACTTGGTGCTCTTTACATAGCTCTGCGATGTAGTGGGCAGTGGCTTCACCTTCAACTGTTGGGTTTGTCGCCAAAATCACTTCGGTAATATCACCGCGACGTAAGCGGTAATCAAGGACATCTAATCCAATATCACTTGGACCAATACCATCTAATGGCGACAAATGCCCCATAAGAACAAAATACCGACCAGAATATTGGCCTGTTGCTTCAACGGCTGCGATGTCTGCCGGGCTTTCTACCACACAAATTTGACCATTTTCTTGGCGTTTTGGGTTGGTACAAATATGACAGACTTCTTCTTCGGTGAAGGTTCGACACTCAGTACAATGACCTATTTCTGTCATTGCCTGACTCAGCGCATCTGCAAGCTGCAAACCGCCTTTTCTATCGCGCTGTAACAAATGAAAGGCCATACGCTGCGCTGACTTGGGGCCAACCCCAGGTAGACAACGTAAGGCCTCCATCAATTGCTCCAGCATATGACTGGTACGCATTAAAAGTCCGCTTAATTAAATATCAGCAGATTAGAATGGCATTTTCATGCCTGGTGGTAGTTGCATACCGCCAGTTACAGAAGCCATTTTCTCTTTTTGAGTTTCTTCAACACGACGGGCTGCATCGTTGAACGCCGCAGCGATCAGATCTTCAAGCATTTCTTTGTCGTCTTCCATCAAACTTTCATCGATGTCAACACGACGTACGCTGTGACTACCAGTGATAGTAACTTTAACTAGGCCAGCACCAGACTCGCCAGTTACTTCCATATTCGCGATTTCTTCTTGAAGCTTTTGCATGCGATCTTGCATTTGCTGGGCTTGCTTCATTAGGTTGCCCATACCGCCTTTACCAAACATGTTTATCTCTCTGGTTTAATGAGGTGTTGCATCAATTAATGGGGTTATACCTTTGGGTTTTCAACCCCATTCCATTCGATTATTAGATAGGGCGCACACTATCTTTATCAAGCTCTGCAGCAAAACGACGTTCAATAAATTGAACATTTGGATCGTTTTCTAAACTGTTCAGCGCTTGCTGTAATTTCTCTTGGTAGAGCCTATCTCTCAGTTCAAGTGGTGTTTCTCCACTCTCCCCTATTTCGATGCTCATGTGGCACTCTTCACCTAACACGGTATTAAGTGCTTTGAGCAATTCGGCTTGAGCTCTATCAGTATTCAAATGAGCTTGGCTGCTTCTCAATAGTAACGAAACGGTTGTTCCTTCCTTACTATAATGAGAGTTTAGCGCAAGTTGCTCTACCAGCTTAGGGATCTCCATTAAGCTGATGAGCTTCGCCCATTCATTATGTTCTAATGACTCATCGATGAGCTTTTGTGCCATTTCAGGCGTTTTCTCATGCTCAAGTGCCTGCTTGAGCTGCGTAGGTGTCAGTTTTGTATTTACTTTTGTCTCAACAGGCTTGCTTGGACGCCAGCGATACGCTTCCTCAACTTGTGGCTCCGTCGACTTCGGAGCTGAGTTTGGCGACACCTGCGCGGAATTGCCATGCAATTGCGCTACTCGGTCGATAACCGATTCTGGTTGTGCAGATGCCGCTTTAGGCTTTTTTGAGCCACCATTTTGAGGAGTGTTCTGTTGTAGGCCTTGACGCTGAGAACGTAATTGGTGACGTAAACCGCTTAGACCACCGCGCGCCGGTGTTGAAACGCTCTCTTGCACTTGTTGAGGTGGCGTTTCATGCTGCGGTGCAGGGTTTTCGCTCATCGGCGGCGCCATATCATACTGTGGCGGAACCCTCTCATATCCACTCGCGTGATATTCAGGTTGTGAATTGGATGAAGGTTGAGGCGCCACTTGTGGTGAGCTTTGTGCTGGACTCGGCTGCTGAGCTCGAGGAGCTGCTACTGTCTGAGCTGGTGCAGTCTTTGATTGACTGGCACTTTGAACTGGGGCTGAAGCTGATTCGCAGTTACTGGAAACAACATTTGCCCCACTGTTACTTGATGGGCGGAACGCCATCATACGCAGCACAATCATTTCCAGACCGACTCGCCCATTTGGCGAGAGGGTCAAATCTTCACGACCTTTCAATGCAATTTGATAGTAAAGCTGAACGTCTTGCGGGCTTAGAGCTTTACTCAACAGCTCAATTTTCTCTGCATCTGGTTGTGCTCGGTCTAACGACGCGGGCAACGCTTGATACATCGCAATTCGGTGTAACTGTGTTGCGACTTGCTGCAACAAACCATCCCACTCAACACCATTTGCCGCTAATTGTTGGATTTTATCCATAGCTTGTTGAGGTTTCTTGCTGCTGATTGACTCTAGTAAGTGAATCGCTTGGTCGGTATCAATCGTCCCCAACATGTGGCTGACAATATCGGCTTGCACCGCACCGTTACCTAATGCAATTGCTTGATCAGTCAAGCTAAGAGCATCACGCATACTGCCATCTGCAGCATGTGAAATCATACCCAACGCTTTTGGCTCTGCTGAAACTTGCTCTTGACCTAGGATGTAATCAAGTTGCTGGTGAATATCATCAACGCTGATTGGTTTCAGATGAAACTGAAGACAACGCGACAATATAGTGACAGGCAGCTTTTGTGGATCAGTTGTTGCGAGTAAGAACTTCACATACTCTGGCGGCTCTTCCAGGGTTTTCAACAACGCATTGAAAGAGTGACGCGATAGCATGTGCACCTCATCGATGAGGTACACTTTAAAACGTCCACGAGCAGGTTTGTATTGAACGTTGTCTAACAGTTCACGAGTGTCTTCAACTTTAGTACGTGATGCTGCGTCGATTTCAAGAAGATCGACAAAGCGACCTTCATCAATTTCACGACAAGTATCACACTTACCACAAGGTGTCGCGGTAATGCCGGTTTCGCAGTTCAAGCCTTTGGCAAACAGCCTACCGATACTCGTTTTACCCACACCACGAGTCCCGCTGAACAGATAAGCATGGTGTAAACGGTTTTGCGCCAGTGCGTTTTCCAACGCCGTCAGGACATGTTTTTGTCCGACAACTTGGTCAAACTGATTAGGACGCCATTTTCGCGCTAAAGCTAAATAACTCATTGAATGTATTAATGTCCTTCAAAATCGCAAATGCTGTACACGTTTAGACCTAGTGCTTCTAAACGTTTATCACCACCGATTTCTGGTAGGTTGATAACGAACGCAGCGTGCTCAACTTCACCACCCAGTTGGCGAATCAGCTTAGTCGTCGCTTCAATAGTACCGCCCGTTGCCAATAAATCGTCGACAACCAGTACTTTGTCGCCTTCAACGATGGCATCTGTATGGATTTCTAGTGTATCAACGCCGTATTCAAGCTCATAAGATTGAGCAACAGTAGGACGTGGTAGCTTGCCTGGTTTACGCACTGGTACAAAACCAACACCTAGCTCAAGCGCTAAAGGCGCACCAAATAAAAAGCCACGAGCTTCCGTACCCACAACCTTGGTAAAGCCCATATCTTTGTAACGTTCAACAAGTAAGTTGATCGTCGCTTGGTATGCTTTTGCGTCTTCAAGAAGGCTCGTCACATCACGAAATAGAATGCCTGGCTTTGGGTAGTCTTGGATGCTTTTGATGCTAGATTTGATCAGTGAAATTGTTTCTGTAGTCATAATACCGATTTACTTAGATTGGCTCATCGCCCTCTCTAATCGCAGTATCACGAGGGCAACGAACAATAGGTTTTCACCACTATGTGCTTATTTTCGTAAAAGTCACAGGCGCTGAAAATACAAACGCCCACTCGAAGAGCGGGCACACTATTCTCTACAATCTTAGTGATTTTCTTCTCGGTCAGCAACCAACTCAATCACAGGCAGACGCATAAACCAGCTGAGTAAAACGATTAGCATCACTAAAAGACCAATTTTTACCCAAACGAGGGGGACAACAACGATTGAAACCATGAAACTAAGCGCAATAAAAATCGCACCACGCTTTTTTACTTTTGAAGTAACAGCCCGATGCTTATGCCAATTGTCGAGAATGGGTCCAAACGTTTTGTGGTTATGTAACCATTGATGAAATGCGGGGCTACCACGCATAAAACATGCGCTAGCAAGCAAAATAAAAGGTGTGGTGGGTAAAAGTGGAAGGGCTATGCCGGCTATGCCGAGCACAATACAGAGTCCACCAACGGTATTGAAAAAGTAACGCTTAATACGAATGGTGAACTCCGGTACAAAATAGCTAGATTAAAAGCCTGCGTAACCATTCATTACACGAAGCCAGGTTAGCGTTGCAGGAAGTGTTGGGATCAAAAGAACTGCAATAAAACCTAAAAAGTAAAAAATATTATAAGGCTCTTTAAAATCTTTGTCTGCCATGATGTGTCTTCTCACTAGTTGACTTTGCTTCTCCCAAGGCACAGCGTTAAATTATCGTTGCACAAATGGGTCATTATTGTTTTAAGCGATGACTATACATTAAACAGCCAAATCTAAACACCAGTAAAAAGTAAGGTTATTAAACTAAACGTATGTTGTTTTGGTGGTTCTAAAAAGATAATAAGCAGCGTAAGGACGCTGCTTATTGGTTTGCAAGTCATAATTATACTAGTCGGGATTTCCGGGTAATACTTAAACTAAAACTTGAAGAACCTAAACACCCGATAGATAACTGTCCTGCAACACTAAGCGGTAAATCGCGGGTGATGAAGTTTTTCATACTTCCTCCCCCTAAACGGTTACCTGCTGCGATGTGTTGATTCGTATTTCCGTCAGACCAATGGCTATCTAAACCCGCAGGCAATATAGAGACCGAGGATGAAGCGAGGTCGGCGACACCAAACACAGCATTGACTGCACCCGCACACTCCGAACACTCAATTCCTTTTTCAATGATCCCTACCATGTCCTTGAGATCAGCACTGAAACTTTTCAAGTTACGGAGATAGTCGTCAAACAATGCCCTAACGAGCAATGTCGTCGCAACGCCATCATTAGCTTGGGAAGCAGAATCAACGAGATAAAACGCAAATTGACCATTCATTAACCAACGATAATCGAAAACCAAGGGCATCACATCCGTCGATTGCAATAAACGGTACGAGCAGCGCCAATCTCCCTGAGCAGCATCCTTCTCTGGCAATAGCGCTTGCAGTAAATCTCTTGCCGCACTCGGATTCTGTTGTAAATATTCCAGATGCCAATACAGCTCTTGTTCATCTGGGATTTCACCACCATCATCAACCCTGAACCACTGACTTGAAAAGTCACGTTGTTCTGAGAAGTGGCTATCGGTATCTTCTAGCGTATTCTCTATCGCCTGAGATAGGTGCTCATAATTACCTATCGGTTTAGGAAGAAAATCTTTAATACCAAATCGCAACGCTTTCGCGACATCGGACATTTCATCCGTGCCTGATACCACGATAAGCGGCATATATGGGTATTCGAGACTAACTTCTTCGACGAACTCGATACCATCTAAGACCGGCATCGATAAATCACATAAGATAAGATCGGGTTGGCATTCCCTGAGTTGTTGAAGCGCTTCTAGGCCGTTTTCTGCTTCTACTACTTTAAAACCCTGACTTTCTAAATAGGCATTGGTTACTTTACGAAATATTGGATCATCGTCCACCAACATTATTAGTTTTTGATTAATCACTTCCTGTGCCGAGACCATTGCCGTTTGACTGTGAGTCTTAAACATACCTTTATCCCTCACAAAGCTCAGTCAAAAAAACAGATTTATTATTAAGTCATTATTTTTGTTGTGTTTACTTCCAGCAAAACGTGTCACAGCAAGACCTGAGGCCGCTTTACCTTGTTATAAAACTTAGCTCGGAAACTGCATTAATACAAATATTACGGCGTATAACAGTATTTACTCAAACAGGGTTGCTGTGTTCAAATGATGCAACATGTTGACTTAAAGCAAGCTTTGATCACAAAGTTAATTATAAATTAACCGTAATCGGTAATTTAATGTGTCTGGAAATATGAAATTAGATGACTTAAACCTGTTTCGACTGGTTGTCGAAAATGGGAGCTACACCGCAACTTCGCGAAAAACCATGATCCCGGTTGCGACCATCACCCGACGCATTCAAGCGCTAGAAGACTCTGTCAATCTTCGACTATTGAACCGTCATGCTCGCAAACTTTCGCTCACTGAAGCAGGGGAACGTTTTTACCATGAGTGCTCTCCTTTACTACAAAGGCTAACAACCGCAGCAGAGGAAATCACTGACGACTGCCGAGGAGCATCCGGCAAGATTAAGATATCCGCGCCTTACAACTTAACTAAACGAATGATGATGCCGATGTTCAACAGCTTTATGAAGCAGTACCCGGACATCAACATTGAGCTAACGACAGAGAATAATGCGGACAAGCTTGACCCTACTGAATGGGATGTAATTTTTCGAGTGGGACCTCAACGCGACTCTAGCCTCATCGCGCGTAAGATTGGCGAAGTGAAGGATATTCTCGTTGCAAGCCCTGACTATCTAACCTCGAATCCTGCGCCACATCATGCAGAAGAGCTCTCTAACCATTCATTGCTAAAAGGGTACCCGCTTATTAAGTGGACCTTGATTAATAGCAAAGGCGAGTCTGTGGTGAATGTTGACCGTGGTCGTTTTCAAGCAAACGCGCTCAATGTGGTGCGCAGTGCTTGTTCCGAAGGTTTAGGCATCACACTAATGCCAGATGTCATGATCAAAGAGTACATCGAGAGCGGCGATTTGGTACGCGTACTGCCAGATTGGAGTGCAAACCCGCGCGACATTTATATGCTTTACAACCACAAAGACCACCTGCCAGAGAAAGTTCGCCTCTTTATTGACTTTGTGATCGCTTATAACATTCACTAACTAGATAGCGAAAACAAAAAACCAGAGCCAAAGCTCTGGTTTTTTTACGACTTAAGAAAGCGCATCCTATGCGCCTTCGTTATGAAGCTCTAGATTTGCTAAATCCTGTTGGATTTCAAGTTGTGTTTTCGCATCATCATTACGAAGACCATCTAAAAAATCTAGGTATTGTTGGTCAATATCACCCGTTACGTATTCGCCGTTAAACACGGAAGTATCGAACTGAGTAATGTCTTGATTTCCAAGACCTACAGCTTCTACCAAATCTTCTAGGCGTTGATAAATAAGCGCATCGGCACCAATCTGCTTACAAATTGTATCGTTGTCACGGCCATGGGCAATAAGCTCTGTAGCACTTGGCATATCAATGCCATATACGTTCGGGAAACGAACTTCAGGGGCCGCTGAGACCATGTACACTTTCTTGGCACCAGAATCACGAGCCATCTCAATAATCTGCTCTGACGTTGTACCACGAACAATAGAGTCATCCACCAGCAACACGTTCTTACCTTTGAATTCCGAACGAATAGCATTCAACTTGCGACGTACTGATTTCTTACGTTGTTGCTGGCCAGGCATGATAAACGTACGTCCAACATAACGGTTTTTCACGAAACCCTGGCGATAAGGGATATCGATCGCTTGAGCGATTTGCAGTGCAATGTCGCAAGACGTTTCAGGGATAGGAATGACAACATCGATATCAAGGTTTGCATAATCTTCACGAATACGTTCGCCCAGCTTTTTACCCATTTCAACGCGAGCGCTGTATACCGAAATTTTATCGATGAACGAATCCGGACGAGCAAAGTACACGAACTCGAAAATACAAGGGTTAAGCTTAGGATTATCTGCACACTGCTTCGTGTAAAGCTCACCGTCAAACGTTGCGTAAATCGCTTCCCCAGGTGCAACATCACGGACGAAATCAAAACCGACCGCATCCAATGCCACCGATTCAGACGCAACCATGTACTCTGCTCTGCCGTTAACTTCACGCTTACCTAAACACAGCGGGCGAATACCGTGTGGGTCACGAAATGCAATCATACCATGACCAATGATCATAGCTGTCACAGCATAAGCACCGCGAATTGTGCGATGAACATTGGTGACTGCGCGGAATACGTCTTCGGTCGTGACATTTCCTTTTACTGAGTCAATTTCGTGCGCCAGTACATTTAGTAATACTTCAGAGTCTGAAGTGGTATTGATATGACGGCGATCTTTTTCAAACAGCTTCTGACGAACTTCGTTAGCGTTAGTCAAGTTACCGTTGTGGGCAAGTGTAATACCGAAAGGAGAGTTTACGTAGAAAGGTTGAGCTTCTGAAGCGCTTGAACTGCCTGCTGTAGGGTAACGAACATGACCAATTCCGACCTCGCCTTGCAGGCGTTGCATGTGTCTTGCTTCAAATACATCCTTGACTAAACCGTTCGCCTTACGTAGACGAAAACGATTGCTTTCTATGGTACAAATACCAGCGGCATCTTGGCCACGATGCTGTAACACCGTTAACGCGTCATAAATAGACTGGTTTACAGGCGTTGTGCCCACGATTCCAACAATACCACACATGTCCTAATCCTCGATTTGCGACAGTAGCTGGCACTACTAGATAGTGCCAGACAGAAAACTTGATGTTGCTTGTAAATGCTCGAAGAATGGGGCGATGATACGGCTGAACTCAGGGATCAACTGTGAATCTTTCCACCAATCCGAGCTTGGGAATGCAGTAAACGCATCCATAAAAAACAGCACCGCAGAAACAATTAAGACTCCGCGTAGACCACCAAATACAATCCCGAGAATTCGGTCCGTACCTGATAGCCCTGTTTTTTGTACCAGTTGACCAATGACGTAATTCACCACTGCACCAACTACCAAGGTTGCGACAAATAACGCCGCAATCGCCGCTCCGTTACGAAACATATCATCTTCGATGTTGGTGAAGTACACCGCCAATTTGGCATAGTAATTACTGGAGATAAAAAACGCTCCGAACCAAATCACCAAAGACAAAGCTTCTTTAGCAAAACCGCGAACTAAACTGATCAGAGCTGAAAATCCGATCACACCTAAAATGATAAAATCTATCCAATTCATCTTTTCTTCATCTTAAGTTGGCGCGCATTTTAACAGAAAAAATGCTGACGCAAACGTTTTCTTATGGATTTAATGGCTTAAATTTAAGCAATTGACCTTTTGAACCTGTAATTTTTTGTAATTCTTGAACTTGTCGTTCAAGTTTACTTTTTGACACATCAGGGCCAACAATCACTCTCGTAAACTCGTTTTCTTTCTTTGTGTGAGCTTGATAACCACGCTTTTGCAAATCCGCGACAAGCGCGACAGCATTTTCGTGATTCTTAAGTGCCATCAACTGAATGATCCAAGCTGAATCTTCATATTGATTTTTCTCTTGAACAGGACGAGTGACGACCTCAACTTGCTCTGGTTGTTTGATGACCTCAGGTTTAGATGTTGGCACTGGCTCGGGCTCAGAAACGGCTACTTGAGCATCCTCACGTTCTTGCACTACAGCTTCAACCGGAGAATCCGGTAACGTAATGTCGTCTTCCACTGGCTCTAATATTTCGAAGTTTTCCACATCACTATCAAGTTCTGGTTTGATAGGAATACTGGCAAATTCTTCTTTGTAGTGCAGTTTCTTACCATCTAGCACATCGGGAAGAACAATGACTCCGACTGCGACTAGAATGATGGTGCCGACTAAACGACTTTGGAATTTACTTGCCATCAAAATACCTTTACTTATTTATTATTTGATTGCCAATGTTCCAATACCTCTCCGACGGTATGGAATGAGCCAACCACCAGAATAACGTCTCCTGCCTTTGCGTGGCTTCTCGCACTCTCGAAGGCGTCAACAGGGTTTTCAAAATGAACTTGCCCATCAGGTAAGTATTGGCACAATTCATCAGCGGTCGCCGCTCTCGGTCCAGTAAGCGACGCTGGATACCATTGTGTTGCAACTGGAGTTAGCGCTTCAATGGTTGCTTTAATGTCCTTGTCATGCAGCATTGCAACCACAATATGGATATTCTTACCCAGATATTGTTGCTTCACTCTTTCTACCAAATACTCAGCAGAGTGCGGGTTATGAGCGACATCAAGGACTATTTCAGGTTCGTGATGCAGTACTTGCATACGCCCCACCAAACGAGCATTATTCAAGCCATTGACAATATTTATGTCAGTGATTTGCAATTCCGAAGCCCCTAGTGCCATCAGTGCAGTGGCTGCATTTTGTAATGGTAGCGATGGGATTGGTAAATCCTCTAACTCAAATGCCCCACTGCTCCATTTCCAACCATTATCAGTTAGTTGGTAATCGTACTGAATACCTACTTGGAAGAACTCAGAACCAATATCGTCAGCATGAGCCGCCACGGTCGCTGGTGGCGTTGGTTGACCACAAATTGCTGGCTTCCCTGAACGGTAAATGCCCGCTTTTTCAAAACCAATAACATTGATGTCATCACCAAGCCAATCCACATGATCGATCGCTAAGCTCGTAATAACAGAAACATCATGGTCAACAACGTTAGTGGCGTCTAGACGGCCGCCAAGTCCTACTTCAAGTAAGACAACGTCAACTTTCTCTACTTGGAAAATACGTAGCGCAGCAAGCGTACCGAATTCAAAGAGGCTAAGGCTAACATCACCACGCTGCTTTTCTACATAATCGAATGCTTCACAGTGCTTGGCATCTACAACGTCAACGCCATTAATGCGTACACGCTCATTGTAACGAATCAGGTGCGGAGAACTATAAACACCGACTGAATAGCCAGCATCAAGTAAAATGGCTTCCATTAACGCACACGTTGAGCCTTTGCCATTGGTTCCGGCAACGGTGATTACGGTTGGAGCTGGTTTGGTAAGATTGGCTTTGTTTGCTACCGCTTGGACACGGTCTAAGCCTAGATCAATTGCTGAGGAATGAATATTTGCTAAATAATCAAGCCACATCTCTAATGAAGATGTGGCTTGAGGAATTGGGTTTTGGGTCATCTAACTTTAACCATTAAATTCTTTGGTTTTTATGTTAGTTGATACTTTACCCTTTTTCGTCCGCTTCTGGTACAGAATATGGCTCTTCATTTGGAGATTCGTTAACCGAAACCACCAAAGGAGACTTGTGGTTAGTCATCTTAGCGATAAGACCACCCACACGCTGACGCATTTCACGACGGTCAACGATCATATCAATAGCACCGTGATCAAGTAGGAACTCACTACGCTGGAAACCTTCAGGAAGATCTTCACGTACAGTTTGCTCGATTACACGACGACCAGCAAAGCCAATGAGGGCCTTAGGTTCACCGATGTTGATATCACCCAACATAGCCAAACTTGCTGATACACCACCCATTGTAGGGTCAGTTAGAACAGAAATAAACGGCAGACCTTTTTCTGATAAACGCTCAAGCGCAGCACTGGTTTTTGCCATTTGCATAAGAGACATTAAAGCCTCTTGCATACGAGCACCACCACTTGCTGAGAAACAAACAAGCGCACAGTTATTTTCAATGGCTGCATCCACTGCTTTCACAAAGCGAGCACCAACGACTGAACCCATTGAACCACCCATAAAGGAGAATTCAAACGCACACGCCACAAGCGGCAGACCAAGCAATTCACCCTGCATCACAACTAGCGCATCTTTCTCACCGCTATTTTTTTGTGCAGCAGAGATACGCTCTTTGTATCGCTTAGAATCTTTAAATTTCAGTTTATCCTGTGGCTCAAGTTCAGAACCTAATTCAACTCGATTACCTTCATCTAAAAATGTTTCCAAACGACGACGCGCTTTCATACGCATGTGATGGTTACACTTTGGACAAACTTCTAAGTTACGCTCTAGTTCAGCATGGTATAAAACCTGTTCACAAGAGGTACATTTAGTCCACACACCTTCTGGGATAGAAGCTTTGCGTGAACTTACTAGATTGCTTTTCTCTAAAATCTTTTCAAGCCAACTCATGGAAGACCTTTTCTCTCAACTCTTCCGCTTCATTGCGAAAGATATAAATTCGACATAATACCGACGGATTAAACCATATCTTGCAGCTACTGTAGATAAAAAACTGGTTGTACCTATTTTTGATATCGTAAATAGCGTATGTTTTCCGTTCACATTCAATGTAAACACTACCGATATTTTGAAATAAGTTTGTAAAATTAGTTCAAATTATCTGGTAAAAACAGTGGACCGATCGGCACTTCAGGTAACCCAAACTCTTCTGGGTAGTCTACATCTACCAGGTACAGACCTTCCGCTTTCGCTGTTGCACCCGCTAGTTTGCGATCTTTGGCTTCTAATAACCACTTGATCCATTCAGGACTCTCTTCGCCACGTCCAACTTTTATCAAGCTACCCGTGATATTACGAACCATATGATGCACGAACGCATTAGCTTTAATATCAATAACCACATAGTTCCCATGGCGCGTAACGTTCAGATGCATCAAGTTTCGAAATGGGCTGCGAGACTGACAATGCGCCGCGCGAAACGACGTAAAATCATTTTCGCCAAGTAGGAACTGCCCTGCTTCATGCATTTTTTTCTCGTCGAGCTCACCATGATAGTGACTAACCCCCGAGTTTAGGATGCCTGGACGTAAAGCATGATTGAAAATAATGTAACGATAACGGCGCGCTGTCGCTGAGAATCTTGCGTGGAAATCATCTGAAACTTCCTTAGCCCAACGAACCGCTATATCACTTGGCATGTTCGCGTTTGCGCCCATGGTCCAAGCTACCATTTTTCGAGTAACGTTGGTATCAAAGTGCACAACTTGTCCCGTGCCATGCACGCCTGCGTCTGTCCGACCAGCACACTGAACTTCAACTGGGTGATTAGCGACGACGGACAATGCTTTCTCTAGCTCTTCTTGGACACTTTTCACTTCTCTTTGGCGCTGCCAACCAAAGTAGTTTGTACCGTTGTACTCGATACCTAATGCGATTCTCATCTTAACCTTCGAACTCTAAAATGGGGCGGGAAGTATATACTCAAGTCACCTCAAGTTGCCAGTTTCACCAAGGGTGACATAAAGGTAGCATCCTACTAACGGGACACAAAAAGGGTAGCAAACGCTACCCTTTTGTTTCGGTTTATCGGCCATTAATGGCATCAATCAGGCTTTTTGCTTCGCGGCGAATATCATCCTCACCGTAAACAATCGCCTCTTCTAGTAGTTTAATCGCCCCTTGAGAATCGTTCATCTCGAGATAGATTTTAGCCAAATCCAGTTTCCCAGCCGCTTCAGCATTGTTATCTACGTCAATATCGCCGATCTCGCCGATAACATCTGGAAACTCGTTCAATCCGACATCGAGCTTAAGGTCTTCTTCTTCGAACTCACCACCTTCTCTGTCGACCTGAGCCATCAATTCATCAATCGTCATAAATTGATTTTTCTTCGGGTCGAAGTCATCCAAGTCGCTTTGCTCTGCCCAGTTTTCTTGCGCGATCTCTGGCTGACTTAGTGCATCACTCGAATTCCAAACATCACGCTGGTCCTCAGGCACTTCTTCAGTAGAACTTACGTTATCAGCAGCGGGTTTAAAGCCATCCCAATCATCTCCAACATCAAGCATGGTTTCAAAATCCATACCTGCACTTGCGATGGTGTCACTGTCTAGTTTACCTTCAAATACTTCTGAGTTTGCGTCTTCCGCAAGAAGGTTAGCCATTGATGATTCATCATCCAAATTACTGAGCGGCTCACCCTCTGTCGCTGTTGGCTGCACTTCTGGGTCAGTATCAAAGCCGTTTTGCTGCGCAAATACTTCAAACAAAGCATCATGATCGTTATCGGCTTGAATAGCTGGTCTCGATGTCTCTGCTTCAACCTTAGGGCTCTCTGACGCACCCTCGTTCATTGACGCGAGAACATCTTCCTCATTGAACTCTGGAAGATCTTGGTCGTCAAAACTTAACTCTTCATCCTCACCGGAGATTGGTTCTATATCTGCAGTCTCAGAGCTCGGTAATTCTGGCTCTTCTTCCATCGACGCCAAGGCATCTTCTTCGCTGAACTCTGGCAAATCGAGCTCATCAAAATTGAACTCTTCTTCGGACTCAGTTGGCAAGTCGGCTTCAACTTGTTCTAGTTCAATGGACTCGGACGTTTCTAACTCCGGCTCATCCACCATAGACGCCAATGCGTCTTCTTCACTAAACTCAGGAAGATCCAGCTCATCAAAATTGAATTCATCTTCTGATTCAGCTGGCAAGTCGGCTTCAACCTGTTCTGGCTCAACGGACTCGGACGTTTCTAACTCCGGCTCATCCGCCATAGACGCCAATGCGTCTTCTTCACTAAACTCAGGAAGATCTAGCTCATCAAAATTGAATTCATCTTCTGATTCAGTTGGCAAGTCGGCTTCAACTTGTTCTGGCTTAACGGACTCGGACGTTTCTAACTCCGGCTCATCCGCCATAGACGCCAATGCGTCTTCTTCACTAAACTCAGGAAGAT